>NZ_JBEWSZ010000001.1:2402229-2702508 GCF_040537815.1 Mesorhizobium shangrilense
GCTAGAGGGTTAACGGAACGCTAACGGATCACCGCTAACTTGATCTTTGTTCCTGGCGAATGCGAAACCGACACAGTCCGGTCGCGCGCGGTCCGGGTTGTGTCGAGTGTCAGGCGTATCCTTCGTGTCATCTTCGGATTTCAGGCAAATCGCTGTACGGGTTGAGGCAGGCAAGGCTGAAAGGCTTTTCCGGGCAGCGGTGTCGGCCTTCTGTTCTCTCACCCGCCCCTCGCGCCGGGAGATCGCCCAGCTCGAGGATCTGACACTCCCGCTCTTCGATAGTGTTTCAACCGAATCACGCCGCTATGTCGCGGCAGCGCTTTCCGAATGCCAATACGCGCCCACCGCCCTGATTCGGCGGCTTTGCGAGGAACCGGTCGACATCGCCGCTCCCCTGCTCATCCGCTCGCCTGCGGTCAGCGACATCGACCTCATCGCGCTGATCGGGCGGCATGGCCTGCCTCATGCTCGCGCGATTGCGCGCCGCAAGGATTTGAACCCGACCATCGCCGACCTGATCAGGGCGATCGAAAAGCCGACACTGGTTCGATTGCGCAAACCGGAACCGATCGTAAAGGTGGCGGCCGAAAGCGCCGAAATCGTCGAGATGGCCGCCGACCCGCAGCCAGAACCCGGCATTGCCGCCGAAAATGCGCGGCGCCGGCTGCGATCGATGATGCGCCCCGCCGGAGACAGCCTGGGAGCCTCCGTCAATCCCTTCGTCGGCTCGGAAACCTACGCCAAGCTGCGCGAGACCGCGCTGACCGGCAACGCGGCGTTTTTCCAGACCGCGCTCGCGGATGCGCTTGAAATCGACTTTCAAACGGCCCGGTCCCTGACCGCCAACCAGAACTATGCATCACTGCTTGCGGCGCTGCGTTCGCTCGACCTCAGCGAGGACAGGGCGTTCCTGATCACTGTCGCTGTCTATCCGACACAGTTCCCGCACCCGCACGCCATCCGCCTGTTCCTCGACCGTTACCGGCTGCTTCACCGCGACGTTGCTCTGGACAAGGTGCGGGGGTGGAAGGCAGAGGCCCTGTCCAAGGCCATCCGCAATACCGGGCACACCGCAGCCAACGGCGACACCCGCAACGCTTCGAACAGCGACGATGCCCCGCTATCCGCCAGCCTCAGGGCTTGACGGAAATCAGTTCCTCGACCGGAACGGCGCCGGCCTCGATCTCAACCACCCAGATGTCGGGATCGAATTTCTTCTCCCTCTCCAGCCGTGCATCCAGCACGGAGGCATCGTCTCCTGCACCGAGCAGGCTGAAGAAGCGATCGTCCGGCTTGGCCGAGTCGTAACTCGTCTGCGGCGCCGGCCCGAACAGGGCGACCTCGCCCAGCCTTCCCCGCGCCAGAACGAAAACCGCTCCGGCTTCGGTCGCGCCCCGCTTGACCACGGCCGCGAAGCCACCCGCGCCGAAAACCCGGCGCAAAAGCGCCGACACCCAAAGATCGCTGGTTACACGCATGAAAAGCATCCGGACATACGGACGCTGTTTAGCGGGGTTCTTGCCCCCTTGCGAGCGGTCGTTTCGCCTGTCAGTTGGTCAGGCCGATCTCACGCATCTTGACGTAGACGACCTCATCGGGCTCGCCGGTTTGCGGCAGGCCGAACAGCGACTGGAATTCCTTGATCGCCGCCTTGGTGCGCGCGCCCACCACGCCATCCAGCCGCATGTCATCATTGCCGAAGGCCTTCAGTCCGGCCTGGATCTTGACGATGCGGGCGTCGGGGGTTTGCGAAGCGGCAGTGCCTGTCTGCAGCGAAACCGGGACGACGCCGGTCTCGGCCGGCCGCGGCTGCGGATGCGGTACGGAGGCTGTCGTGGGGGTGGCACCCAGTTGATCCAGGAGAACAGCATCGATTTCGCCGGACGCATTGAGCCCGACCTTCTGCTGGTATGCCTGGATGGCCTTGCGCGTGGCCGGACCGGTAATGCCGTCAACGGTGCCGGAATAGAAGTTGAGGTCTTTCAATATGCCCTGGACCTGCTGGACGGTCGGGTCGCTCTTGACCGGCACGGTCGCGGTGGCCGGGCGCACGATGTTGATCGTCGTCTCCGGCTCGGCCGTGCCCGCGCGCGGAAAGCCCACCATGCTTCGCGTAGCGAAGAATGCGCCGGAATGCGGAAAAGGCTGATACCACAAGGCGTTGGCCGAGACATAGAACAGCGTCACCAGGAACGCGGTCGAACCGCCAACGAGAACAGGATTTTGTGAAATCAAGGTGCCTACGGCCGCCGCGCCATCCTGAAAGGCACTGCTGCGGCGCTTGACCACCTTAGCCTGTTTTGCGGAGCGAGCCATTTCTGTCCCCTTTCGCCTTGGCTACGGGCATCGGCAGTACGGCGGCCTGGTCGACAGAACGTCGCTTGGGCCCGCCCACGGGAAGGCTGATCGTTACCGTGGTGCCCTCACCCGGCATGCTTTCAATCGACATCGTACCGTCGTGCAGCTCCACCAGCCCCTTCACCAGCGAAAGGCCAAGACCTGTTCCCTCGAAGCGGCGCGTATAGTCATTGTGGATCTGCATGAACGGCTTGCCGAGCTTGGCAAAGTCCTCTTCGGCAATGCCTATGCCGGTATCCCTGACCCAGAAATGCAGCCGAGAACCGATCCGCTTGGCGCCGACAACGACGTCGCCACCGTCGGGCGTGAACTTGATCGCATTGGACACGAGGTTGATAAGGATCTGCTGCACCGCACGACGGTCGGCATTTATCTCGCCGGCATCTGGGGCGATCTGCGCTTGCAGGTCGATGCTCTTTGCCTGCGCCTGCAACCTCATCATCGACTGGCACATGTCGACCGCTTCGGAAAAACGGAAGGGCTCCGGCTCGGTGGCGTAGGCGCCCGATTCTATCCGCGAGACATCGAGTATCGACGTCACGACCGCAAGCAGATGTTGTCCCGAATCCCTGACGAGGCCGACATACTCTTTCTGGCGCGGGTCCTTGAAGGCGCCGAACATCTCGTGCAGCAGCATGTCGGAGAAGCCGATGATGGCATTCAGCGGCGTGCGAAGTTCGTGGCTGACAACAGCGAGAAACCGCCCTTTTGCGACTTCGGCGGAGGCGGCGGCTTCGTTGGCCGCGGCCAGCTCTTCGCGTAGCGCGGCAACGTCATCGTTCTCGCGAACAACAAGCGTGAAGATCTCTCTCTGTTCCGGCGCCCGAACCAGCTCAAGAGAAAACGGCCTGTAATTGTCCACCGTCCTGCCGCCGCCGTTCTGCGGCAGCCGGACGCGGATTTCGAGCCGGCGCGACAAGGCGCCGTCGCGCATATCGGCCATCGCGCTGAGATAGCAGACCCGGTCGGACAGATGGATGCGATCGAAGAAGCCGGTGCCGAAAAGCAATTCCGGTGGCAGCTTCAGCATGGTGCGCGCCTTCGCCGACGCCTCCAACACCTCGCCATGTCTGGCGACGCGCAGCACGACCGCATCGATGACGTCTTCAAGCCGATCGGCGACGTCCTGATCCCCAGATGCCTCGACGGTATTGTGAAACACCGACGTACGCGGAATGAGCGTGAGCGCCCAGGCCAGCGGCACCAACCAGTGCCAGGCAGGAATTTGTGCTGCCGCAAGCGGCAGAAGGGTACCGACCAGCGGCTGAGCGAGGACCGCGGCCAGTGCTGACACGGCTCCCCACAATGCAGCGCGCCGTGAGGTGCCGATCCACCAGGCTTCAAATGGCAGGGCCACAAGAAGCAAGGCGACTGGAGAGCTCAACCCTCCCGCCGCGGCAATGAGGCCGGCAAGACCAATGCCAGCCATGGCCATGGCGACCTTGCCGGCCAACGCCATCTTGCCCGTTGCCGCCACCAGCAAGGCAACGAACCAGCAAAAGCCGAAGGCCGCGAAGATCGCCGCCATGGTGACGGCCGCCCCCATACCCGATGTAACCAGCGTGACAGCGGCACCAGCCGCGAAGAACGGCGAGGCCAGCATGACACCAATGAACCGGTGCTGGCGCTCGCGGTCGCTCCGCTCCAGCACGGAGGGATGAACCATACGCTCGCATCCGGCAGCCATCGCGCCAGGCAATTCGACGTATCTGGCCTTGATCGAACTCAACTCAACGCACCCGTACTCGTCGTGGACAGCTCTGCTTTGCAGATTGTTCTGGTTGTCTCTGAAAGTCGCATCCAGCGTTTAAGGAATGGATAAGGCAGGGCCGACCAACGTCCGGCCTGCGGCGAATATCGGGATCTCGGCGGCCGAAAGCGAAGGCAAATGCAGCCATAGTAAACGGAGCGTTATCCAACCAGCGCTGGAAATCGGAGCGCGCGGGCCGCCACCATCGAACCGCTTTGTGCAAAAAATCCAGATAAAACAGCCAGATGGATGGTTACCGCGGATTGAATGAAATTGGCCGGATTTGCTATAAATCGACAGCAAAACGGTTCGTTTCGAATCTGCCTAAAATTTGAGGAAAATTATCGCGGTCCCCGCAAGCCGTCCTTCGGGCCTGTGTGCCAACATCCTGCCTACAAAAGAGGTCATGCCATATGGATGCATGATCCGGTCATGACGAGAGGCAAGACATGTTCTTTCTGATGAGAATGGCTTTCTGGTTTTCGCTAGTGCTTCTGGCGCTGCCGCTGAGTGTCGGCCCAGATGAGGCCGGCCACGAGAGCGTCAGCCCGCTCCAGGCCCTGTTTGCAGCGCGCGATGCGGTTGGCGACATCGCCGGCATTTGCGAGCGCAAGCCGGATGTTTGCGAAACTGGCAAGTCGGCGATGCACACCATCACCGCTCGGGCCAAGGAAACGGCCAAGATCGCGGCGGCGATGCTGGACGACAAGACATCCGGCGACAAGCCAGCGGCCGGGCTGGACACGTCGACCACGACCGGCAGCGTGAGCGAAGACATCGTCTTGCCTGCGACCGTAAACCTGCCCGTGAGAAACTGAGACGGATTTCATCGAAGCGTAGCGCGCCTGACCGGGGCGCGAAACATGCACTAACGATATCCCTCGACACATCACCGTTTCCGAAAGCCGGTTCCGATTTCAGGGATCGTTTGCCGACGGCACACCGCAGGCTCTCGACCTCTCAAGCCTGCGGTGTTCTTCTTTTTCCGTGACGCGGCGGCGGCGCGTGATTATATCCGGCATCATGACCACCACGATCCAGACGATCCGCGACGACTTTTCGCTCCTTGACGAATGGGAAGACCGCTACCGCTATGTGATCGAACTGGGCGAAGCGCTGCCGCCATTCCCGGACGGGCAACGCAACACCGCCAACAAAGTGGCGGGTTGCGTCAGCCAGGTCTGGCTGACCACCCAACACGGGTCCGGTGCCAACCCCGTCATTACCTTCACGGGAGATTCCGACGCCCATATCGTGCGTGGCCTTGTCGCGATCGTGCTTGCGCTGTTTTCCGGACAGACGGCCAGCAAGATCCTGGAAACGGACGCAGAGGCGACGCTGAAGACACTCGGCCTCGACGAACACCTCTCGCCGCAGCGCGCCAATGGCCTGCGCTCGATGGTCAAACGCATCAAGCGCGACGCCGAGGCGGCGCTGAAACAGACCGCCTGATCGATCATCGCAGCCAGTCGATTTTCCTGCACAAAATCAAACGGCGCCCGAAGGCGCCGTTGAATGTCGATTTAATGGTGGGCAGGCAGCGATTACCGCGCCTTGCGCTTGCGGCCGAGGCCCATCTTCTTGGCAAGCTGGGACCGGGCAGCGGCGTAGTTGGGTGCAACCATCGGATAGCTCGGGTCCAGGTTCCACTTTTCACGATACTGATCGGGAGTCAGATCATAGTGGGTCATCAAGTGGCGCTTGAGCGACTTGAACTTCTTGCCGTCTTCGAGGCAGACGATGTAGTCGTCATGAACCGAGCGCTTCGGGTTCACAGCCGGCTTTTGCTTATCGGCGGGAGGCTGTTCGCTCACTCCGCCCACGCGCCCGAGCGCTGCATGGACGTCGGCGATCAGGTTGGGCAACTCGCCGACCGGGACCGGGTTGTTGCTGACATAGGCAGCCACCACATCGGCGGTCAACTCGATCAGTGCATCGCTGTTTCTGGAAGGTGTCTCGACAATGTCCATGGTTTCTTCAGGCCCCAACAAGAGTTGTTTCTATCTGCGCCCTATTTTTACGAAGCGGGCATTGCGCGAATTTCGTGCGGGAAAGAGCCTCCGCGATTCGCTTCACGACACCTTCCATGAGCCAACAGGCCAAGTAAGTCAATTCATTTCTTGCGCTATATTCAACGATACTGATCAAATATTCGTGGATCAGCTTCAATCTAGCGCGTCCTGTACCATATGGCAGCTTTTCTCTGGTCGAACCAGTGACAGCTAACGCTGGGTCAGATGGCATTTACATCCGCCGCAAATCGCGGAAGGACTTCAATGCTTGATCTTGCTTGGCCACCATACAGCTCATCTGGCCACAGTCGGCTTTCGCTGAGACCATGGATCGCGGCATGCATTGCTGGCGGCGGAGTGCAATCATCACGTTCGTCAAAGAAAGCTGGATCGTGTCAGAAGAATGTCTTGCTGATATCGGGCGTGTCGCCGACGACAGATTGGCCACTTGCCAAGCCACGAATGGAGCCGCATGAGACTGAGTTACTGAAGGCTGGAGCCGCTGAAACAACGGCTGCCGCCATCCCGGATATTTCCAAAGCGAGACGCAATGACCAAAACGACAGCATTTCCGTTCGTCAGCCCGCCGAAGCCTGAGAAGCGGCCGGTTTCCGACACGCATCACGGCACAACGCGAATCGATGACTTTGCCTGGCTGCGGGCCGACAATTGGCAGGAGATGTTCAGGGATCCATCATTGCTCGATGCTGGGATCCGCTCCGAGCTCGAGGCCGAGAACGCCTACCAGTCAAAGCTGATGGCCGATACTGTCGACCTGCAGAAGCGGCTTTTCAAGGAGATGAAGGGCCGCATCAAGGAAGACGATTCTTCGGTACCGATAAAGGATGGACCTCATGCCTACGGCTCATCCTACAAGCTCGGCGGCGAGCAGCCGCGCTATTTCCGTACGCCCCGCGATGGTGGCATCGAGCAGATCCTGCTCGACGGCGACGCCGAGGCGAAGGGCAAGGCCTATTTCCGCCTTGGCGGCGTCGATCATTCCGCCGACCATCGCAAGCTGCTGTGGGCGTTCGACGACAAGGGCTCCGAATTCTACACACTTCGGGTGCGCGATCTTGTCGATGGCAAGGAACTCGCGGACGAGATACCCGACACCGGCGGTTCCGGCGTCTGGAACGCCGGCAATGACGGTTTTTTCTATACCCGCCTCGATCCCAACCACCGGCCGTCAAAGGTCTTCTTCCATGCGCTTGGTCAAAGCCATGAAAGCGACCGGCTGATCTATGAGGAAACCGATCCCGGCTTCTTCATGGATGTCGACGGCACCCGCAGCAACGAATGGATCATGATCGGCATCAACGATCACGAGACCTCGGAATACCGCCTGCTGAGCGCCAGCGATCCTTTCGCCGAACCGAAACTGGTCTCGCCGCGCGAGATTGGCCTTCAATATGATCTGGAAGAAGGCGGCGACATCTTCTTCGTCCTGACCAATGCCGACGGCGCCAAGGATTTCAAGATCATGACGGCGCCGGCCAGCGATCCGGTGCGCGCCAACTGGCTGGAACTGGTGCCGCACGAGCCGGGGCGTCTGATCCTGTCGGTGATCGGATTCAAGCAGCACATGGTGCGGCTCGAACGCAAGGAAGGCCTGCCGCGCATCGTCGTGCGCGACCGCGCGAATGGCGAAGAGCACCTGATTTCGTTCGATGAGGAGGCTTTCTCGCTAGGCTTGTCGGGTTCCTATGAGTACGACACCGAGATCATGCGCTTTTCCTACTCGTCGATGACGACGCCGGCGCAAGTATTCGACTATAACATGCGCACGCGCGAGCGGGTGCTGCTCAAGACCCAGGAAGTGCCATCCGGCCATGATCCGGACCACTATGTCACACGGCGCCTGATGGCGCCGGCCGCCGATGGCGAGCTGGTGCCGATCTCGCTTCTGCACCACCGCGACACGCCACTGGATGGGTCCGCGCCTTGCCTGCTCTACGGCTACGGTTCCTACGGCATCGCGGTGCCGGCCGCCTTCAACACCAACTGGTTCTCACTGGTCGATCGCGGCTTCGTCTTCGCCATCGCTCACGTCCGCGGCGGCAAGGACAAGGGCTATGGCTGGTATGATGACGGCAAGCGGGAGCACAAGATGAACACTTTTACGGATTTCATCGCCGTCGCACGTCATCTGGTCGCTGAGCGTTACACCGCGCATGACCGTATCGTCGCGCAAGGAGGCTCTGCCGGCGGCATGCTGATGGGCGCCGTGGCCAACATGGCGCCGGAATGCTTTGGCGGCTTCGTCGCCGAGGTTCCCTTCGTCGACGTACTCACAACCATGCTCGACGCCAGCCTGCCGCTGACGCCGCCGGAATGGCCGGAATGGGGCAACCCGATCGCGTCCGCCGACGACTACCGGATCATTGCCGCCTACTCGCCTTACGACAATGTCGGCGCATTCGACTATCCGCCGATTCTGGCGCTTGCCGGCCTCACCGATCCGCGCGTCACCTATTGGGAGCCAGCCAAGTGGGTGGCGCGGCTGCGCGACCGCAAGAGCGGCGACAATCCGGTGCTGTTCAAGATCAACATGGATTCCGGCCACGCCGGTGCATCGGGTCGGTTTTCAAGGCTGGAAGAGATCGCCTATACTTATTCCTTCGCGCTGAAAGTTGCAGGCAAGGCGCAACTTGCCGGAGAGGCTGACCAATGACCGGTCTTTCCACATTGGTAGCCTACGTCCTGGTCGTGCTCGGCTTCGTCTTTATTCCAGGCCCAGCCACCCTCCTGACCGTCGCGCGGGCGACA
Source organism: Mesorhizobium shangrilense (assembly GCF_040537815.1). NCBI lineage: Bacteria > Pseudomonadati > Pseudomonadota > Alphaproteobacteria > Hyphomicrobiales > Phyllobacteriaceae > Mesorhizobium > Mesorhizobium shangrilense. The sequence continues at coordinate 2,411,119 of NZ_JBEWSZ010000001.1, forward strand.
AGCTCCGGAACCAGGGTGGGCATAGCGACCGGCGCCGGAATAGCGGCCGGCGACGTCGTTCACACCTTCATGGCCATGGTCGGCATTTCGGCGATCATCGCCACGTCGGCGACACTGTTCAGCATCGTAAAATACATCGGCGCGGCCTATCTCGTTTATCTAGGCATTCGCGCCATCATCGAGAGAAGGCCAGCTGATCCGGCAGCAGGCGCGGTTGCAATCTCCGCCGGCAAGGCGTTTCGACAAGCCGTCCTGACCGAAGTGCTCAACCCCAAGACCGCGCTTTTCTTCCTGGCCTTCCTTCCGCAGTTCGTACGGCCGGAAAACGGATCGGCGATGCTCCAGCTGATGACACTCGGGGTGATTTTTGTTCTGCTGGGGCTTTTCAGCACGGTCATCTTTGCGGTGTGCGCCGGTGGGTTTGGCAAATTCCTGCGCCGAAATCCATCGGGGGTAAAATGGCAGGGCAAGGTTGTCGGCGGCATCTATTGCGCTTTGGGCATTCGTCTGGCCCTGCAACAACGCTGAAGCCGGGCGACGCGGTCTGCGGGGCGCCCCAGCGGTCATGATTTTTTGAATTCTGCTTGCGCATTTTTACTCGCAATTGCAATGGCCGCGCGCTACCCAGTGCGCGGCTTCCCTCCGGCCACCACAAGCTCCTAATCGCGTGAAGGTCCATCATGCTGCTCGTCGACGTCTATCTCGACAAATCGCCGATCCAGGGCATCGGTGTGTTTGCCAAGAACCACATTCCCAAGGGCACGCTGGTCTGGAAACTTGACCCCCGGTTCGACCGGATCATCGACGTCGAGACCTATGAGGGCGAGACCGGGCCGGTAAAGAACTATCTCGACCGCTATTCCTACCCCGACCGGCGCGACCCGGCCTACATCGTCTTCGAAGCAGACGACGCCCGCTACATGAACCACAACGACGAGCCGAATTGCGATGTCTCCTCGCCGGAGGAAACCTACGCCTTGCGCGACATCGCGCCGGGCGAGGAGATGACCTGCAACTACAATCATTTCTTCGAGACGGGCTTCGATTTCCTGGGCGATCGCCACCTGTAGTCCCAACACGGCAGCACGCACGAAAGCAGCCTGAGAGACTCCGATTGCTCGGTCCCTGCTTGCGCTGCTAATCTGGCTCTCGATAAATCCGAGCCCAAAAATGCTGCGGTCATTCGAACAGTTGCGCGACACGGCAAAGGCCGATCTTCTGATCGCGGCCGACGAGGAGCATGCCGCCTTGGCCGGCAGCGGCGCCTACGCCATGCCGTGGCATTGGCACGACTGCCTGATGTTCATCCTGCCGAGTCGCGGGACAGTCGAACTCAAGCACGAGGACCAGCGCGAAGGGACATGGCTGTCGCAGGACCGGTTCGCCGTGGTGCCACAGAATCGTGCGCACGAGACTCGAGCTGGTATCGGCGCGCATCGCCATGTCGCGATCTATGTCACTGGCGCCATTCTGCGCCGGCTCGACCGGGAGATTGGCTCGCTCAGCGAGTTTCATCGGCGCACCCGGTCGACGACCCTGGTTCGCCGCAGTTCCACGGTGCGGGCACTGCAAGCGCTTTCGCTTCGAAATAACGGCGGTGCCTATGGCAATTCCGGGATCAAGCACTCCCTGATATCCGCCCTGCTCGTCCAATGCATCGCCGAGGTCATGGCCGGTGAGATGATGCCCGGCGCCTCGCATCGTGAGCATGGAATGGCAATGGTCGAGGATCTGAAAGAGTTCCTGATCCTTCATGCCGACGAGCAGATCCCCCTCGACGCCTTGGCGGATCGCTTCGGTGTTTCCAGGCGCCACATCACCCGCTTGTTCCGCGAAGGCACCGGGTTTTCGGTGGGTGAGTTTCAGCTTCGCGTTCGCCTCCAGACAGCACGCGAGCTGTTGAGCGGAACCGATCTGCCGATCGGCGAGATCGCTTTTCGGGTCGGTTTCGAGAGCGGTGCGGCACTTGCCCACGCCATGCGCCGGGCAGACGGCCGCTCACCCTCCGATATCCGCAAACGCGTGGCCCAGCCGATCAAAATGTAAGGCCCGTTCGAACGCGCGGCATCCCTGCCGCGGCCATAGTCTGTGCGCAGTGAATTCTGCGTCAGAAGGTGAGAATGCGTCCGGACGTCCAACTTGTCAGTGTGTTTGCGGCCGGCCCTCATGGAGGCAATCCCGCGCCGATCGTGGTCGACGCTGCCGGGATGTCCGATGCCGACATGCAGCAGGTGGCGCGCTCCTTTGGCCACGAGAGCGGTTTCGTTCTTCCGCCGCCGTCAGGCTCGGAGTGCGATTTCGAGTTCCGTTTCTGGGTACCAAATCATGAGATGTCGATGTGCGGGCATGCGACCGTTGGCGCGCTGTGGCTGCTCGATCGGCTGGGAAAGCTGCCCGGCGATCATCTGTCGATCTGGACCAAAAGCGGCCGGGTCGACGCCAGGATACGCAATCGGACGGAGCATGGCGCGGCGGTCGAGATTTCGCAGCCCGCGGGCAATGTCGAGCCGCTTCCCGATGCCGACAAAGGCCGGTCCGACATCGTCGAAATCCTGGGTATTCGGGCCGACGACCTCGCATCGCTGCCGATCCAGAATGCATCGACCAGCCGGGTCAAGACACTCGTTCCGCTGAAGAGCGTGGCGGTGCTCGACCGTTTGAGCCCCGACTTCACCAGGATTGAAGAACTGTGCAGCCAAATCGGCTCCACCGGCCTCTATCCCTACGCCGTGTTCGACACGGACGCACAGATTGTCGATGCTCGCCAGTTCCCGCGTTCCTCCGGCTATCCCGAGGACGCCGCCACCGGGATCGCCGCATCGGCGCTGTCGTTTGGTCTGCTGTCCAACGGAATTGTTGAGGCATCGGAGCGCCAGATAACCATCCGCCAGGGGCGCGCCATGCAGCGCCCATCGGAAATCCTGGTCCGATTCCGGCTCGATGAAGGGCGCCCCGACGGCTGCTGGCTGGGTGGCGCCGTCCGTTTGGAAGAGCCCGATGAGGCTTCGCCATGATGGCTGGATCGACGGTCCGCCAGACGCGGCATCGCTGGAGATCGAACAAGCCAAAGAGCCTGAACCAGCACAAACCGGGTCAAGGCAGGGATCCGCTCCCTGTCGCCCGGTCATAACCAAAGGGGAAGAAAATGAACCGCAGACACCTTCTTCAACTCGGCCTTCTCGCGGCTCCCGCGATCATCCTCGCCAACTCGGTCAAGGCCGATGACGCTGAACTCGTCGTCGGCTCGAATGTCGGCAGCCCACCCTTCGCCTATAAGGACGGTGACCACTATTCCGGGTTCGACATGGAGGTTTTCGGTGAAATCGCCAAGGGCATGAACCGCAAGTGGCGGGTCCAGCCGATGGACTTCGGAGCCCTCATCCCCGCGCTACAAACCGGCAACATCGACGCGATCGTCTCGCAACTCTTCATCAAGCCGGCGCGACAGAAAGTGATCGATTTTTCCGATCCCTACTACCAGAGCGGATTGGTGGCCGTGATCAAGGCCGACAACACGACCATCAAGACATCGGACGACCTTGCCGGCAAGACGATTGGCACCGAGACCGGAACCGTCGCTGTCGACTATATCCAAAACCACATCAAGAGCGCCACGATCGACCAGATGCCGAACATCGACAATGCGCTGCTGGCGCTTGAGGCTGGACGCACCGACGCCGTCGTCTACGACACGCCGGTGTTGATGTATTACGCCAACGGGAACGGCAAAGGTAAAGTCCGGGTGATCCACCCGACGCTGGAAGGCCTGGATGTCGGCATCGGTTTCCAGAAGGGCAGCCCGCTTGTGGCGCCAGCAAATGCTGTGTTGGCGGCAATGAAGGCAGACGGACGCCTCAAGGCCATTCGCGAAAAATGGTTCGGACCCGACCAGGCATAGGCCGCCAAACGCCGTGAGAGCGACGACGGCTCTCACGGCTGGCTCCCTGTCCGACTGAAGCGTTTCGCCGTTTCAGGGAAACGACAAGACGCTCCATCTCTTTGTTTTACGCAATTCAGCGACGGAAAACCGTCTCACACTTTTCCTGGAATTGCCGTAGCGCTTCACTGGAACCCTAATGACTTTCGAATGGACTGCTATCGTCGACGCCTTGCCGGACCTGCTGCAGGGTCTCGAGCTGACGATGATGATCGCGCTCGCCGGCCTGGCCGGCGGCATCGTCGTGGGGGCATTGACCGGCGCGCTCCTCACCTATGGCGGCTGGCTGGCGCAGGCTCCGGCCCAGATCTACGTCGCGCTGATACGCGGCACGCCGATCACGGTGCAAGTGATGTTCATCTATTTCGCGCTGCCCATCCTGATGAACATCCGCATCAGCGCCACCAATGCCGGCATCCTGACGCTGATCATCAATTCGGGCGCCTACAACGCCGAAATCGTGCGCGGCGCGTTGGAAAGCGTGCCCACCGGCCTCAAGGAGGCAGGACTGTCCATGGGCCTGAGCTTCCGTAAGGTGCTTGCCTATGTCATCGCCCCCTTAGCGGTCCGGCGCGCGCTGCCGGCCATGGGCAATCAGCTTGTCTCTGTGGTCAAGGACACATCGATCTTCCTCGTTATCGGCGTCGGCGAGCTGACCAGGCGTGGACAAGAGATCATGTCAGCGAATTTCCGCGCGGTGGAGATCTGGACCGCCGTGGCGGTGATCTACCTGATCGTCATCAGCATCCTTGCGGTCAGTCTGCGATTTATCGAACGGGCGGCACGACTACCATGAGCAAGGTCGAATTCAGAAAGGTCTCGAAGCGGTTCGGCAACCACCTTGTGCTGCAATCGATTGATCTCGCCATCGACCCCGGCGAGGTGGCGGTGGTGATCGGCCCATCCGGCTCCGGCAAGTCGACCATGCTTCGCTGCATCAATGTGCTGGAAAGGGTGAGCGGCGGTGACCTTCTGGTCGATGGCCTCAGCGTGCTTGGTAGTTCGCGTGACATTAGGCGCATCCGGCTCGAAGCCGGCATGGTCTTCCAGCAATTCAACCTGTTTCCGCATCTGACGGCGCTTCAGAACGTGATGTTCGGCCCCATCCGGTCGCGCGGCAAAAACAAGGCCGACGCGCGCGAGATTGCCGCAGCCTTGCTGCAGAAAGTTGGCCTGGGCGAGCGGATGAACCACTATCCGTCACAGCTCTCCGGCGGCCAACAGCAACGGGTGGCGATCGCCCGCTCGCTTGCCGTAGGCCCCAAGCTGATGCTCTTCGACGAGCCGACATCCGCGCTCGATCCGGAACTGCGGCAGGAGGTGCTGAAAGTCATGCAGACCCTGGCCACCGAAGGCATGACGATGATCGTCGTGACCCACGAAATGGGCTTTGCCAAACGCGTCGGATCGCGCTTGCTGTTCATGGATGGTGGCCAGCTCGTGCATGATGGCAAGCCGATAGAGTTGCTGTCGGATCCGCCAAGCGAGCGCTTTCGCGATTTCCTCCAACACGTCGACTGAGAGAGTACCCGGTTATGGTGAATGCTTCGGCCTTCAAGGCGGCCTATGGCTTCAGCCGCGACGAAGTGCGGCTCGGCAATTGGCGCGCAGCGCCCTGGAATGTCTGGGCGTTTCGCAATGTCAGCGAGCTGATCCCGACAGCGCGCATCGCGGCTACCCCTGGCCTGGCCGAGGAGCCGGCCGTCGATCCTGAAGGCATCCTGCGCCAAGAGCTCTTCCTGAACGGTCGAAAGGTCACTGTCGCCGAGATTCTCGGCGAGACCTCGACCGACGCCATGGTCGTCATGAAATCAGGCCGCATCGTCGCCGACTTCCACGCGCCTGGCTTCACATTGCAGAGCCGGCATATCCTGTTTTCGACCAGCAAATCGGTGACCTCGATCATCGCCGGCATTCTGCAGGATGACGGGTTGCTCGATTTCAATGAGTTGGTGCCACGCTATGTGCCGGAGCTCAAATCCTCGGCCTATGGCGACGCACGGGTGTGCGATGTCCTCGACATGCGTGTGGGCCTGGATTTCGAGGAGGTCTATCACGATCCGCGCGGCCCTTACGCGCGCTATCGCCGGGCCGGCTTGCTCGACCCTTCTGAACCCGGCGAAGAGCCTGGGACGGTCGTCGAATTCATCGCCGGGCTGAAGAAAGGCAAAAGCGACCATGGCGGCCCCTATCATTATGCCTCCCCCAATTCGGATGTCCTGGGCCTCGTCATCCAGGGCGCTTCCGGGCGGCGTTTTCCCGATCTCGCCTCCGAGCGCCTGTTTCAACCGCTCGGAGCCAGGCAGGATGCCTATGTGACCGTCGACAGGGCCGGCACCCCGCGCACCGGCGGCGGCATCAACATGACGCCGCGCGATCTTGCGCGCATCGGCGAAATGATGCGGCAGGGCGGTATGGCCAACGGACGCCGCATCGTGTCGCAGGATTGGGTGCACGACACCATCACCGGCGGCTCATCCCGGGCCTGGGCTGAAAGCGCCTCCGCGACATGGCTGCCGCAAGGCCGTTACCACAACAAATGGTACCAGACGGGCGCCTCCAGCGGTGCCTTCTTCGCGCTCGGCATCCACGGCCAGTGGCTCTATGTCGATCCTCGGGCCGAGATGGTCATCGCCAAGTTCTCGTCGCAGCCCGACGCTGTTGTCGACGACGCCAAGGATCATAATCTGGCGCTGTTCGATGCTCTGGCCAAGATAGTCTGAACTTGGCGACGAAAAACGGGGGAGCGTCCCGGTTTCTTCCAACGCGCTCCCTAGATCAATTCGAAGACGGTTTGCGTGCTGGGTAGCCGTTGGGATGCGGCGGTATCGCCTTCAGATAGGCCGCGATCGCGGCCCGGTCTGCGGGCGGCAGCTCGGCCATGTTCCTTTGTACATCGACCATGGCGCCGCCCACGGAATCGAAGGCGGGTGTGAATCCGGTTTCGAGATAATTAGCGATGTCAGCCTCTGACCAACTGCCGATACCGCCCGCACCCGATGTGATGTTCGACACGATGCCGTTGCCTTCAGCCGCCACGGCACCCGCCAGCCACTCGCTCTTTTTCGTGCCGCCTGCAAAGTCGCGCGGCGTGTGGCACTCGCCGCAATGGCCCGGCCCTTCCACCAGATAGCGACCGGCCATCACTGGCTCAGGCGTGCCTTCGGGGAGAGAAACGACCGGACGATCGCTGAGATAAAGCAGTTTCCACAGGCCGATGCCGCGACGGATGTTGAACGGGAATGCCAGCGAACTGGCGGGCGCCTTGCCGGCCACTGCCGGAAGCGTCTTCAGGAAGGCATAGAGATCAGCAATGTCGGCCGGGTTCATTCGTGCGTAGGACGCATAGGGAAATGCCGGATAAAGATGCTCGCCTGACGGCGACACGCCCTTCAGCATTGCATTGGCAAAATCCTCGACTGACCATGCGCCGATGCCGTCCTTCGGATCTTGCGAAATGTTAGGTGGTACGAACGTCCCGAAGGGCGTCTTGAGCTCGAGGCCGCCAACCAGTTGGAGTCGCGTGTCGCCCTTTGAACCCGGCTTGGCATGACAGGAGGAGCAGCCACCTGCATAGAAAATGCGCTTGCCCTTGGCTGTATCGCCGGTGCCAAGCTTGGCCAGGGTTTCGGCGCTGAGCTTGACCGGCGCAGACAAGGACCACCCGGCAACAGCGCCGACGCCACCCAGGACGAGGACGGCGCTGATGAGTTTTTTGAGCCAGGACATGGCCAGGCATCAGCCTTTCTTCACCCTGTAGGTCTGATGGCAAGTGCCACAATCCGACCCGATTGCATTGAATTGGGCTTTCAGGGCATCGGCATCGGCAGGCGCGGCGGCCACTGCTGCCTTGACATCGGCAAGAAACTTATCTTCGGTCGCCTTGAAACCGGTCATGTCCTCCCAGATCTTTGGCGACGCAGTCGTGTCACCGGCGTCGCTGCCGGCTGGGAACAGAGCCTCGACATCGAGTTTCTCCGCATTCGCCTGCAGCGCCTGCAGCGCAGTCAGCACGGAAGCTGCATCGAACGACTCGTCGCCCTGGACCACCTTGGATAAGCCGCCGGCGATCTTGCCACGTTCCTTCATCAGAGCCTGCCGATCCAGGATCGGATCCGCAAATGCCGCCGATGCGGCGAGAGCGAGCATAGAGATGGCGAGGACAAGCTTTCTCATTCAATTGGCTCCAATGGCTGAAGGTACTTTGGGACAGGACGTTAACGGATGTCGCGGCTGGAATATTCCCTCCTGCTCAGGCGATATTGGTTGGCCGCTCTGTCATCGCAACGCAGACCCCCACTTAAAAAAGAAAAGCCCCGGCGTGCCGGGGCTTTTCGATATCGATCAGGCCTTGGCTTTTTCGTAGAGTTCGAGGACGTGATCCCAATTGATCAGGCTGTCGACGAAGGCTTCGAGATATTTCGGCCGCGCGTTGCGATAGTCGATGTAATAGGAGTGTTCCCACACATCCACGCCGAGGATCGGCGACGCGCCATGAACGAGCGGATTCTCGCCGTTCGGGGTCTTCGAGATCGCCAGCTTGCCGTCCTTGACCGAAACCCAGGCCCAGCCAGAACCGAACTGCGTCGTTCCGGCAGCGATGAAGTCCGCCTTGAACTTGTCATAGCCGCCGAGATCGCTGTCGACAGCCTTCTGCAGCGCACCCGACAGCTTGTTGCCGCCGCCGCCCTTCTTCATCCACTTCCAGAAATGGATGTGGTTGTAGTGCTGGGCGGCATTGTTGAAGAGGCCGGCATTCTTGCCGAACGACTGCTTGACCACCTCTTCGACCGACAGGTCGCCCAAGCCGGCTTCAGCAGCGAGCTTGTTGCCATTGTCGACATAGGCCTTGTGGTGCTTGTCGTGATGATATTCCAGCGTCTCCTTGGACATGTAAGGCTGCAACGCCTCATAGTCATACGGCAGAGCGGGCAATTCGAAAGCCATGGGTAGTACTCCCTCGTGGAAAAATCCGGTGTCGATACCGGACTAACATAGGTCTGGATTGAGCTGGAACAACTCCGGAAATGAAGCGCCGGTTCCTTTTCTAAGCAGGTTCAGGAAAAGTGTCACACGGTTTTACGATGGGAACCTGCGTCAAAACGAGAGGTAGCAAACCGGGTCATTTAGCCGGCGTCGAATGCGCCCAATCCCAATAGAGTTCACGCGCTTTCTTGGCCACCGGCCCGGGCTGCAGATCGCGGTCCTCGATGCGGGTGATCGGCACCACCTTGGAATGGTTTCCGGTCGAGAAAATCTCGTCCGCTTCAAGGAAATCACGAACAGAGAGCGTCTTTTCAGTCGTCTTGAACCCATACTCTCCGAGAAGCGTCATCGTGCGCGAGCGCGTGATGCCGGACAGGAAGGTGCCATTCGGCGCAGGCGTCAGCACATGGCTGTCCTTGACCAGGAAGATGTTCGAGCTTCCGGTCTCGGCGACGTTGCCCAGCATGTCCAGCACCAGGGCATTGTCGAAGCCGCGCATCTTGGCTTCGAGAATGGCGCGGCCGTTGTTGGGGTAGAGGCAGCCGGCCTTGGCGTTGGTCGGCATCGTCTCGAAGGTCGGCCGCCGGAACGGCGATACCGTCACCGAAAAACCGGTCGGCGCGATCATCGGCGATTCATAAAGGCAAAGGCAGAAGCGGGTCGAGGCGGGATCGGCTGGCACGCCCATGTAGCCGCCATGCTCGGCCCAGTACATCGGCCTGATGTACACCGCCGTCTTGCCGTCGAATTTCTTCAGCCCGTCCCAAGTCAGTCCGACGATCTGTTCGGGGGTCATGGACGGCTTGAGGCCGAGCGCGATCGCCGAGGCATTGACCCTCCCGGCGTGAAGATCGAGATCGGGGGCTACGCCTTCGAACCAGCGGGCACCGTCGAACACGCTGGTGCCAAGCCACATGGCATGGCTGCGCGGCCCCAGGATGGCAACGTTGCCCTCGTACCAATCACCATCCACGAAAGTCCAGGTCGCGGATTGCGCCGCTGCTGCCAATGTCATTGCTTCATTCCGTTCCGAAATTGCCTTGTACGGCCATTGGAAGATGCTTTGGCGGGCGCCGTCAACCGGCATCGCCGAGATTTGTTGGGGCCAGCGATGACCCGCGTGGCGTCAAATCCATCATACCAGGCACGATCAGGGCTTGCACACGGTGCCGCCCGGTTCCAAAACTGGCTCATGCATCATGCGGCCTATGTTTTCGACGCCTATGGCACGTTGTTCGACGTCCATGCCGCCGTTCGTCGTCACGCCGACCAGATCGGACCGGACGGCCAGTTGCTGTCGGAAATTTGGCGCGCCAAGCAGCTGGAGTATTCCTGGGTGCGGACGCTGATGGGCGCCTATGCCGATTTCTGGCAACTCACCGAGCAGGCCCTGGATTTCGCCTTGCGCAAGGTTCCGTCCGCGGACGCGGGTCTCAGGGCCAAGCTGCTGGACGCATATTGGCGACTGGACTGCTATCCGGAGGTACCAGCCGTCCTAAAGGCGCTCAAGGCATCGGGAGCAAGACTGGCAATCCTCTCCAACGGCTCGCCCGAAATGCTGAAAGCGGCCGTCAAGTCCGCCGCGCTCGACCACGTCCTGGACGACATCTATTCCGTCGATACCGTCCGGCGCTTCAAAACCGATCCATCCGTCTACGATATGGTTGCCACCGGCTGGCGGCTCTACCCGGGTGCGATATCCTTTCAGTCGTCCAATCGCTGGGATATTGCCGGCGCGACAAAATTTGGCTTCCGGACCGTCTGGATCAACCGTAGCAACCAGCCTGAGGAATATCGGGATTTCCCGCCCGCCCTGATCCTGCCGTCGCTGGAAGCCTTGGTGGCCGGCGGCTGATCCCCTGATATGTGGCCATCACGCAACAGTGGCAGCGCGGTCACAGCTTTGCCTTTCTTTGTCCACCCTGCGGCCAGATTTGGAACCGCCTATCGCGCCAAGTGTTAGGTCGAGCACTCAACGCGCAAACGGCGTATTCACGCTTTGTTGCGATTTGCGACTTTAAAAGGCAACCATGTCCATACCTGAATCGCTCCCCGTTCGCCTCAGCCGCCGCGGCTTTCTCAACGCCGCCGCTCTGGGCGCCGCCTCGATCGCAGTTTCCGCTTGCAGCACCACCGGGCCGGGACCAGCCGAGCCCCCTCCGCCGGCCTATGTCGAGCCCCCGCTCGCCGACTATGTGACCATGTATGCGGCCGTCAGCGATGGTGGCTTTGACCTTCCCGCGATACCAGTCGACAAGATCGATCCGCAGTACCTGCGCCAGATCGTTCAGGACCCGACAGGCCAGAAACCGGGAACCATCGTCGTCGATACGACCAACCACTTCCTCTATCTCGTGCGCCCCGGCGGCCAGGCGATCCGCTATGGCGTCGGCCTTGGCCGCGCCGGCTTCGCGTGGTCGGGCGACGCTGTGGTCCAGTGGAAGCAGAAATGGCCGAAATGGACTCCGCCAGATGAAATGATCGCCCGGCAGCCGGAACTGAAGCCGTACAGCGCCGACAATGGCGGCATGCCCGGCGGCCTCAAAAACCCGCTTGGCGCACGCGCGCTCTATCTCTTCCAGGGCAACCAGGACACGCTCTACCGCTTGCACGGTTCGCCCGAATGGCGGTCGATCGGCAAGTCGGTCTCATCGGGCTGTGTACGCCTGATGAACCAGGACATCATCGACCTTTACGACCGCGTGCCAAGCAAGACCCCGGTCATCGTCACGGCCGATGTCAGTGATCCCACGGCGGGGACCAACCACAAGGGGATCGCGATCGATAGCGGCGTCCCGACCGGTTAAGCGCCCGCGCCCTGAAATCGGTTCTTTGCGCCGATAGACGGCAACAATTGGAGGCCTATCCGGCTGAAACCGGATAGGCCTCCATGCTGCGATCTAGCGGCCTCGCGACAGACTGCCGAGGATACCGCGCACGATCGCTCTTCCAACCGACGAACCGACCGAACGCACCACCGACTTGATCGCGGCCTCGGTCACCGTCTGGCGGTTGGACGGGCGCGGCGCTGGCGCCCGTCGGCCCGTGGATTGCTGAGGCGGATCGTCGTTGCCGAAACCTGGGATGGTCCAGCGCGAGCCACCACTGCCTTGCTGCTGCGCCTGCTGTTCGGCGTCCTGTGCATCCCTGGCTTTTTTATGAAGCATCTCGAAGGCCGATTCGCGGTCGATGACCTCGTCGTATTGCCCAGCGACCGGGCTTTCCTGGATCAGCTTGCGGCGCTCGTCCGGCGTGATCGGGCCAAGCCGCGAAGACGGTGGCCGGATCAGCGTTCGCTGGACCATGGACGGAACGCCCTTGGCCTCCAGCGTCGAGACCAGCGCCTCGCCGGTAGCGAGTTGAGTAATCGCCGTGGCGCAGTCGAAGTCGGGGTTTGGCCTGAATGTTTCAGCCGCCGTCCTCACCGCCTGCTGCTCACGCGGCGTATAGGCGCGCAACGCGTGCTGTACGCGATTGCCGAGCTGGGCCAGAACTTTCTCAGGGATATCCAAGGGGTTCTGGGTGACGAAGTAGACCCCGACGCCTTTCGAGCGGATCAGGCGAACCACTTGTTCAACACGGTCGACCAGCACTTTGGGCGCTTCGTCGAACAGCAGATGCGCCTCGTCGAAGAAGAACACCAGCTTCGGCCTGTCGGGATCGCCGACTTCCGGAAGCACCTCGAACAGTTCCGACATTAGCCACAACAGGAAGGTCGCGTAGAGTCGCGGGTTCATCATCAGCTTGTCGGCGGCCAGCACGCTGATGGCCCCGCGCCCGTCACGGGTTGTCCGCATGATATCCGATATCCTCAGCGCCGGCTCGCCGAAGAAATGCGCCGCGCCCTGCTGTTCAAGAACGAGCAGCGTGCGCTGGATCGCGCCAACCGATGGCTTCGTCACATTGCCGTAGCGCGTGCTGATTTCATCGGAGCGCTCGGCGATGTTGGCGAGAAGCGCCTGCAGGTCCTTCAAATCCAGCAGCAGCAAACCTTCCTCATCCGCGATGCGGAAGGCGATGTTCATGATGCCTTCCTGCGCATCCGTCAGGTTCATCAGGCGCGACAGAAGCAGCGGCCCCATCTCCGAAATGGTGGCGCGGATAGGGTGTCCCTGTTCGCCGAACAGGTCCCAGAAGATGACCGGGAATTCCTGGAAATCGTAAGGGTCGAGCCTGACCTGTTCGGCTCGCTTGCCCAGAAAATCCTGCGGCGTGCCCATCATCGCGATGCCGGACAGGTCGCCCTTGATGTCGGCGCAGAACACCGGCACGCCGGCGTTCGAAAAACCTTCCGCCAGAATCTGCAAGGTCACCGTCTTGCCTGTACCGGTGGCGCCAGTCACCAGGCCGTGGCGATTGCCATATTGCAGCAACAACTGTTCGGCGCGCTGATAGCTGTCATCCGGCTTGCGGCTGGCGCCGATGAAAATACTCGTGTCGTCAGCCATTTTGTCGGGTCTCCGCAAACCTGATTTGGTCCTCGCCGAAGGTATAGTGACGCCATCCGGAAGCGACAATGGCTACACTCGAAATTGGTCTTTTGGCGCTTGCGGATTTTGTCGTCGTTTGGCAATCGGTTGACGGTTCGCAATGCCGGCGATGGGTGATGTCAATCATCGCCGCGTCATGTTGCATTGTGATATGGGGCGAGGAAACGTAGACTGACATCTCCAGGCTGATGCGGCCGACAAAACGAGGAAAGCGGATGGGCGCTGGTGCCTTGATCCACGATGCTGAGGTTCCGAATGCCGACAGGCAGCGATGGCTGGCTCTCGCGGAGAAAGCGTTGGCCGGTGCGTCCTTTGAGGAAAGGCTGGTATCCCGTACCGACGACGACATCCGGATCGAGCCGCTATACGATCGCTCGACCATTGGCGAGCCGCTTGTGCGAGCAAACCCGAGATCGCCCTGGATTGTCAGCCAGCGTATAGACGACCCCGATGTCGGCCGTGCCAAGGCCCAGGCACTGGAAGACGTGGCGCAGGGCGCCACCGGACTGTCGCTTGTCTTCGAGGGCGCTCCCAATGCGTTCGGCTACGGCCTGCCAAGGACGGCGAAGGCGCTGGAGACCGTGCTGGAGGGCATTCCGCTCAATCGCGTCCAGGTCCGTATCGACACCCATCCCTGGAGCCGTCCGATGGCCGACTGGCTGGTCGCGTTCCTGAGCAAGCGTCGGTCTGATCCGGCAAAGCTCAACCTGTCCTTCGGCATCGATCCCGCGGCGATCCTTGCCGGGACCGGGCGGCTACGCATGTCGATCGAAGCACTGCAGGAATCGATGCCGCAATCGCTGGCGCATTTCTTTTCGATGGGTGTCCCCGGTGTGCTGCTCGAAGCTGACGGGCGCGTGGTCCACAATGGGGGCGCCACGGAAGCGCAGGAACTCGGCATCATGTTGGCTTCAGCGGTCTCCTATCTCAGAATGTTCGAGAAGGCCCGGCAGCCACTTGTCTATGCCGCACCCCATATTGGCTTTGCGCTCAGCGTCGACCAGGACCAGTTCCTGTCGATGGCCAAGGTCCGAGCCTTGCGTAGGCTGTGGGCACGGGCGCAGGAAGCCTGCTCGATCCCCAATTCCACCGCCAGTGTCCATGCCGAAACATCGTTTCGCATGATGACCGCAGCGGACCCGGAGACGAACATCCTGCGCACCACCATTGCCGGCTTTGCCGCCGCGGCCGGCGGCGCGGATTCAATCTCCATCCTGCCGCACACGATCGTGCACGGCCTTCCGGCGGGCTTCGCCCGGCGCGTTGCCCGCAACGCGCAACTGATCATGGCCAATGAAAGCCACATCGGTCACGTCGCCGACCCGGCCTATGGCTCCGGGGCCGTCGAAGCGCTGACCGCGGAACTCTGCCAGGCGGCCTGGACGGAATTCCAACGAATCGAAGCGGAAGGCGGCGTGCTTGCCAGCCTTCAGGAAGGGCACATCCAGAAGCGCGTTCACGCCGCGGCCGCGCGGCGCAATGCAGCCTATCAGGCTGGCGAACGGGCCATCGTCGGCACGACACTTTACCCGCTGAAGGGCGAGCGCCCGGTCGAAACACTGGCAGCGGAACGTCGGCCTGCCTTCACCGAAGGCGTTGCGGTCTGCGAGCCGCTATTTCCTGTCCGCATCGATCAATCGATCGGAGGCGCATCTTGATACCGGATTTCAGCCAGATCGGGTGGGTACCGCCGCGCCGCGTGCCGGTTGAGATCAAGGGCCAGCGGTTGACGCCGGAAGGCCTTGTGGTCAAGCATCTGTACAATCAGGGCGACCTCAAGGGCGTGCCGCATCTCGATACCTATCCGGGCGTGCCGCCATTCGTGCGCGGCCCCTATCCGACCATGTATGTCCAGCAGCCCTGGACAATCCGGCAGTATGCAGGTTTCTCGACAGCCGAAGAATCCAATGCCTTCTACCGGCGCAATCTGGCCGGCGGCCAGAAAGGCCTGTCGGTGGCCTTCGATCTCGCCACGCATCGCGGTTATGACAGCGACCATCCGCGCGTCGCCGGCGATGTCGGCATGGCCGGCGTCGCCATCGATTCCATACTCGACATGCGGCAGCTCTTCGACGGCATCCCGCTCGACGAAATGACGGTGTCGATGACCATGAACGGCGCGGTGCTGCCGATCATGGCACTCTACATCGTCGCGGCTGAAGAACAGGGCGTTGCGCAGAAGGACCTCGCCGGAACCATTCAGAACGACATTCTGAAGGAGTTCATGGTGCGCAACACCTACATCTATCCGCCCAAGCCCTCGATGCGGATCGTGTCGGACATCTTCTCCTACACATCGAAGAACATGCCGAAGTTCAATTCGATATCGATCTCGGGCTACCACATGCAGGAAGCCGGTGCGACGGCCGACCTGGAACTCGCCTATACGATCGCCGACGGCATCGAATATGCCCGCGCCGGCGTCGCGGCCGGTCTCGATATCGACCGCTTCGCGCCGCGCCTCTCTTTCTTCTGGGCGATCGGCATGAACTTCTTCATGGAAGTGGCCAAGCTCCGGGCCGCTCGCCTTTTGTGGGCGAGCCTGATGAAGAAGAATTTTTCGCCGAAGGACGAACGCTCGCTGTCGCTGCGCACCCATAGCCAGACCTCTGGCTGGTCGCTGACGGCGCAGGACCCCTACAACAACATCATCCGGACCATGCTCGAGGCGATGGCGGCGACGCAGGGACACACCCAGTCGCTGCACACCAACTCCTTCGACGAGGCGATGGCCTTGCCGACCGACCATTCCGCCCGCATCGCCCGCAACACGCAACTCACCCTGCAGAAGGAATCCGGTACCACGCGCATCATCGACCCGTGGGGTGGCTCCGCCTATCTGGAACGACTGACGCATGACCTCGCGGC
This sequence comes from Mesorhizobium shangrilense, assembly GCF_040537815.1. NCBI lineage: Bacteria > Pseudomonadati > Pseudomonadota > Alphaproteobacteria > Hyphomicrobiales > Phyllobacteriaceae > Mesorhizobium > Mesorhizobium shangrilense. The sequence goes on from NZ_JBEWSZ010000001.1 coordinate 2,427,400, forward strand.
GCGCGCGCTTGCTCATATCGAAGAGGTCGAGGCTCTCGGCGGCATGGCCGCCGCAACGGAAAAGGGCATTCCCAAGCTTCGCATCGAGGAAGCTGCTGCGCGCACCCAGGCGCGCATCGATTCCGGCGAGCAGATGCTGGTCGGCGTCAACGCGCACCGGCCGGAGACGGATATCGAGGTCGACGTGCTGAAGATCGACAATGCCGAGGTTCGGGCCCGGCAATTGTCGAAGCTGCAGCGGCTGAAGGGCACACGTGACGTCGGCGCCGTCGAAAACGCGCTCGACGCCTTGACCCGCGCCGCGGAAGGCAATGAAAACCTGCTTGAGTTCGCCATCCGCGCCGCACGCGCCAATGCCACGGTGGGCGAAATCTCATTCGCGCTGGAAAGAACCTTTGGCCGCCACGTCGCTACCGTCCAGACGATTTCCGGCGTCTACCGCAAGGCGCTTGGCGATAACCCCGTGGTCGATCGGCTACAGGAAAAGCTCGAAGCCTTCGAGAAGACGTCCGGCGGCAAGCCGCGCATCCTGGTCGCCAAAATGGGACAGGACGGGCACGACCGTGGCCAGAAGGTGATCGCCACCGCCTTTGCCGATCTCGGTTTCGACGTTACCGTCGGAGCCATGTTCCAGACGCCGGAGGAGATCGCGAAGCTGGCGGTCGAACACGACGTTCATATCGTCGGTGCCTCGTCTCTGGCGGCAGGACACCTGACGCTCATTCCCGAACTGCGCGATGCTCTGAAAAAGATGGGGCGCAGCGACATGTTGATCGTGGCCGGTGGCGTCATCCCGCCGCAGGACTATGACGCGGTCATGGAAGCAGGTGCCGCGGAGATTTTCCCGCCGGGCACGGTCATTCCGGAGGCTGCGGATCGCTTGCTGGACCGGCTGCTGTCGACCGGTTGAACACTGCCGCATAGCTGAACAAGCTCGCTATAACCGGCGTTGTAACAGGGGATGCAGCACCGTGAAAACGACCATCCACAAGATTGATGATTCCGAAGGCGCGGTCATTCCGAGGAAGCTTCTTGACCGCATGAACTTGCGGGTAGGCGATCTGCTTGAAACGTCGAAACGGATGATGGCATTGCCTTGAGACCCTTGGCCGACAGCTTCGATCGTCAGATGAAAGCTGCCCCAGAAGTCATGGACAAATATAGGGTTGGGCTTCAGAAGCTCTCGGAATGACCTGCACCAATCGGTGCACCTCGGCACTGGGATGTGAAACGCCTAGCTGTCGGAGAGCTTGACGATTTCCCATTCCTTGCCGTTGACCACGGCAACGTCGCCAAGCTTCTTGCCGAACAGGGCAACGGCCATCGGCGAGACGTGGGAAATCGTGCCCTTGGCCGGATCGGCCTCGTCCTCGCCGACGATCTTCCAGTGCACCTTCCTCTCGTCATCGCCCTGCAGGGTAACGCCCATGCCGAAACGAACCAGATCGCTTCCGGGCTCCGGCACGGACAATTCGGCATTCTCGCGCCGCGCGGTCCAGTAGCGCAGGTCGCGCGACACAACAGCAATGCGCTCGCGGTCTGCCTTCCTCTCCGCTTTCGCCAGTATGTCGCGCAAGTCAGCCAGATTCTCCTCGATCATCGCCAGGCCGCGCTCCGTCACCAGATTGCGGTGCGGGCTGATCGGCCGCTCGCCGACGCCGGCGATGGCATTTTCGCTGTCTTCCTCGCGTGTGAAAGCTCTGCTCATCCAATGAACTTAGGCGCGGAGAGGCTGCTCGACAAGCCACTGTCGCTGCTTATCGAGGGGCGAGACAGAACGTCTGGCACGATTCCTGCGGTGTCAGGGTTGAACGCCAGGATTCTGTGCCGATGTTGAACAGACGAAAGTTTCTCGCCGGAACGGCTGGTTTTGCCGTGATCGGCCTGTCGCTCGGCAAGACTGCGGCTGCCAACCTGCCCGGAATCGAGAAAGCTTCCATGCGCGGTTCGATCAACGCGACCGATCTCGGTATGCAGCCTGGCGCGCTTGATGACCAGAGCAAGGCCTTCGCAAAACTGCTGCGTAACGCAAGTGATCGCGACATGCCGGTGTTCCTGCCGCCGGGCACCTATGTCGTGTCCAACCTGTCGCTACCCGGCCGCGTGCGTCTTTCCGGCGTGCCCGGTGCAACGCGGATCGTCTATGGCGGCAATGGTCATTTGTTCATGGCGGAGCAGGCCGACCATGTCGAGTTCAGCGGACTGGTGTTCGACGGCACAAATCGCTCAATGGGCGATTATGCGCAAGGCCTGCTCGATCTTCGTCGTGTCGGGCACCTTGTCGTCGACAATTGCCAGATCACCGGCAGCGGCAAGAGCGGGCTGGCGCTCGAACGTGCTTCGGGACGCGTCGAGCGTTCGGAGATTTCCGGCGCCGCCGATGCCGGCATCTATTCGGTCGAAGCGGGAGGGCTGGAGATCACCGGCAATCGCGTGTCCGACTGCGCCAATGGCGGCATCCTCGTGCATCGCTGGCAGGCGGCCGAGGACGGCACCATGGTAACCGGTAACCGCATCGAGCGCATCCAGGCGCGCAGCGGCGGAACCGGCCAGAACGGCAATGGCATCAATGCCTTTCGCGCCGGCAACGTCGTCATCTCCGGTAACGTCGTTTCGGATTGCGCCTTCTCGGCGATCCGGGCCAACAGTTCCAGCAACCTGCAGATTACTGGCAACACCTGCTCGCGGTCGGGCGAAACGGCTGTCTATTCCGAATTCTCCTTCGAAGGCGCCATCATCAGCAACAACATCGTCAATGGTGCCGCCAACGGCATCTCGATCGTCAATTTCAACGAAGGCGGCCGCATGGGCGTATGCTCGGGCAACATCGTTCGCAACCTCTCGACCAGTGGCCCCTACCCTGCCGACCCGCCCGGGTTCGGCGTCGGCATCAGCGTCGAGGCCGACACCACGGTTTCCGGCAATGTCATCGAGAATGCGCCGCTCTACGGCATGCAGATCGGCTGGGGGCCGTATCTGCGCAATGTCGTCGCGACCGGAAACATCATCCGCAAGGCCGGAACCGGCATCGTCGTGACCGTGGTGGAAGGCGCAGGGACGGCCGTCATTTCCGACAATGTCATTGACGGCGTTCAAAACGGCGCGGTCATCGGCCAGCGCTGGGCACAACCTGCAACCGCCGACCTTGCCGCATCAGACAATGCGGGATACGCGCATCTGACCGTCGAGCGCAATCGTGTCAGTTGAGGGCTGCGGTCGGCCGGAGCGCACCGACCTTGGCGCCGATGCGGCTTTCGATGGGTGCGTTCGCCAGCTTGATCAACTTTGCCGCCAAGGTCTCGTCCGCATGCAGCAGCTTGGCAATGACTGCCGCAACCATGGCTTCGGCGGCCCGGCCGGCACCATCATCGCATTTGAGCGCGATGCCGAGGCCGAGCTCAGGAAGTGCCGCGCAATAGACGCCCTCTGCGCCGCCCTTCACGAAGATCCGCCCTGGCGCGGCCTGCATTAGTGCCACGTCCGCGCGGCCAGTTCCGGCGACGAAGAACGGCTCGGCCATGCAGGCCGAAAGCAGCCGCTTCGCGGCCTTGGCTCGCTCGGGGCCAAAACCCGTGGTGGTCACCATGCGAGCAAAGCCGAGCGCGAAGCTCCTGAGCGGCACCGCGTAGGTCGGGATCGAGCAGCCATCGGTCGCGCGTTCGTCGGCACCATGGGCAGCTCCAGTCACCGCCTGCATGGCATCCCGTATCATCTCCTGCTCGGCATGGCCGGCATTGACATAGCCTTTGTGCGCAACGCCGACATGGACGCAGGTGCAAAGAAAACCCGAATGTTTGCCCGAGCAGTTGTTGTGCAGTGCGTTCGGAACTTCTCCGGCGCGGGCGAGCGCGATCGTCGCGTCGTGGCTCGGCCAGTGCGCCCCGCATTCCAGCGCGGTTTCATCCAGTCCGGCTTTGGCCAGCATCGACCGCGCCAGTTCGACATGCTCTGGCTGGCCTGAGTGTGAAGCGCAGGCGAGCGCCAGTTCGCGGTTGCCGAAGCCATAGGCATCGGCCGCGCCACTTTCGACCAGCGGCAATGCCTGTATTGCCTTGACCGCCGAGCGCGGGAACACTGGCCGTGCCGTATCGCCGATCTCCCAGACCGACTTGCCGTCGGCATCGAAGACCGCGATGGCACCGCGATGCGCGCTCTCGACGATCGCGCCGCGCAGAACTTCAACCAGAACCGGATTCGTCATGACTACCCCGCGAATGCGGGCCGCTTTTATCTGATCCGGTCGAGGATTGAAACGTAATTGGCGACCGCGGCGCCACCCATGTTGAATATGCCGCCAAGTTTTGCCCCGGGCACCTGGATGCCGCCTGCCTCGCCGACAAGCTGCATTGCGGTCAGCACATGCATCGAAACACCGGTGGCGCCAATGGGATGGCCTTTCGACTTCAGCCCGCCCGACGGGTTGACCGGCAACCGGCCATCCTTGGCCGTCTCGCCGCTCAATGCCAGTTTCGCGCCCTCGCCCGGCCTCGCCAGACCCATCGCCTCATATTCGATCAGTTCGGCGATGGTGAAGCAGTCATGCGTCTCGACGAAGGACAAATCGTCGAGCGTCACGCCGGCATTCTTCAGCGCCCGGTTCCAGGCCTGCTCGCAGCCTTCGAAGGCCAGGATGTCGCGCTTCGACATCGGCAGGAAGTCCTGCACATGTTCATTCGCGCGGAAGGTCACCGCACGGCGCATCCTTAAGGCTGTCGATGTGTCCGTAAGCACAAGGGCAGCGGCACCGTCAGAGACGAGCGAGCAGTCGGTGCGCTTCAGGGGGCCGGCAACGAAGGGATTCTTCTCGCTTTCCTGGCGGCAGAACTCATAACCGAAATCCTTGCGCATCTGCGCATAGGGATTGTCGACGCCATTCTTGTGGTTCTTGGCGGCGATCATCGCCAGTGCATCCGACTGGTCGCCATAGCGTTGGAAATAGGCTTGCGCGATCTTGCCGAAGACACCGGCGAAGCCCGCCGGCGTGTCACCATCCTCGGGCAGGTAGGAGGCCTTCAGCAGATTCTTGCCGATCTCGGGACCGGGCGTCGTCGTCATCTGCTCGGCACCGACCACCAGCACGATACGGGCCGCGTTTGCATCGATGGCGCGGATGCCTTGCCTGACCGCCGCCGATCCCGTGGCGCAGGCATTCTCGACGCGCGTTGCCGGCTTGAAGCGCAACCGGTCGTCTGCCTGGAGAACAAGGCTCGCGGTGAAATCCTGTGCTGAAAAACCGGCGTTGAAATGACCCAGCACGATCTCGTCGACATCGTCCGGCCCGATACCGGCATGCTCGAGCGCTTCACTTGCAACCTTGGTGATCAGGCTCTCCAGCGTCTCGCCTTCGAGCTTGCCGAAGCGCGAGTGCGCCCAGCCGACGATGCATGCAGTCATGGCAACCTCCATACTTCGCGACAGCCTAGCACGTACTGCGGCGCACACTCTCTTAATGTTGTTCAACACTGAACCATTTGCAAGGCTTGTGAAGGGACAGCCGCACACAATCGTTTGAGCCTCGACCCAAAATCGGGCTGGATTTTTGTTGATTGATCCATCAATAAAAAATAATCTTGCTGCAAAAGCGGAGACACGATGCCGAAAGTCGGAATGGAGCCATTGCGCCGCAAGGCGCTGATCGATGCGACGATCTCGGCGATCGGCGAGCGCGGCTCGCTGGACGTGACCATGTCGGAAATCGCCGGACGCGCCGGCGTATCGTCGGCGCTGGCGCACCATTACTTCGGCGCCAAGGATGAGCTGCTGTTGGCGACGATGCGGCATATCCTGGCCGAGCTGACCACCGACACGCTGCGCGCCCTTGGTTCGACCAGCACGCCGCGCGAGCGCGTCTCAGCGGTCGTCGCTGTGAACTTCTCCGATCTCCAGTTCCAGCCGGAAACGATCGCTGCCTGGCTCGCCTTCTATGTCGAAGCGCAGAAATCATCGGCTTTGCGCAGGCTGCTCCGGGTCTATGCGCGACGGCTGCATTCGAACCTGATGAGCGGGCTGACCGGTATCCTGCCCAGAGCCGAAGCCGACCGCGTCGCTGAGGCGACAGCAGCCCTGATCGACGGGCTCTATATCAGGCGTGCGCTGAAGGACGGCGTGCCCGATGCCGCGACCGCGATCGCACTGGTCGAGGACTATCTCGAAACGAAACTCAACCGGCGGCAGGCACAGTGACGACCAAACGACCCAACATCCTGATCGTTATGGTCGATCAGCTCAACGGCACGCTGTTTCCAGACGGGCCGGCTGATTTCCTGCACGCACCGCATTTGAAGGCGCTGGCCGCACGCTCGGCCCGCTTTGCCAACAACTACACGGCCTCGCCGCTCTGCGCGCCGGGCCGCGCCTCGTTCATGAGCGGCCAGTTGCCGTCGCGCACAGAGGTCTATGACAACGCCGCCGAGTTCGCCTCGTCGATCCCGACCTATGCTCACCATCTGCGCTCCGACGGCTATCACACCTGCCTGTCGGGCAAGATGCATTTCGTTGGCCCGGACCAGTTGCATGGTTTCGAGGAGAGGCTGACCACCGACATCTACCCGGCCGATTTCGGCTGGACGCCGGACTATCGCAAGCCCGGCGAACGAATCGACTGGTGGTATCACAATCTGGGTTCGGTGACCGGCGCCGGCGTCGCCGAGATTTCCAACCAAATGGAATATGATGACGAGGTCGCCTTCCATGCGGTGCAGAAACTCTATGATTTCGCCCGCGTCTCCGATGACGCCTCGTATCGCCCCTGGTGCCTGACGGTTTCCTTCACCCACCCGCACGACCCCTATGTGGCCCGGCGGCAATATTGGGATTTGTACGAAGACTGTCCGGAGCTTGAGCCGGAAGTCGGCTTCATCCCCTACGACAGCCAGGATCCGCATTCACAGCGGCTCTACCGCGCCAGCGACTACGACAGTTTCGACATCACGCCGGAGCAGGTCCGCCGCTCACGGCGCGGCTATTTCGCCAACATCTCCTATATCGACGACAAGGTCGGCGAACTGGTGTCGGTGCTCCATCGCACGCGCATGATCGACGACACCGTCATCCTGTTCTGTTCCGACCATGGCGACATGCTTGGCGAGCGCGGACTGTGGTTCAAGATGTGCTTCTTCGAGGGCTCGGCGCGCGTGCCGCTGATGATCGCCGGAAAAGGCATTCCAGCCGGTCTGATCAATACGCCGGTGTCGAATCTCGACGTGACGCCGACGCTTTGCGACCTCGCCGGCATCGATATGAGCGCGATCATGCCATGGACCGATGGCCAATCGCTGCTGCCGCAGTTGCACGGCCAGAAACGCACCGCCCCGGCGCTGATGGAGTACGCAGCAGAGGGGTCAAACGCCCCGCTGGTGGCTATCCGCGACGGCCGCTACAAATTCATCCATTGCGAGATCGACCCGCCGCAACTGTTTGATCTTGAATCCGATCCCAAGGAACTCACCAATCTCGCTGATGATCCAGCGCACGCGGCCTTGGTGGCTGCGTTCCTCGACAAGGCGCGGGGACGCTGGGACATGGCCGCCTTCGACGCAGCCGTGCGCGCCAGCCAGGCGCGCCGCTGGGTTGTTTATCCGGCGCTGCGCAACGGCACCCACTACCCCTGGGAGTTCCAGCCGCTGCAGAAGGCGTCGGAACGCTACATGCGCAACCACATGGATCTCAACGTGCTCGAAGAGCAAAAACGCTTTCCGCGAGGCGAATAAATGGCCGAAGTTCTTGTCCCCTCCCTTGATCATCTCAAGCAGGCCTATGCCGTCACCTCCAAGGCGACGCAGATCACGCCACTGCTGGAATCGGCGGCTCTCGCCAGAGAGACGGGGGCTGCCCGTGTCTTCATCAAGCCGGAATCGCTGCAATGGGCGGGATCGTTCAAGATCCGCGGCGCCTATTGGCGTTTGAAGCGGCTTTCGGCCGAAGAAGCGAAGAAGGGCGTCGTCGCCTATTCGTCCGGCAATTTCGCGCAAGGGCTGGCCGCCGCCGGTCAGGCGCTCGGCATTCCCGTCACTATCGTCATGCCGATCGATGCACCCGTCGCCAAGCGCGACGCCACGGCCGGCTATGGTGCACGTGTCGTGCTGACCGATCATGGTGACCGCGCACGCGAAGAAGTCGCCGCCGCGAGGGCGCGCGAGATTGCCGAAACCGAAGGCCTTGCGCTGTTGCACCCTTTCGATGACCCAGAGATCGTCGCCGGCCAAGCGGGTGCCGGGCTGGAAGCGCTCGACCAACTCGCAGCCAAGGATGCAGAGGCCGATCTCCTGTTCTGCTCCGTTGGCGGTGGTGGATTGATCGGCGGTGTTTCGCTCGCCTTCCACTATCTATCGCCACGCACACAAATCATCGGCGTCGAGCCTGAGGGCTTCAATGGAATGGGCTCCTCGCTGGCGCATGGCGCCATCGAAACCATGCCGATCGGGCCGCAGTCGATCTGCGACGGGTTGATGGCGCGCAAGCCCGGCGACGCTCCGTTCGCGGCGGTCAAGACCGCAGGCGTTCGCGGCATCACCGTCGACGACGCTTCGGTGCGCCGCGCCATGCGCATTGCCTTCGAGCGGATGAAGCTGGTGCTGGAGCCTTCGGGCGCGGCTTCGCTGGCGGCGTTGCTCGGCGGCAAGGTGGATGTGACGGGCAAGAGCGTGCTCGTGGTGGCAACTGGCGGCAACGTTTCGCTCGCCGATTTTATGGCGCATATGAACCATGCTTGAAGCAGATTTCGTCATCATCGGCTCCGGCTCGGCCGGCTCGGCCATGGCCTATCGCCTGTCGGAAGACGGCAAGCATTCGGTCATCGTGATCGAATTTGGCGGCACCGATATCGGGCCGCTGATCCAGATGCCGTCGGCGCTGTCGATCCCGCTCAATATGAGCCTCTACGACTGGGGCTTTGCGAGCGAGCCGGAGCCGCATCTCGGCGGGCGCGTGCTGGCGACACCGCGCGGCAAGGTCATCGGCGGCTCGTCCTCGATCAACGGCATGGTCTATGTGCGCGGCCATGCCCGCGACTTCGACCATTGGGCCGAACAGGGTGCGGCCGGCTGGGGTTTTGCCGACGTGCTCCCCTATTTCAAGCGCATGGAAGACTCGGATGGTGGCGAAGACGGATGGCGCGGCCACGGCGGCCCGCTGCATGTCCAGCGAGGATCGCGCAGGAATCCGCTCTATGGCGCCTTCGTCGACGCGGGGCGTCAGGCCGGTTTCGAGCTGACTGACGACTACAATGGTTCGAAGCAGGAAGGTTTTGGGCCGATGGAGCAGACCATTCGCGGCGGTCGCCGCTGGTCGGCGGCATCCGCCTATCTCAAGCCGGCGCTGAAGCGAAAGAACGTGAGTCTGGTCAAGGGCTTCGCCCGGCGGGTGATCATCGAGAATCAACGCGCAACCGGCGTCGAGATCGAAGCTCACAAACAGATTCAAGTCATCAAGGCGCGACGCGAGGTGATCGTCGCCGCATCGTCGATCAATTCGCCCAAGATCCTGATGCTGTCGGGCATCGGCCCGGCAGAGCATCTGAGGGAAAATGGTATCGCCGTGGTGGCCGACCGGCTCGGCGTCGGCGGCAACCTGCAGGATCATATGGAGCTTTATATCCAGCAGGAATCGACGCAACCGATCACGCTGAATTCAGTGCTGAATCCTTTTTCCAAGGCACTGATCGGGGCACAATGGCTGTTCTTCAAGACCGGCCTCGGCGCGACAAACCATTTCGAGGCAGCCGCCTTCGTGCGCTCGCGCGCCGGCGTCGATTATCCCGATATCCAGTACCACTTCATTCCGGCGGCAGTGCGCTATGACGGCAAGGCGGCAGCGAAATCGCACGGCTTCCAGGCCCATGTCGGACCGATGCGGTCGAAGTCGCGGGGGTCGGTGACGCTGCGCTCGCCGGACCCGAAATCAAGCCCGGTGATCCGTTTCAACTACATGTCGCATCCAGACGACTGGGCGGAGTTCCGCCACTGCATCAGGCTGACGCGCGAGATCTTCGGCCAGTCGGCATTCGACGCCTATCGCGGCCAGGAAATCTCGCCCGGCTCCCACGTGCAATCGGACGAGGATCTGGATGTCTTCATCCGCGATCATGCCGAGAGCGCATACCATCCTTGCGGCACCTGCAAGATGGGCCGCGCCGACGATGCGATGAGCGTCGTCGACCCGGAATGCCGGGTCATTGGTGTCGATGGGTTGCGGGTCGCCGATTCGTCGATCTTCCCGCGTGTCACCAACGGCAACCTCAACGCACCGTCTATCATGACCGGTGAGAAGGCATCCGACCACATTCTTGGCCGCACGCCGCTGGCGCCGTCCAACCAGGAACCGTGGATCAATCCGCGCTGGCAGGCGTCCGACAGATAGGCGTACTTTATGCATGCTTCCGGAAGCACAAGTACGCCATATCTGTTTTGAGTCGTCGCATCGTGCTTTCCGAAAATCGATTCCGATTTTCGGGCCGATGCGATAGAGCTTGATCCACCCGAAAGATTGAGCCGCCCGCCTGGGCGATAGACCATTTGGAGACTTCCCATGCGCGCCCAGCCCACGGCATCGCACTATGTCAACGGACGCTACATCGACGACGAACGCGGCGCACCGCTGCCCGTCATCTATCCGGCGACCGGCGAGACCATCGCGATGCTGCGCTCGGCAACGCCGAATGTGCTGGAACTCGCCATCGAAGCCGCACGTGCCGCACAGCCAGCCTGGGCACGGCTGAAGCCGGTCGAGCGTGGTCGCATCCTGCGCCGCGCCGCCGACATTCTGCGCGCCCGCAACGCCGACCTCGCCCGCATCGAGACGCTAGATACCGGCAAGGCGATCCAGGAAACGCTGGTGGCTGACGCGCCGTCAGCGGCGGATTGCCTCGAGTATTTCGGTGGCGTGATCGCCGCATACAATGGCGAATCCGTCGATCTCGGCGGACCCTTTGCCTATACGCGGCGCGAGGCGCTCGGCGTCTGTGTCGGCATCGGCGCCTGGAACTACCCGATCCAGATCGCCGGCTGGAAATCCGCACCGGCACTCGCCATGGGCAATGCCATGGTGTTCAAGCCCTCCGAAAACACGCCGCTGTCAGCGCTGGCGCTGGCCGAGATCTACACCGAGGCCGGCCTGCCCGACGGGCTGTTCAACGTGGTGCAAGGCTATGGCGATGTCGGCGCCGGCCTTGTCGGCCATGATGTGGTCGCCAAGGTTTCGGTGACCGGCTCGGTGCCGACCGGCCGCAAGGTGCTGTCGCTCGCCGGCTCGAAGATGAAGCACGCCACGATGGAACTCGGCGGCAAGTCGCCGCTGATCGTCTTCGACGATGCCGACATCGAAAACGCCATCGGCGGCGCCATGCTCGGCAATTTCTATTCGACCGGCCAGATCTGCTCGAACGGGACGCGCGTCTTCGTACAGAGCGGCATCCATGACCGCTTCGTCGACCGGCTGATCGAGCGAACGAAGAAGATCCGTATCGGCGACCCACTCGATCCCGATACGCAGATGGGGCCGCTGGTCTCGAAGGCGCAGCACGAAAAGGTCGTCGGCTATATCGAGGTCGGCAAGCAGGACGGCGCGACACTCGCCTGCGGTGGCAAGGTGCCGTCGTTGCAGGGTTTTGATGGTGGCTTCTTCGTCGAGCCGACGGTCTTCACGGGCGTTACCGACAATATGCGCATCGCCCGCGAGGAGATTTTCGGACCGGTGATGAGCGTGCTGAAATTCGACGGCGAGGACGAGGTGATCGACCGCGCCAATGATACGGAGTTCGGCCTTGCCGCCGGCGTCTTCACCCGCGATCTGCCGCGCGCCCACCGGGTCATCGCGGAACTGCAGGCCGGCACCTGCTGGATCAACGCCTACAATCTGACGCCGGTCGAGATTCCCTTCGGCGGTTTCAAGCAGTCCGGCATCGGCCGCGAGAATTCGCTGGCGGCACTGGCGCTCTATTCGCAGCTGAAATCGGTCTATGTCGAGACCGGGGACGTCGCCAGCCCCTACTGATCCGGCTTGTCCGCCGTCCCATCCAGATACTGGGTTAGTGCGCAGACCAGATGGTAGAAGATGCTGGCCGGCACGTCGGCCGCCAGCGAACGGCCGCGTTCGTCGATGCGGTCAATCCAAAGGCCGAGCGGTGCCGGATCGATATGCCACCGGAACAGGCGGCCGACGCGCGCCTCGATCTCCGGTTTCAGGTCCGGCCCGCCTGAGCCGTCGAGAGCGATAGCGGCCTTGATGGCTTCGGCCTGCGGCCAGCTTCGCGATATCAGATCGAGCGGCAGCCCCTGCCGCGAGACGGCGCCATAGGCCAGGCCAGTAGCGCGGTTGAGGCCGTTGGCGATCGCCGAGGCGTATAGCTTCCTAGCAAAGCCCATCAATTCGGTCTGCCCGCTGCGCGCGGCGAAATCGACCAGCAACGAGGCCCATTCGAAATGATGACCGGGCTCGGTCCACGAACCCTTCTCATTCTTGGCCGGCTTCCATTCGTTGTCGAAGAACTCGCCCAGCGTCCAGCTGTCAGTGTCGAAGAAATGGCTCCGGAACAGGTCGATGATGCGTGCCGCGCGGCGCAGATAGACGCGGTCGCCGGTCGCCTGATACCAAGCAAGAAAGGCTTCGAGCAGATGCATATGCGGGTTGGAGCGCCGCTCGCCCTCGCCGTCCGAGGTTTCGAGGAAGCCGGTCATGCGGCTGTCCTCGAGATGAGCGTCGAGGAAGACGAAAGTTTCTTCGCCAAGCCGCAGCGCATCGGGATTGCCGCACATATGCGCGTGCGCCAGTGCCAGAAGCACACAAGAATGGTCGTAGGCATCCTCAGCGGCGTCGGCGACCGAGCCGTCGACATTCAGCGTGCGTACCCAGCCGCCCTTGTCGGTGCGGCCATTGCCGACCATGAACGTGATGCCGTGGCTGATCAGGCGGTCGGCCGGACCATCCCAGCCGCGCGCCTTGGCGACGGCAAAGGCATAGACCTGCCTCGCCATCGTGCGCATGCGCTTGGGCTTCATCAACGGTATGCCGTCAAATCCCAGCGCCTCGTGGAAGCCGCCGTGGCGCTCGTCGACACCAACCGTCGACCAGAGCGGCAAGGTCTCCTGGAACAGCCAGTGATGCACACGCCGGCGCCAGGCGCCGCTTTCGATGACGCGGTCGTGGGCAGGCGTGAACCTTGTTTCCAGACGGCCACTCTTCTCGAGTTGCTCGACGATCTTCTTGACGTGCTGACTGTGGCTGACCGGGGCAACAAAGGTCGCGTCGACGGTCGAGACGATAGCGACGTCCTTCAGACCGATCGCCGACAGCAGACGGCCATCACTGCGGATGTAGGAGTTCTCGCAATCGATCGCGACGACATCGCCGACGATGACATTGCCTTGCCTGTCGGAGGGGCCGACATCGAGCAGCGACTGCCAGGACCCCAGATCGTTCCAGCGGAAACCGGCCGGCACCATGGCAATGTGCTGGGCATGCTCCATGATCGCATAGTCGATCGAGGTCGACGGAATGGCGGCATAGAGTTCGAGCGGCATGTAGAGGCCGGAAAGATCCGTCGTAGCAGCCTGATAGGCCACCTCGGTGGCATTCCATATTTCCGGCTGGAACGCCAGGAAGGCGTCGCGCATGGCGCTGGCGCGAAACAGGAAGATGCCGGTGTTCCAGAAGAAGTTCCCGGCGGCCAGATAACTCTGCGCCGTGGCGAGATCGGGCTTTTCGACGAAACGCGACACATCGCAGACGCCGTCCTTCTCGCCGGCAACCTCGATATAGCCATAGCCGGTTTCGGGTTGGCTGGGCTTGATGCCGAACACCACCAGCCGGCCCGCGCGTGCCGCCGCACAGCCCGCCTCGACGCTGTCCCAGAATTGCCGTGCCGTCGCGATCTCATGGTCGGATGGCACGACGAGAACCAGGCTGTCGCCGAATTCCGACAAGGTGCGCAGCGTCGCCAGCGCGACCGCGGCTGCGGTGTTGCGGCCTGTCGGTTCGAACAGCGGGCCACCGCCGGACAGGTCGAGGCCGGCAAGGTCGGCGTGAACACGATCCGCGTGGCGCTCCGAGGCGATCAGGAAGATCGGCGTTTCGCCAGCCGGTCTCGCCGCCAGCCGGCGCAAGGTCTTGGCCAGCATCGAACCGTCGCCCGAAAAATCATGAAACTGCTTGGGATTGTCCTCGCGCGACAGCGGCCAAAGCCGCGAGCCGACGCCACCGCTCATGACAAAACTGACGATACGTTCGGTCATGATCTGCTCATTCAAAAGGTCTGGTTGTAAGCGCCGACTTCGGGGCTGCGGCGCAAGACGGCATCGACGCCCTCGAACATCTGGCGGCGACGGTCCGACGATACCGGGCTCTCCACCACGACGACAAGCTCCGGCTTGTTCGACGATGCGCGGACCAGCCCCCAGGTGCCGTCCTCGGCAACGACGCGCACGCCGTTGACGGTGATCAGTTCGACGATCTTCTGGCCGGCAAAGATGTCGCCGGCTTGTTGCATTGCCTGAAAATCCGAGACAACTCGCTCGACCACACCGTATTTCAGCGCATCGTCGCAGTGCGGCGACATGGTCGGCGTGCCGAAGGTCAGCGGCAATGCGCGGTAAAGGTCGGCCATCGAGCTACTGGGGTTGCGGTCCAGCATCTGGCATATGGCGATGGCGGTGACCAGGCCATCATCATAGCCACGCCCGATCGGCGGGTTGAAGAAGAAATGGCCGGATTTCTCGAAGCCAGCGACCGCGCCGAGTTGAGCGACGCGCCGCTTGATATAGGAATGCCCGGTCTTCCAGTAGTCAGTGGCAGCGCCATTGGCTTGCAACACGGCATCGGTCTTGAACAGGCCGGTCGACTTGACGTCGACGACGAAGGTCGAACCGGGATGCTGGCCGGAGATATCGCGGGCCAGCATGACACCGACCTTGTCAGCGAAAATCTCGTTGCCTTCATTGTCGACGACGCCGCAGCGGTCGCCATCGCCGTCAAAGCCGAGCCCGACATCGGCGCCTGTTTCCAGCACCTTGTCGCGGATCGCATGCAGCATCCGCATGTCCTCGGGATTGGGATTGTAGCGCGGGAAGGTGTGGTCGAGTTCGACGTCGAGCGGAATGACCTCGCAGCCGATCCGCTCCAACGCTTCCGGGGCAAAGGCGCCAGCGGTGCCATTGCCGCAGGCAGCGACCACCCTGAGCTTTCGCGTGATGCGCTTATCCCCTACCAGATCATCCAAATAGGTCTCGCGGAAACCAGGGACGAAATCGTAGGAGCCGCCGC
Source organism: Mesorhizobium shangrilense (assembly GCF_040537815.1). Taxonomy (NCBI): domain Bacteria; kingdom Pseudomonadati; phylum Pseudomonadota; class Alphaproteobacteria; order Hyphomicrobiales; family Phyllobacteriaceae; genus Mesorhizobium; species Mesorhizobium shangrilense. The sequence goes on from NZ_JBEWSZ010000001.1 coordinate 2,442,652, forward strand.
CGGTCAGGTCGAAGTCGCCGGAAAGGACGATTTGTTTCAGCGCGCTCATCTCCTCCGGGCCGAAGGTCAGGGGACGCGCGGCGCCCATCTTGACGCCGGTCCAGCCATTCTCGTTGTGCGACGCTGTGACCATGGCGACCGATGGCGTGTCGAGCGCGAACTGGGCGAAATAGGCCATGGGCGATAGCGCGAGCCCAATATCCCTGACCCGCGTGCCGGCGGCCAGCAGCCCGGACACCAGCGCCAGCTTGATGGAAAGCGAATAGGAACGGAAATCATGCCCAGTGACGATATCCGGCCCGGCGCCAAGGCGCCGGATCAGCGTGCCGAGCCCCATGCCCAGCGCCTGAACGCCAATCAGGTTGAGTTCCGGCGGCACCTCGGAGCCTGGATGACCGAACCACCAGCGCGCGTCATACTCGCGAAATCCCGACGGCTTGATCAGCGCGGATGTCTCGAATTCAAAGGTGTTTGGCCGGGCATCGCCAACGATCGTCAAGGGCAAGACAGCAAAACTCCAAGCGGCTGGAATCACAGTGTTTCGAGGCAGCGACGATCGACTGCCTGCCACACAAGCCTTTAACCCGCGTTTATCCTGTGGGAAACCCCCAGTTCGCCGACAATGGGGAATGAAAGCACAGGAAATGCGACAGAAGTGCTGCCATTGCCGCTTGCAGGAACGAAGGACGACAGCTATAAGCCCGCGGTCTGGTCACGGAGTGTAGCGCAGCCTGGTAGCGCACCTCGTTCGGGACGAGGGGGTCGCAGGTTCAAATCCTGCCACTCCGACCAGAAAAACAAAGACTTAGCGGTTCCCGAAAACTGCCGCCCAGAGAAACCCAACCTAGAACGCGGCATTTACAGAAAGCCTGCCGAGGGGTGGCGCTGTTATATCATTTCCCCCCCGCTTTTGCTCTTTCGCGCATGCCAATTGCGCTGGGCAGGAAGCGCATCCTTTGACGAAATGGTAGCAAGCTATAGTTCGACGGTATGATCACCGCCGAAATGAGAGCACCGAGCGAGGTTGCGGACATGAAATTGATTTCGATGGCGCGCCCTGCGCTCGTGCCTGTGCTTGCCCTGTGTCTTGTCACGGGCTGCGCATCGATAGCAGGATCAGTCAACCCCGCGAAATACGACAAGATGACGTGCGTGGAGCTCAACAACGCTCTGGGAAGCACCGCCAGCGAAATCTCGCAGACCGCAATCAGCCGCGGTAACGTCGCGAACACCAGTGTTCCACGTTGGTTGCTGGGTGGCTCGCGCGTGAAGACCGCGGTCGCTGACCGTGAAACGGCCAGGATCGACCGGCTGAAGCAGCAGCAGGATGCCATCGTCGCGGCAAGGGCGCGCAAGTGCCCGAGGTCAACAGGCTGAGAGCAAACAGACGCTGCCCCGGTGATCGGCCGGCGGCGACTTTTTCAGGCGCTCAGGCGAAACCGGGTGACATCGATGGCAGCATTCATCAGCGTTTGCGTATAGGGCGCCTGTGGATTGCTGAAGATCGCCTCGGTTGGCCCCTCCTCGACGATCTTGCCCTGTTTCATGACGATGATGTAGTCGGCCATGGCGCGTACGACCGAAAGATCGTGGCTGATGAACAGGTAGGACAGTTCATGATCGGCCTGCAGCTTGCGCAGCAGTTCGACGATCTGCTTCTGCACCGAGCGGTCCAGTGCAGAAGTCGGCTCGTCCAACACCACCAGCTTCGGTTTCAAGATCATGGCCCGGGCAATGGCGATGCGCTGCCGTTGCCCGCCTGAGAATTCGTGCGGATAGCGGTTGCGTGCGTTGGGATCGAGGCCGACTTCGCGCAAGGCTTCGACCGCGCGTTGATCGCGCTGCCTGCCCGAAAGATTTGGCTCATGCACCAGCAGCCCTTCGGTGATGACCTGGCCGACGGTCATGCGTGGCGACAGCGAGCCGAACGGATCCTGGAAGACGAGTTGCATTTCGCGCCGCAGCGGCCGCATCGCCTGTCGGTCGGCCGTGGAAATGTCGCGATCGCCGAAACGGATGAGCCCGTCGCTGGGCAACAGCCGCAGCAGGGCGCGGCCAAGCGTCGATTTGCCCGAGCCGGACTCGCCGACAATGCCGATGGTCTGGTTGCGTTGCAGCCGGATCGAGATGTGATCGACGGCGCGCAGCATCAGCGGCTCTCCGGCGAGAAAGCCTCCGCCGATCTTGAATGTCACTTCGACATTCCTGGCTTCGAGCAGCACCGGGGCATTGGCGGGCGGCGGCGCTTTGGTCCCCGTCGGCTCCGCCGCCAGCAGCATTTTTGTATAGGCATGCTGCGGGTTGACGAAGATGGCTTCCGCCTCGCCCTCTTCGACGACTTCGCCCTGGCGCATAACATAAACCCGATCGGCGAAGCGACGGACAACGCCAAGATCGTGGGTGATGAAGACGATCGCCATGCCGAGCTTGCGCTGCAGTTCGGCCAGAAGCATCAGTATCTGCGCCTGAATGGTCACGTCGAGCGCCGTCGTCGGCTCGTCGGCGATCAGGATGTCGGGATCGTTGGCCAAGGCCATGGCGATCATCACGCGCTGGCGCTGGCCACCCGACATTTCATGCGGATAGGACCTCATCCGCCGTTCCGGGTCGGGAATGTGCACCAGCCGCAGCAGCTTGAGCGCCTCCTCCCTCGCCTGCGCCGCGCCAAGGCCGCGATGACGGCGGATCGGCTCGATCAGCTGGTTGCCGATCGAATAGAGCGGATCGAGCGAGGTCATCGGCTCCTGGAAGATCATGCTGATCTTGGCGCCACGGACCTTGTTCAGCTCGGATTTGCTCAGCTTCAGAAGATTGCGGCCGCGATAGTCGACACTGCCGGTCGCTTCGCCATTCGACGCCAGCAGGCTCATCGCCGCCATCATTGTCTGGCTCTTGCCGGAGCCGGATTCGCCGACCACGGCGACGGTTTCACCGGCATTGACGTGGATGTTGATGCCCTTCACCGCTTCAACCGCGCCATCAAGGGTACGGAAGCGGACGCGCAGGTCCTTGACGCTGAGGATCGTTTCGGAAGTGGCCATCTCATCGATCCCCATCTTTATCGATCTCTCGGGTCGAGTGCATCGCGCAGTCCGTCGCCCACGAAATTCAGCGCAAACAGCGTCGAGACGAGGAAGAATGCCGGGAACAACAACAGCCAGTTGGCGGTGCCGATGTTCTTGGCGCCGACCGAGATCAGTACGCCCCAGCTGGTCATCGGCTCCTGGATACCGAGCCCCAGGAACGACAGGAAGCTTTCCAGGATGATGACCTGCGGCACCAGCAGCGTCATGTAGATCACCACGGGACCAAGCAGGTTGGGGATGACGTGGCGCAGGAGAATGCCGCGCCGGCCGACACCCATGGCTTCCGCCGCCTGGACATATTCCTGCCGCCGGATCGACAGCGCCTGCCCGCGCACGATGCGCGCCATGTCGAGCCACAGCACGGCGCCGACAGCCAGGAACATCAGCACGAAGTTGCGGCCGAAGAACACCACCAGCATGATGACGAAGAAGATGAAAGGCAGTGAATAGAGCACGTCGACGATGCGCATCATCACCTCGTCGACCTTGCCGCCTGAAAAGCCCGCCGCGGCGCCATAGACAACGCCGATCACCACCGCCACGACGCCGGCGAGCAGGCCGATGGCCAATGATATGCGCCCGGCCATCAGCGTGCGCGACAGGAGATCGCGGCCGGTGTTGTCGGTGCCGAAGAGGAAATACTGCTGCTTGACCGACGTGCTCATCGTCACCTCGAGCCGGTCGGGCGATTTGCTATCGATCTTGGTGTCATCGAAGGCATCGGAACGGTCGAGGTAGCGGATGTTGCGGTCGTCGATCGGCTTGGTCGAGGTAACGGTGACGGTGACGCGATCGCCGTCCTGCTTCCACTCCTTGATATCGACCCGCATGCGCTTGATCGCGTCAGTGAGCGCTGACTCGATCATGTCGGGCTTCGGATAGGCCGTGAGGCTTGGCGGCGTGCGCACATAGTCGGCGTAAATGGTCGTGTATTGGTGCGGCACGAACCAGGGTCCGAATATGCTGACGACCCCGATCAGCACGAGATAGTAGAGGCTGAACATGGCGGCGCGGTTCGCCTTGAGCCGCGCCCAGGCGTCACCCCAGAGCGAGCGGCCAGCGATGACGGGAGCTGTGGCTGCGATGTCAGTCATAGCGCACCCTCGGATCGATTACCGCATACATGACGTCGACGATCAGGTTGAAGACGATGGTGAAGATGGCGATCACCACCACGGTTCCCATCACCAGCGTGTAGTCGCGGTTGAGCGCGGCATCGACGAAATAGCGGCCGACACCAGGAATCGAGAAGATCGTCTCGACGATGACCGAGCCGGTCAGCAGGGCCGCCGCCGCCGGACCGGTGAAAGAGACAATCGGCAAGACGGCGCCGCGCAGCGCGTGCTTGACCACCACCGACCAGTCGGAGAGGCCGAGAGCACGGGCGGTGCGGATATGATGGGACCGCAGCGATTCGATCATCGAACCGCGCATCAGCCGGGCGACGATGGCGATCTGCGGCAAGGCAAGCGTCAGCACCGGGCCGACCTTGTTGATGAAAGCGCCGTCGCCCCAGCCGCCGATCGGGATCAGCTTCCAGGTCAATCCGAATACAAGCTGGATCACCGGCGCGATGACGAAGGTGGGGATGGTGCTGCCGGCGGTCGCCAGTGCAATCACCGTGTAGTCGCCAAGCCTGTTTTGGTTGAGCGCGGCAATGGTGCCGAGCAGGGACCCAAGCAGAAGCGCCAGGATCAGTGCCGAGGCGCCGAGCTGGATCGAAATGGGCAGGCCCTTGGCGAACAGTTCGGTGACGGTGAAGTCCGGCATGTTGTAGCTCGGGCCGAAATTGCCGCGCAGCAGATTGCCGAGATAGTGGGCATATTGCAGCCAGAGCGGATCGTTGAGGCCGAACTGGGCTTCAAGGTTGGCCTTGATCTCCGGGCTCAGCCCCCGCTCCTGGTTGAATGGACCGCCCGGCGCGACACGCATCAGGAAGAACGCCATGGTCACGATGACCAATAGCGTCGGGATGGCGGTCAAAAGCCGCCGGAATACATAACGCAGCATCGGTGCCCCGCTTGACCCAGAGCAACGCACGTCCACGTGGACGGTTGCGCTCCAGCGCTTCAAATCTTCGCATCGTGCTTTCCAAAAATCGGTTCCGATTTTCGGGTCGATACGACGGCAACCAGAACCGCCGCCCTTCTACAGCGTCGCAAATCCCGCAGGATATGCGACGCTGTAGATGGGCAGCGGCTGGCCAAGGAAATCAGTCCTTGCTGATGAAGCGAGACGGGTGCACGTCCATCACGTTGTCGACGAAGCCATGAAGCTTCGACGATACGATATCGTGATAGCTGTAGTAGAGAAGCGGGATCTGGCCGACGTCATCGACGAGGACGCGTTCGGCTTGGGCGAGGTCCTTCATACGCTCTTCGGGCTTGCCGCCGGCGGCGGCAGCCTTGTCCATGGCCGCTTCGTATTGCGGGCTGTTGTAGTTCGAATAATTGTTGCCGCTGGCCTTGCGCGAGATGCCGAGGAAGGTTTCGGGATCCTTGTAGTCGGCGATCCAGGCGGCGCGCGCCACGTCATAGTCGCCCTTCTGCTCAAGGAAGGAGTAATGGGTCTTTGTGTCGGTGTTGAGCAGCGTGACGTCGACGCCGAGCGGCTTCAGCTGCTCCTGGATGGCGACGGCGGTATTCTTGTGGTTTTCCGAGGTGTTGTAGCGGATTTCCATCTTCAGCGGATGCTCGGGCGTATAGCCGAGCTTCTCGAGGATCTTCTTGGCCGCGTCCTCGCGGTCGATCTGCGGCATGTCGGCGTATTTGGCCATTGCCGGCGTGTAGCCCTCGATACCCGGAGGCACCATCGAATAGCCGGGCAGCATCGAATTCTGCCAGACTTTCTCGGCGATGAAATCGCGGTCGATCGCCATCGAGATGGCGTTGCGCAGTTCAGGATTGTTCCACGGCGCCTTGTCGGTCTTGATCGCATAGTAGTAGGTGCCGAGATACGGTCCGACGTGGATCTGATCGCCAAACTTGGTCTTTAGGTCGGCGAGCTGTTCCGTCGGGAGATCGTCATAGCTGTCGAGTTCGCCGGCCTCGAAGCGCTTCATCGCCGATGAGCGGTCTTCGGTCGGGATGTAGTTGACGGTGTCGATCTTGACGCTTGCGGCATCCCAGAACTTCGGATTCTTGACCAGCTTCATATGGTCGTTGGGAACCCACTCGGCCAGCTTATAGGCGCCGTTCGAAACGAGATTACCCGGCTTGATCCAATCGGCACCGAGCTTTTCGATCGAGGCCTTGCTGACCGGATAGGTGGCCTGGTGGGTCAGCATCTCGAGGAAGTAAGGCGTCGGCGCCTTCAGCGTCACCTCCAGCGTATTTGCGTCAATCGCCTTGACGCCCATATCCTCCGGCTTGCCTTTCTTGGTGTTGACTTCCTCGGCGTTCTTTATGGGGTAGAGCATGGAAGCGTATTCGGCGCCGGTGGCCGGATCTTCCAGCCTACGGAAGGCGTAGACGAAATCCTCGGCCGTCACCGGGCTGCCGTCCGACCAAAGGCCGTCCTTGCGCAGCTTGAAGGTATAGACGGTGCCGTCATCCGAGACTGTCCAGCTTTCGGCGGCGCCCGGAATGAGGTTGGCCTTCTGGTCTTGCATGACCAGACCCTGGAACAGGTCGCGCAAGATGTTGGCTTCGTAGACTGTCGAGGTCTTGTGCGGATCGACCGATTCCGATTCAGCGGCCGTGCCACGGTTGTAGACAACGTCGGCGAACGCCGGCGTGTAAAGCGTCCCGGCGGCCAAAGCCATGGTCGTGGCAAAAACCGTCGCCTTCAGCATAGTTTTGAGCATGGAGTTCTCCCTGTTGGCGCTGCCCCTCAGCCACGCCTCTTGAGTGTTTACGCCGGAGCCGATTCTGGCCTTCCAGCGCGCCGCCGATTTCCCGTTTCGGCAGCTGGTGGCAGGAGACTAGACAGGAGGTAGTCCCATTTCAACAGAGTCTTGATTGACGCTAAGTCAGCGGCCCAACGCTAAAACAGAGTGAACCAAAATTATAATAGCCATTCAACTCGACGCACCTGCAGGTTGTGCCTTGTGTTTTCTGTTTTTGCAGTGCGGGTTTGGCATTCTCTGTACATGTTCCAGAAGCACGATCTGAAGATTCCAAGGCGCCGTTTCCGGACAAATGTTTCGGGAACTTCGGCGGTCGAGTTCGCGCTGCTTTCGCCGATCTTCATCCTGCTCCTGCTCGGGATGGTTGCATACGGTATCTATTTCGGCGCCAGCAACTCGATACAGCAAATCGCGGCCGACGCCGCGCGCACGGCACTTGCCGGAGTGAACCAGACGGAACGCCGGACGCTGGTGGCGAGCTTTCTCAGCAACAACGCCAGCGGTTATCCTTTCGTGGACTCTACCAAGCTGACCTACCAAGCCAATGACAGCGTCGCCGACGGAAGCCAGTTCGTGGTGTCCATTCAGTATGACGCCCGCAACCTGCCGATCTGGAACCTGTTTCCCAATCTGGCCATGCCGGGAACCACAATCTCGCGCCAGTCAACGATAAGGGTCGGAGGCATCTGAATGCGGCGGCTACTGCGGGAGGGGATTGGCCGGGTCGCCCGGCTGCTGGGTGACAAGAAGGCGAATTTTACCGTGATGGCGGCGCTGAGTGCGCCCGTTGCGCTGGCGCTGGCTGCTTTCGCCATCGATGAAGGTTCCATCTACACGGAGCGCCGCACCGCCCAGGCTATGACCGATCTCGCCGCGATCACCGCGGCATCAAACATCACCAACATTCAAAATGCGGTGGTGACGACACTCAACGACAATGGAATGCCTGGGATCATCGTCCAGAGCGCGGGCCAGACCATCGTACCGACCGCTGGCCAGACCGTTGTATCGATAAGCCCCGGCCAATACGCGGCGGCATCGGGGGTCGGCGTCGGCCAACGCTTCCAGGCAGGGGTGACACCCTACAACGCCGTTAAAGTCACCTTGAAGAAAATTCCCGCGCGCTTCTTCGCAAGCGCGCTGATCCCCAGCCCTGTCATCAGCACGCAAGCCATCGCCAGCATGACACCGATGGCGACGTTTTCGGTGGGCTCCAGGCTTCTCAGCCTCAATGGCGGCATCCTGAATTCGCTGCTCAGCGGCTTGGTGGGCGGCAACATCTCGCTCAGTGTCATGGATTACAACGCGCTGGTCTCAGCCGATGTCGATGTACTTTCCTTCATGGGTGCCCTGGCGACCCAGTTGAATCTGACCGCCGGAACCTATTCGGACGTGCTGGCGTCGAAGGCGACAATCGGTCAGATCGCCTCCGCCATGGCCAGTGTTCCCGGCCTGGACGGCACCAGCGCCCTTGCCCTGCAGGCGATCGTCGCCAAGGCCACCAGCACGGTCAAGATCCCGCTCAATACGCTTGTCGATCTCGGCGGCGTCGGCAGTCTGGCAATTGGGCAAAGACCGCCTGGTCTTGGGGTTAGTGCAAACGCCATCGGAATGTTGACCGCGGGTGCTGTGCTGGCGAATGGCACCAACCAGGTTTCACTCAACCTCGGCGCCACCATACCGGGCCTTACCGCCACGACGCTGACCATCGCCATCGGCCAACCCATGCAATCCTCACCCTGGCTCGCGATCGACCAGGTTGGCACCACGGTGCGCACTGCCCAGACGCGAATCAAGCTTACGTCATCGGTCACGGTTGGCACTTCTGGTCTGGGTGGCGGCATCAGCCTGCTGGCCGTCAATCTGCCGCTCAATGTGGAAGTCGCCTACGCCCAGGCCACGTTGACCGGAATTACGTGTCCGAGCGGCCCATCCAGCATCCAGGTTTCGATCGCCGCGCAGCCAGGCATAGCCGCGCTGCATCTCGCCAACACCAGTGCCACGGGCACCACCTTCGCCAACTTCAGCCAGCCGCAGACGTTCAGCAATGCCGAGATCGCGGATGTGAGCCTGCAGTTGCTGCTGATCAACCTTCCCCTGCTGCAGATCATGGGTTCCGCGGCAACCGCGATCACCAACAACAGTCCGCAGACATTGACCTTCAATGCCACGGAGATCGCCAACAAGACGACAAAAACCGTCTCGACGCGAAACATAACGCAGTCGCTCACCTCGTCGCTGATCAGCAATCTGTCGCTGTCGGTCAACGCGCTCGGCCTCGGGATCGACCTGACCGGTTTGCTCGGAACGGTGACGCCAGCAGTGGTCGCGGTGCTGAATGGCGTCACCGCGCCGGTCGACAACCTGCTTTACAACCTGCTCTCGACTCTCGGCGTCAGCGTCGGCTCGGCCGATGTCCGAGTTACCGGCGCGACTTGCGGACGCTCGGTGCTGGTTCAATAAGCTGACCGGCGGCGGATCAGCCGAGCCGGCAGAGGACCCAGCCGAGCGGCGGCAGCGACAGGTCGCCTTCATGGACGCTCGCGCCAACATCGCCGACATCGATCGGCTGGACTATCTCGATATCCTGTGGCGCAGACCAGCTGGCCGGTTCATCGGCGAAATTGAAGACGCACAGCAATCTTTCGCCGTCGCCTTCGCGAATGAAGGCAAGTCCATCACCTTCGGCATCGAGAAAGCGGATCGACCCCCGCACCAGTGCCGGATGCTGCTTGCGCACGGCCAGCATCGCCCTGTAGGCGGCGAGCACGGATGTGCCCTCACCGTTCTGGACATCGGCGGCACGGGCGCGGTGACTTTCTGGAACCGGGAGCCACGGCTTGCCGGTTGAAAAGCCGGCACTGGCGGCGGCGGCTTCCCAGACCATGGGCGTGCGGCAACCGTCCCTGCCCTTGAACCCCGGCCAGAAGCGGATGCCATAGGGGTCGCGCAGATCCTCAAACGCCAGTTCCGCTTCCTGCAGTCCAAGCTCTTCGCCCTGATAGAGGCAGATCGAGCCACGCAGACAGGACAGGAGCGCGATCGAGAACCTCGCCACGGCGTCAGGATCGCCGCCCGGCCTGGTCCAGCGCGTCACATGGCGCACGACATCATGATTGGAAAACGCCCAGCAAACCCAGCCGTCGGAAACCGCTGTTTCGAACGCTTCGACGCAGCCCCGCACATGCGCCGCCGAGAACTGCGGACCGAGCAGGTCGAACGTATAACACATGTTGAGTTTGTCCCCGTCGGACGTGTAGGCGGCAAGCGTCTGCAGCGAGCGGCCTTCGTCGCCCACCTCCCCCACGACAGCACGGTCGTCATATTGATCGAGGAGCGCCCGGAAACGCTGGAGGAAAGCCAGGTTCTCCGGCTGTGTCTTGTCGAACAGATGCTCTTGATAAAGATACGGATTGGTCTCGGTGTTGGTGCCGGCGACGCTCGACGCCAAGGGCGGATTGCCGCGCAGCCAGCGGTCATGGACATAGTAATTGACCGTATCCAGCCGAAAACCGTCGACACCGCGCTCCAGCCAGAACCGGACCGTCTCCAGAAGCGCATCCTGCACCTCCGGATTGTGGAAATTCAGGTCCGGCTGCGAAGCGAGGAAATTATGCATGTAGTACTGCCTGCGGGTCGAATCCCACTCCCAGGCAGGACCGCCGAAGACCGAAAGCCAGTTCGAGGGCGCGGTGCCGTCGGGTTTCGCATCGGCCCAGACATACCAGTCGGCCTTCGGATTATCCCTGCTCGCACGGCTTTCGATGAACCATTCGTGACGATCGGAGGAATGCGACAACACCTGATCGATGATCACCTTCAGGCCGAGACGATGCGCCTCGGCGACAACCGCGTCGAAATCCTCGATCGTGCCGAACATCGGATCGACAGCCTGGTAGTCAGCTACGTCGTAACCCATGTCGGCCATGGGCGACTTGAAGAAGGGCGACAGCCAGACGGCGTCGACGCCAAGGGAAGCGACATGGCCGAGACGGTTGGTGATGCCGCGCAAGTCACCGCTGCCGTCGCCTGTCGTGTCCTGGAAGGATCGTGGATAGATCTGATAGATGGCGCAGCCGCGCCACCATTCGGCATTGTCGGGCATCACGGTTTCTCCTGCGTCCGAGACTGTTCGGCCCTGCGCTCAATCATGAAGATGACCGCCCGCCCGGACACTTGTCTCGAAATGTCGGTGGTATCGTTCGCTTCGGTGGGCACCCACATAAAACCTTCGCGCGACGGCAGCGTGAAGACGCATGCCCGGCGATCGCCGTTGAAGATAACGGCGAGACGACCGTCGTCCGGGCGCTCGCCAGAGAGGACCATGACAAGCCGATACCGCTCCGGGTCATTCCAGTCCACCTCATCGAGAGTTGTGCCGGTTTCGGTCAGCCAGGCAATGTCGGGCACGTCTGAGCGTTCCGACGGCTGACCGGTCAGAAAGCGTATTTCGCCAAGCGATGGCTCGGCGCGACGCATGGCCGAGAGCAGAGCCGCGTAGCGCTCCAGCAGCTGATCGCGCGCCTCCCAATTGAGCCACGTCGTCTCGTTGTCCTGCGCATAGGCATTGTTGTTGCCTTTCTGGGTGCGGCCGAACTCGTCGCCGGCGGTCAGCATGATGGTGCCGCGCGAGGCGAAGAGCGTGGCCAGCAGCGCGCGCTGATCATTCAAGCGGGCCTTCGAAACATCATTGCTGTCCGCGTCACCCTCGATGCCATTGTTCCAGGACAGGTTGTCGTCGTGGCCATCGCGATTCTGCTCGCCATTGGCCTCGTTGTGCTTGCGCTCATAGGCGACAATGTCGGCCAACGTCATGCCGTCATGCGCGGCGATGAAGTTGACGCTTCGGCTCGCTTGCTGCCCTGCCTTGGCAAATATGTCGGACGAGCCGGCAAGCCGTGTGGCAAGCGCGCCGACCATGCCGGCATCGCCGCGCCAGAAGCGTCTGACATCGTCACGGTATCTGTCATTCCACTCAAGGAAGGGTGATGGAAAATTGCCGAGCTGATAGCCGTCCGGGCCGATGTCCCATGGCTCGACGATCATGACGCGATCGGCCAGCAGCGGATCTTCGAGCACGCTTCGCAGCAGAGACGCGTTGGCGTCGAACACGCCCTCAACCCGCCCAAGAATAGGGGCAAGATCAAAGCGGAAGCCGTCGACGCCGGCGTGATTGACGAAGTGACGGAGCGTGTCGAGGACCAATTCCCTGACGATGGGGTGGTCGCAAGCGACCGTGTTGCCCGTTCCGGTATCGTTGGCCAGCCTGCCGTCCGGCGTGTGCCGATAGTAGGTAGGGTTGTCGAGCCCGCGCAGCGACAAGGTCGGACCGAGCCTGTCGCTCTCACCGGTGTGGTTGAAGACGAGATCGAGGATGACACCGATGCCGGCCTTGCGCAGCACGGCGACTGTTTCGCGCAATTCGGCAAGCCCGCCCGGCGCCAAACGGGGATCGAGCGCCATGAATGTCACCGGATTGTAACCCCAGGCGTTGCGCAGTCCCAGCGGCGGCAGATGACGCTCGTCGATCGATGCTGTTATCGGCATCAACTCGACGGCGTCGACGCCGAGCTTCTTGAGATGATCGATAATCGCCGGGTGGGAAAGTGCCGCTATGGTGCCGCGCTGATGCTGTGGGATTTCCGGATGGAGCATGGTGAAGGCCCGCACTGGGACTTCGTAGACCAGGCCGCCGGGCCGGAACAACGGTGGCAGGACCGTCGCCGGCTCCGGTGGCGTGATGGCCAACGCCTTCGGCATCAGCGGTGCTGTGTCCGCTCCCATGCCCCGGCGTTGGGCTAGCCGCCAGTCGTAGACATAGGGACGATCGATAGCGACAGCGTATGGATCGACCAGCAATTTGTCGGGATCGAACCAGAGACCTTTCTCCGGCGCGTAATCGCCGTCGGCGCGGAATCCATAACGAGTGGGCTCGGCGAGGCCGGCAACGAACAGCGCATGCACGCCGTCGCCTTCCGGCCTGAGCTCAAGCCGGTCGATCTCGCGGATGCCGGCATCGTCGAAGACCGAGACCCAAAGGCGTCGAGCCGTCGACGACCAAGCGGCGAAGCGGATGCCTTCGCTGATGACGGTGGCGCCCAGCGAACTCATGCGACCGCTTTCCACCGTGTCCCTTGTGGTGAGGGTCGCGAACAGGAGCTACCTTCTCCCACAAGGGGAGAGGGGAGAGCCTTGCGACGCAGGCCGAACTCTGGCGGCCGGCTATCCATCACCCTCAAGTAATCACGCTCGGCTTGTTGCGGCCGGTATGGCTCCTGATTCCTGCAATATCGTCGGCCGCCGCAATCAGATCGGCAAGTGCGACCTGGGTGTCGAGATCATGCCTGGACTTGTCCGGTTCATAGCGCTCGATGTAGACGCGCAGTGTCGCTCCGGTGGTGCCAGTGCCGGACAGGCGGAAGACAACGCGCGAACCGCCTTCGAACAGAACCCTGATGCCCTGATGCTCGCTGGTCGAGCCATCGACCGGATCGTGATAGGCGAAATCATCGGCGCTGGCGATCTTCATGCCGCGCACACTGGTGCCCGGCAGCGAACCGAGCTTGGCGCGCAATTCGTCGACCAGCGCATTGGCCCGCTCGGTCTCGACCTCCTCGTAGTCATGCCTAGAATAGTAGTTGCGCCCATACGTAGCCCAGTGCTCGGTGACGACCTGCTTGCAGCTTTCACCGCGAACCGCGAGGATGTTGAGCCACAGCAGCACCGCCCACAGGCCGTCCTTTTCGCGGACGTGGTTGGAGCCGGTGCCCGCGCTTTCCTCGCCACAGATCGTCGCCATGCCGGCATCGAGCAGATTGCCGAAGAATTTCCAGCCGGTCGGCGTCTCGTAGATGCCGATGCCTAGCTTGTGCGCGACGCGGTCAGCAGCGCCGCTGGTCGGCATCGAGCGGGCGATGCCCTTGAGGCCATCCTTGTAGCCTGGCGCCAGCTTGGCGTTGGCGGAAAGCATGGCGACGGAATCCGACGGGGTGACGAAGATGCCCTTGCCGATGATCAGGTTGCGGTCGCCGTCGCCATCGGACGCAGCGCCGAAATCCGGCGCATCCGGTCCCATCATCTCGTCATAGAGATGCTTGGCATGGACAAGGTTCGGGTCCGGGTGGTGGCCGCCGAAATCCGGCAACGGCTTGAAGTTGCGGCAGGTGCCGTTGGGGGCGCCAAGCCGGTTTTCGAGGATTTCCTTGGCATAGGGACCGGTCACCGCGTGCATGGCATCGAAGCGCATGCGGAAGCCCGATTTGAACAGCTTGCGCAGGACATCGAAGTTGAACAGGCTTTCCATCAGCTCGGCATAGTCGGCGACCGGATCGATGATCTCGACCGTCATGCCTGCAGCCTTGACAGTGCCGATCGTGTCGATGTCGATCGTGTCGATGTCGGCGATCTTGAAACTCGAAATTGCCTTGGTCTTTTCGAAGATCGCGTCGGTCAGCTTTTCCGGCGCCGGGCCGCCATTGCCGGCATTGTACTTGATGCCGAAATCCTCGTGCGGGCCGCCGGGATTGTGGCTCGCCGACAGGATGATGCCGCCAAAAGTCTGGTACTTGCGGATGACATGCGAGGCCGCAGGCGTCGACAGGATACCGCCCTGCCCCACCATCACCTTGCCGAAACCGTTGGCGGCGGCCATGGCGATGGCCTTCTGGATGACCTCGCGGTTGTAGAAGCGGCCATCACCGCCGATGACCAGGGTCTTGCCCGCGAACCCGTCCAGCGCGTCGAAGATCGACTGGATGAAGTTCTCGGCATAGTGCTCCTGCTGGAATACCGGAACCTTCTTGCGCAGCCCGGAGGTGCCGGGCTTCTGGTCGAGATAGGGTTTGGTGGCGACAGTGCGTATCATGCTTCAGGCAGCCCTTTTTGAAAGCAGCAAGCGATAGAGTTCGACGTATTTTTCGGCTGACTTGTCCCAGGAAACGTCGGCCTTCATGCCTTGGCGCTGGATCGATGCCCAGACCGAAGGATTGGCGTGAGCATCCACGACGCGACGAATGGCATGCAGCAAGGCACCGGCATTGGCTGGTGCGAATTGAAAGCCTGTCGCCACGCCCGCGGAAAGAGCCGCCTCGTTCGCGTCGATCACCGTGTCGGCCAGACCGCCGGTGCGGGCGACGACCGGCACGCAGCCATAGCGTAGCCCATAGAGCTGCGTCAGCCCGCAAGGCTCAAAGCGTGACGGGACGACGATCGCGTCACATCCGCCTTGCATAGTGTGGGACAGGCCCTCGTCATAGCCGACGACGACGCCGATGCGGCCACGGTGGCGGGCCGCCGCCGCAAGGAGCGCACCTTCAAGCCCGGCGTCGCCGGAACCAAGTATGGCCAGCCGCGCACCCGTCGCGACGATGCCGTCGACGACGGTGGCCAGTATGTCCATGCCCTTCTGCCAGGTCAGCCGGCTGACGACGCAGACGATCGGGCTGTCGTCGCGATCAAGGTTGAAGCGCTCCTCGACAGCGGCTCTGTTGGGCGCCCGGGCCTTCAGCGTCTTGGCGGTGTAGCTGGAAACCAGATGCTTGTCGGTGGCAGGGTTCCAGATGTCGGTGTCGATGCCGTTGACGATGCCGTGAAGATCGATGGCGCGTATGTTGATCAGGCCATCGAGCCCCATGCCGAATTCCGGCGAGCGGATTTCCTGGGCATAGGTCGGGCTGACCGTGGTGATTGCCCACGCCGCCTGCAAGCCCGCCTTGAGGAAGCCGACGCCGCCGTAATATTCGACGCCGTCGAGCGCCATGGCGGCGGCCGGCAGGCCAAGTTCGCCAAAGATGCCGGCGCCGAACTGGCCCTGGAAGGCGAGATTGTGAACGGTCATCATCGACGGCGTGCCGACAGCCTTGCCGTAGCGCATATAGGCCAGCGTCATCGCCGACTGCCAGTCATGGGCATGGACGATGTCGGGCTGATAGCCGGAGATGGCGCCGCCGGCGATGTCGCCGCCAACCTGGCTCAGCGCCGCGAAACGCCGCCAATTGTCCGGCCAATCGACACCGGTCGCATTGCCGTAGGGACCGCCGGGGCGGTCGAACAGATGCGGCGCGTCGAGCACGAAAAGGTCGAGCCCGTCGAGTTGAACGGCATGAACGGAAGCCTTGCCGCCTTGCAGCAAGGCATATTGATGCACGGCCTTCTTTTTCTTGAAGCTACCCATCACCGTTGGAAAGCCGGGAATGAGCGTGCGCATGGTCACGCCCTTGTCGGCGAGCGCAATCGGCAATGCGCCGGTCACGTCGGCGAGCCCGCCAGTCTTGATCAGCGGGAATATCTCTGGCGTGACCGACAGAACCTGCATGCGTTAGAGCCCCAGCTTGTCGATCATGTCCTGGGTGACCAGGCATATGCCCTTTTCCGAAACGCGGAAGCGCTTGGCGTCGAGAACCGGATCCTCTCCGACGACAAGCCCTTCCGGTATCCTGACGCCGTGGTCAATCACCACGCGCTTCAACTTTGCATTCCGGCCGACATGAACGTCTGGCAACATCACGACTTCTTCCAGCGTCGAATAGGAATTGATGCGCGCGCCGGTGAAGATCAGGCTTCGCTTCAGCGACGCACCCGAGACGATGCAGTCGCCCGAGACAAGCGAGGACACGGCCGAACCGCGGCGGCCATCCTCGTCATGCACGAACTTTGCCGGTGGCTTCAACTCGGCATAGGTCCAGATCGGCCAGTCGCGGTCGTAGAGGTCGAGCTCCGGTGTCACATCGGTCAGGTCGATATTGGCTTCCCAATAGGCGTCGACGGTTCCGACATCGCGCCAGTAGGCTTCATTCTCGGCGGTCGAGCGAACGCAGGATTTGGCGAAGCGATGGGCGATCGCCTTACCGTGCTCGACGATATAGGGGATGATGTCCTTGCCAAAGTCACGGCTGGAACCGGGCTCGGCGGCATCGCGACGCAACTGCTCCATCAGAAACTTGGTCTTGAAGACGTAGATACCCATCGAGGCCAAGGCGAATTCCGGCTTGTCGGGAATGCCGGGCGGATCGGCGGGCTTTTCGACGAAGGCAATGATGTTGTCCTTGGCATCGACATGCATGACGCCGAAGCCGGTGGCCTCCATGCGCGGCACTTCGAGGCAGCCGACAGTGACGTCGGCATTGGCGTCGACATGCTGGCGAAGCATCATCTCGTAGTCCATCTTGTAGATGTGATCGCCGGCGAGGATGACCATGTATTCGGGCCCGTAGGCCTCGATGATATCGATGTTCTGATAGACGGCGTCGGCCGTGCCTTCATACCATTGCGTTTCCGAGACGCGCTGGCTGGCCGGCAGGATATCAAAACTCTCGTTTCGCTCGGGCCGCAGGAAATTCCAGCCGCGCTGCAAATGGCGGATCAGCGAATGCGCCTTGTACTGGGTGGCGACGCCGAGGCGGCGGATGCCGGAATTGAGCGCGTTGGAGAGCGCAAAGTCGATGATGCGCGTCTTGCCACCGAAATAGACAGCGGGCTTCGCCCGGCGGTCGGTCAGTTCCCTGAGGCGGCTACCGCGCCCACCTGCCAGCACATAGGCCATGGCATCACGCGCCAGCGGCTGGGTTCGTTTTGTTTCTGCCATTTTCAGCCTCCCCGATTATTCAGTCTGAACCGTCACTCAGCCTGGAACTTCATTCTGGAACGAATTCGAGCATGATGGTGGACAGCGGCGGCAGCAGCATCGTCGCCGACGTGCCTCCGCCCTCCGCCCGAGCCTCGACGACACCGCCATTGCCCTTGCCGGAGCCGCCATATTCCGAAGCATCCGTGTTGATGATCTCGCGCCATTTTCCCGCCCTTGGCAGTGGCACGCGGTAATCCTCGCGCGGCACCGGCGTGAAATTGGAAATGACAGCGACCGGATTGCCGCCAGGCGCGCTGCGCAGCCAGGCAAAGACCGAGTTCGCGCTGTCATCGACGATCAGCCAGGAAAAGCCCTCTGGCTCGCAATCGCGCGCATGCAGCGCCGGGCGTGAACGGTAGAGATAGTTGAGGTCGCGCACCACTTGCCGGACACCGCGATGCGGCCGGAAGTCGAGCAGATCCCAGTCGAGCGCGCGTGCCTCGCTCCATTCGCGGCGCTGTGCGAACTCCTGTCCCATGAACAACAATTTCTTGCCGGGATAGCCCCACATGAAGCCGTAATAGGCGCGCAGCGTCGCAAACTTCTGCCAGTCATCGCCGGCCATCTTGCTGAGCAGCGTGCCTTTGCCGTGCACGACTTCGTCATGGGAGAGCGGCAGGACGAAATTCTCGCTGAAAGCATAGACCAGGCCGAAGGTGAGGTCGTTGTGGTGGTGCTTGCGGAAAATCGGCTCCTTGGAGAAATACTCCAGCGTGTCGTGCATGAAGCCCATGTTCCACTTGAAGCCGAAGCCCAGTCCGCCTTCATGCACCGGTGCCGAGACCTTCGGCCATGAGGTCGATTCCTCGGCGATCGTCATCACGCCGGGATGATGGCCGTAAACCTCCTTGTTCATCTTCTGCAGGAAGCTGACCGCCTCCAGATTTTCACGACCACCCTTCTCGTTGGGGATCCATTCACCGGCCTTGCGCGAATAGTCGAGGTACAGCATCGAGGCCACCGCATCGACGCGCAAACCGTCGACATGGTATTTCTCCGCCCAGAACAATGCGTTGTTGACGAGGAACGACACCACCTCGCGCCGGCCGAAATTGTAGATCGCGGTGTTCCAGTCGGGATGAAATCCCTTGCGCGGGTCGGCATGCTCATAGAGCGCTGTGCCGTCGAAATGGGCCAGGCCGTGCTCGTCGACCGGGAAATGTGCGGGCACCCAATCCAGGATGACGCCGACGCCAGCGCGGTGGGCGCCGTCGACGAAGCGGGCAAAACCGTCGGGATCGCCGAAGCGGGCCGATGGCGCGTAGAGCCCGGTCGTCTGGTAGCCCCAGGACGGATCGTAGGGATGTTCCGAGATCGGCATGAATTCGATGTGAGTAAAGCCGGTCTCGACCACATACGGTATCAGGCGGTCGGCGAGTTCGTCCCATGACAGGAAGGTGCCGTCGTCTCGAAGCTGCCAGGATCCGGCATGGACCTCATAGATCGATATGGCCTCGCGCCGGGGATCGGCATTGCGCCAGAAATTGCGATGCGCGTCGTCGCCCCATGGGTGCGCCGGCGGCACCGCGACCACCGAAGCGGTGGCAGGGCGCAGTTCGGACTTGAAGGCAAACGGGTCGGCCTTGAGCGGAAGGCGGACACCGTCAGGTCCGATGATCTCGTATTTATAGGGCCGGCCGGCACCAATGTCGGGAATGAACACTTCCCAGATGCCGGTGTCGCGACGGTCGCGCATCGAATGCCTGCGGCCGTCCCAGTCGTTGAAGTCGCCGACAACCGAAACGCGCCTTGCATTGGGTGCCCAGACGGCGAAATGCACGCCAGACGCGCCCTCATGCTCGATGACATGCGCACCGAGCTTGTCGAACAGCCGCAGATGCGATCCCTCGGCGATGTAGTAATCGTCCATCGGCCCAAGCACCGGGCCGAATGAGTAGGGATCGGTCAGCCACCAATCCCCGGTGGCATTTCGTGCATGATAGCGCAGCGGCTGCCGCTTCTTGATCGACAGCTTGCCTTCGAAGAAACCGCCATCGTCGCGCCGGGACAGTTCGCCGGCCTTCTTGCCGGTCAGCGTGTAGGCCGTGACGAACTCGGCGTGTGGCACGAAGCAGCGGGCGACAAGTCCCTTGCCCGCGTCCTGGACACCCAGGACGGCAAACGGATCTCCATGCGTGCCGGCGACAATCGCCGCGACATCACCGGCCGAAGCCAGTCCATCCGGCCCGCTTGTCGCAGCGGTCGCGCGCGGCTTCCTCATCAGGCAGTGACCCTCCCCGGGCACCAAGTGTTTGTTCTAGGGTATGAATTCGACATTCAAATTCACACCCCGGGACCACATTGTTCGTGGCCTCATGCAATCACATCAGACAGGTACGTTCCAGATTTCTTTCGCATATTGACGGATCGTGCGATCGGAAGAGAACCAGCCGACGCGCGCGACATTGTGGATCGCCCTCGCATACCAGTCCGGGCTGTTGCGCCAGACGGCATCGACATCGCGCTGAGCCGCCGCATAGGCGTCGAAATCCGCGGCCACCATGAACCAATCGCTCTGGTAAAGGCCGTTGATCAGGTCCCGATAGCGCTCCGGATCGTCCGGCGAGAAAACGCCCGAGGACACCGCCGCCACGGCCTGCGCCAGTTCAGGCGAGCCCTCGATCACGGATCGCGGATCGTAGCCATTGTTACGCCGCTCTGCGACCTCGGCGGTGGTCAGGCCGAAGATGAAGATGTTGTCGTCGCCAACACATTCCTTGATCTCGACATTGGCGCCATCGAGCGTGCCGATGGTGAGTGCGCCGTTCAGCGCGAACTTCATGTTGCCGGTGCCCGACGCCTCCATGCCTGCGGTCGATATCTGTTCGGACAGGTCCGCGGCCGGCATCATGATCTCGGCCAGGCTGACATTGTAGTTCGGCACGAAGACGACCTTCAGCAAGCCGCGCACGGCCGGGTCACGGTTGATGACCTTGGCGACGTCGTTGGCGAGCTTGATGATCAATTTGGCGTTGTGATAGCTGGGCGCCGCCTTACCGCCGAAGAATTTTACGCGGGGCATCCAGTCGCGCTCCGGATGCGAGCGGATCTGGTCGTAAAGCGCGATCGCCTCGAGGATGTTCAGAAGCTGCCGCTTGTACTCGTGGATGCGCTTGATCTGGATGTCGAACAGCGCCGAGGGATCGACCTTGATGCCGAGCCGGTCGGCGACGAGATTGGCCAGACGCACCTTGTTGGCCCGCTTGACGGCGGCAAACTTGTCGCGGAACGCGGCATCGCCGGCGAAGGCGTCGAGCCCCTTGATCGCATCGATGTCGTCGAGGAAGCGATCGCCGATCGCCTCACGGGTCAGCGCCGTCAGCCCTGGATTGCACTGGATGAGCCAACGCCGTGGCGTGATGCCATTGGTCTTGTTGTTGATGCGGTCGGGGTAGAGCGTGTGAAGGTCGGCAAACACCGTCTCCTTCATCAGGTCGGTGTGCAGGGCCGAGACGCCGTTGATCGAGTGCGAGCCGACAAAGGCCAGATTGCCCATGCGCACCCGGCGATCACCGTTTTCTTGGATCAGCGAAATGCGGCCGATCTGCTCATCCGAGAACTGGTTGGACGCGCGTGCTTCGAGCAGGACTTCAGCGTTGATGGCGTAGACGATCTGCATGTGACGCGGCAAAAGCCGCTCGAACAGCGGCACCGGCCAGCTTTCCAGCGCTTCCGGGAGCAGCGTGTGATTGGTGTAGCCGAAGGTGCGTTTGGTGATGCTCCAGGCGAGGTCGAAATCCATGCCGTGGACGTCCATCAAGAGACGCATCAACTCGGGTACAGCGATGGCCGGATGGGTGTCGTTGAGATGGATCGCCGCCTTGTCGGGCAGCGACTTCAGGTCGCCATACTGGCTGAGATGGCGCTGGACTATGTCCTGTAGCGAGGCGGTGGAGAAGAAATACTCCTGCCGCAGCCGCAACTCCTGCCCAGCCTTGTGGGAATCGGCGGGATAAAGAACGCGCGACAGGGCATCGGCCTTGTTGCTTTCAGCGAGCGCCCCGATGTGGTCGCCGGCGTTGAATTTGTCGAGCAGGATCGGATCGATCGGCATGCCCGACCAAAGGCGCAGCGTGTTGACGCGGTGGGCCCGCCAGCCGACCACAGGGGTGTCGTAGGCGACGGCCAGAACATGTTCGGTCGGCTTCCAGACGTGTCGCTCCAGCCGACCATCCTTGGAGGTGACCGATTCCACCGAGCCGCCGAAGCCTACCTCGAAGGAGCGTTCGCGTCGCTCGAACTCCCAAGGGTTGCCGTGGTCCAGCCAGGTCTCCGGCAGTTCCACCTGCCAACCATCATGGATTTCCTGCCGGAACATGCCATTGGCATAGCGGATGCCGTAGCCATGTGCGGGAATATCGACCGTCGCCATGCTTTCCATGAAGCAGGCGGCAAGGCGACCGAGACCGCCATTGCCAAGGGCCGCATCCGGTTCGAGCGCGGCGATGATATCGAGATCGACGCCGAGCGATGACAGCGCCTCGCGCATATTTTCCATCAGGCCGAGATTGGAGAAGGCATCGCGCATCAGCCGGCCGATGAGGAATTCCAGCGACAGATAATAGACCCGCTTTTCCTGCTGGTCGTAGGCTTCCTTCGTCGCCTGCATCCAGTGGTCGACGATGCGATCGCGCACGACCTTGATCGAGGCGGTCAGCCAGTCGTACTGCGTCGCGACAGTGGTGTCCTTGCCGACGCGGTATTTGAGGGACATCAAGACTTCTTCTGCGAGCGTCTTGGGATCGGGATTTTCGAGTGCGGGCTGGGGGGCTTCGGATGTCATCGCGCGCGTCATGCTGCCTCTCGTGCGGTTGCCATGATCATACCGGCTTTCACCGTTCCTCCCACCCCATGCTAATGCATCTCTTCATATATTCAATCGATTTAGACAGAAGCGCGACCAACTTCCCCTGCGGCAATTTGGCAAGTTGGCACATACTCCTAGGCCGCCAGCGCCGCCTCCGGCGGAACTTTGGCTCCGGTCATAAAGGCAACGGCATCGGACATCGAGTATTGTTTGGGATCGATGACAGCGAGACGACTGCCCAGCCGATGAATGTGGATGCGGTCGGCTACCTCGAAGACATGCGGCATGTTGTGTGAAATCAGCACGATCGGCAGGCCACGCTTCTTGACGTCGAGGATCAGTTCGAGCACACGGCGGCTCTCCTTGACGCCGAGTGCCGCCGTTGGCTCATCCATGATCACCATCTTGGAGCCAAAAGCTGCGGCGCGCGCCACCGCGACGCCCTGACGCTGGCCGCCTGACAGCGTTTCCACCGCCTGGCTGATGTTCTGAATCGTCATCAGGCCAAGTTCGGTGAGTTTTTCGCGGGCGCGCTTCTCCATCTCTGGACGGTCGAGCATGCGAAGCCATTGCCCGACAAAGCCCGGCTTGCGCAACTCGCGACCAAGAAACATGTTGTCGGCGATCGACAAGGCGGGAGACAGCGCCAGGTTCTGGTAGACGGTTTCGATGCCGGCCTCGCGCGCCTCCATCGGCGATTTGAAAGCGATGGGCTTGCCTTCCAGCCGGATTTCACCCTCGTCGGGGGTAACCGCGCCGGAAATCGCCTTGATCAGGGATGACTTGCCGGCGCCGTTATCGCCGATGACAGCGAGAATTTCGCCCGGATAGAGATCGAAGTCGGCGCTGTCGAGAGCCGTAACGCGACCATAGCGCTTGACCAGTCCACGCGCGGTAAGGATGGGTTCCTGTGTCATCCCGAAATCTTCCTGATCCACTGGTCGATAGCGACTGCGACGATGATGAGAGCGCCGACGGACAATTGCGTCCATTGCGGGTCTGTCCCCCAAAGCCGTAGACCCAGCGCGAACACGCCAACGATAAGCGCACCGAAAATGGTGCCGAGGATGGAGCCGCGCCCACCAAACAGTGAGGTACCGCCGATCACGACAGCAGTAATCGAATTGATGTTCTCGAACTGGCCGGCCTGGGGCGATACCGACCCGATGCGCCCAATGAGAGCCCAACCGGCAATGGCGCAGATGAGGCCCGTAAGCGTATAGACCGCGAGCAGCATCCGATCGACACGAACGCCCGACAGTTCCGCTGCTTCTGGATCATCACCCACCGCATAGACATGCCGTCCCCACGCGGTGTGGTTGAGCACGTACCAGGCGATAGCCGCCATAATCAGCATTAGGAGCACGCCATAGGTGAAGACGGCGCCGCCAACCTTGAACGAGCCGCCAAAGAACTGCAGCAAGGGCGCCGTGGTCTCGAGATCCTGACTTCGGATGGTCTCGTTGCCCGAATAGATGAAATTGACGGCCGCGTAGATCGACCATGTGCCGAGCGTGACAATGAAAGGCGGCAACTTTACCCGGGCTATCAGAATGCCGTTTATCAAGCCACAGATCGAGCCGACAAGCAGACCGACAGCGACCGCCACAGGCGCAGGGACGCCGTAGTGCATGGCAAACTGACCCATCACGACCGAACTCAGCACCATAATGGCGCCGACGGACAGGTCGATACCGGCGGTCAGCACCACTAGCGTCTGGGCGATGCCGACCATACCGGTTATTGCCACCTGCTGCAGGATCAGCGTCAGCGTAAAGGGAGAAAAGAAGCGCCCGCCGACGACGATGGCAAACAGGATCACCGACAGGAGCAGGATGATCAGCGGCACCATGGCAGGACTTTTGTGCAGCCGATGCTGGATGCTTTCCAAAGCGGTGCGGGAATGGGTATCGAACGAAGCGACACTCTTGTCGCTCGCGGCTAAAGTCTTCTCGAACTCCTGCGGTCCGCTGACTTTGGTTGTATCAACGCTCAACTCGGCCTCCCCGCCTTATGGGTGGAGCGGCTGAAGCCGCCCCACACCAATTGTTCTTATTGTTGTCTCAAGATTGAGCCGATCGCGAGGTCAAATCAACCCCAGCACTTGGCGAGGCCTGCCTTGGTATCGATGGAATCGATGCCGGCAGCCGGCTTGTCGGTGATGAGCGTGACGCCGGTGTTGTAGAAGTTCAGGCCAGGCGACGGTTCCGGCTTCTTGCCGGTGTCGGCGAAGGCCTTGATCGCCTGGATACCGAGCGAAGCCATCAGAAGCGGATATTGCTGCGAAGTGGCGCCGATAACACCCTCGGCAACGTTCTTGACGCCGGGGCAGCCGCCATCGATCGAAACAATCAAAACGTCCTTCTCCTTGCCCACGGCTTTCAGCGCCTGGTAGGCGCCTGCGGCGGCAGGCTCATTGATGGTATAGACGACGTTGATGTTGGGGTCTTTCTGCAGGCAGTTCTCCATGGCGGTATGACCGCCATCCTCATTACCGCTCGACAGATCGTGGCAGACATTGCGCGGATCCTTCTCGTCGCCGATCTTCTTGGGATCACCTAGGTCGATGCCGAAGCCTTTCATGAAGCCCTGGTCGCGCTGCACGTCGACCGACGGCTGGCTAGCGATCAGATCCATATAGGCAATGTGGGCATCCTTGGCCTTGTCGCCCAGGGTTGCCTTGGCCCAGGAGCCGATAAGTTCGCCGGCTTTGAAATTGTCGGTCGCAAACGTCGCATCCGCGGCATCGGCGGGCTCAAGCTGAGTGTCCAGCGCGATCACCAGAAGTCCGGCGTCGCGCGCCTTCTTCACTGCCGGCACGATTGCCGCCGTATCGGTGGCGGTGATGAGAATGCCCTTGGCGCCGTCGGCGATGCAGGATTCTATCGCTGCAACCTGGCCTTCATTGTCGCCCTCGGCCTTGCCGGCATAGGCCTTGAGATCGACGCCGATTTCCTTGGCTTTCGCCGTGGCGCCTTCCTTCATCTTGACGAAGAAGGGATTGGTATCGGTCTTGGTGATCAGGCAAGCGCTGACATTGGCAGCGAACGCAGCAGGCGCAAACGTCATCAGGCCAAGCGCGGCGGCAGCAAAAACGGTGGCTTTCAATACTCTTGTATCGGTCACGATTGTCCTCCCAGTGGAACCATTTCGGGTGCCGGCCAACCGGCATCCACACAAGCATCCAGACAAACCATCCCAGCATGGATGCCTAACGCCAGCAGACACCAGACCGTAGAGGCTGTCAATAATTAAATCACTCTTATTTATTATTGACACTCTTGCGTTGACCGCTCATTCTGGCCCAAAAGCATCGAGGGGAAATGACGGGAGGAACAGGGTGGAAACCGGCATTGCGAGGCACGGTTCGCCCGAGGCAGCCGATAGCCGGCTTCACCGCGGCACCAACCAAAGCGGGATGCGGGACCACAATGAGCGGCTCGTGCTTTCGCTGGTGCGCCAGCATGGCAGCCTGGCCAAATCCGACATCGCGCGCATGACCGGACTTTCGGCGCAGACCGTGTCCGTCATCATGCGTGAACTCGAAGATGACAATCTGCTCGTGCGCCAGGCGCCGTTGCGCGGCAAGATCGGCCAACCCTCCATTCCGATGGCGCTGAACCCCGAGGGTGCGTATTTCATCGGTCTCAAGATCGGCCGCCGCAGCGCTGAACTGGTGCTGATCGATTTCCTCGGCAACGTCCGGTCGATGCTTCAAAATTCGTACCGCTACCCTGCACCGCGCGAGACGGTTGAATTCGTCACCTCGGGCATGGAGAAGATGCGTGGAGATCTTAGCCCTGCGCAAAACAAGCGCATTGCCGGACTCGGCATCGCCATGCCGTTCGAATTGTGGAACTGGGCCGACACGGCAGGCGCGCCCCGGGACGTGATGGATGAATGGCGCCATCGCGACATTCGCGCCGAGATCCAGCTGCAATGCGAATTTCCTGTTTATCTTCAGAACGATGCCACTTCGGCATGCGGCGCGGAGCTTGTTTTCGGCAAGGCCGGTGGCGCGCGCGACTTCGTTTATTTCTACATCGGCGCCTTTGCCGGTGGCGGCATCGTGCTCAATGGCCGCCTCTATGGTGGCCCGACAGGCAATGCCGGAGCGCTGGGCTCCATGCCGGTGCCCGGTCCCGACGGCAAGCCAACCCAGCTGATCGACGTGGCGTCGATCGCCATGCTGGAAAAAGCGCTCAATGCTCGTGGTGTCGAAGCCTCGCATCTGTGGACGTCGCCCGAGGACTGGGGCGAGATCGGCGCCGAACTCGACGACTGGATTGCCAGTGCGTCACAGGCGCTCGCCTACGCCATCGTGGCGGCTTCCTCGGTCATCGATTTCGAGGCCGCGGTCATCGACGGCTGGATGCCGCTCACAGTGCGCCGGCGGCTGGTCGACGCCGTCACCGAGGCCATCGCCAAGATCGACGGGGAAGGCTTGAAACTTCCAACGATTCGCGAGGGGACGGTCGGCATCCACGCACGCGCGCTCGGCGGCGCCAGCCTGCCGCTTTCCGAACGCTTCCTCGTCGGTTCGAACACGATTTCCAGGAGCGTCTGATGCTGATCGGAATCCCGGCGCTGCTTGGTCCGGAGCTTCTGGCAACCCTGCGTGCCATGGGCCACGGCGACGAAATTGCCCTTGTCGATGGCAACTACCCGGCCGAGGAGCAGGCGCACCGGCTCATCCGTGCGGACGGTCACCCTCTGGTTCCGGTGCTCGATGCCATACTGAGCGTGCTGCCCGTGGACGATGCGGTGCCCGAGGCGCTGTTTCGCGCTTCGGTCAAAGGCGATCCCTTGCTTGCCGATCCCGTTCATCGCGAGATGGAGGCGATTTGTGCAAAGCGCGCGCCGGGCCGCAAGGTGGTTGCGCTGGCCGGCGCCGACTTTTATGCACGGGTCAAGGCCGCGCACGCGATCGTCGCCACCAGCGAGCCCAGGCTCTATGCCAACATCATCATCCGCAAGGGCGTTATCTATCCGCCGGAGACCAAGACACCATGATCCTCTGCTGCGGCGAAGCCCTCATCGACATGTTGCCGCGCACCACCACACTGGGGGAGCCGGCCTTTGCCCCCTATGTCGGGGGTGCGGTGTTCAACACGGCAATCGCGCTAGGCCGGCTGGGCGCTCCCGCTGGTTTCTTTTCCGGCCTGTCGTCCGACTTGTTTGGCGGCCAGTTCAGGGACGCGCTGGGCGCAAGCAAGGTCAGCTCCACCTATGCGCACACCTCGCCGCGGCCAACCACGCTCGCCTTCGTGCGCCTCGACAACGGCCAGGCGACCTATACATTTTACGATGAGAACACGGCCGGGCGCATGCTGACGACCGACGACCTGCCTGAACTCGGCAGCGAGATCGAAGCCATGCTTTTTGGCGCCATCAGCCTGATCTCCGATCCGGCCGGGGCCGCCTATGAGGAGTTCATGAAGCGCGAGCATGCTCAGCGCGTCATGATGATTGACCCCAACATCCGGCCGAACTTCATCCCCGACAAGGCCAGGCACTTGCGGCGCGTCCGCGGCATGATGGCCATGGCCGACGTCGTGAAACTGTCGGACGAAGACCTCCACTGGTTCGGCGAAGCCGGGTCGCACGAGGATGTCATCCGCAACTGGCTGGATCGTGGCCCGAAGCTGATTGTCGTCACGCATGGCAGCGAAGGTGCGGTCGGCTACAGCAAGGATCACAAGGTCACGGTCATGCCGGAGAAAGTCAAGGTCGTCGACACTGTCGGCGCCGGCGATACGTTCAACGCCGGCATCCTTGCCTCGCTGCACGAGCAAGGCATGCTCACCAAGGCGGCAATCGCTACCCTGTCGAAAGATGCCATACACAAGGCACTGGCGCTTGGCGCAAAGGCCGCGGCAGTGACCGTATCGCGAGCCGGCGCCAACCCACCTTGGCGTCACGAAATCGGCTGACGGAGCCACCACGCGCTCAAGATAAGTTGAGTTTGTCGATCACTTTATGTTTCGCGGTGCCGTCCTCCGGGACTATAAGGGCGGGATCGCGAGCCTGACGAAGCCCGGATTTCCGGCATCTTGCGAAGGCACGCTGGAAAATGCTGGTAACAGACTGCGACACTTGAGCAATTCACGGTTTTGCCTGCGCGGCTTTCTCGACCGCCGCAACTCTGGTACCAGCGGCCGGTTATCTGGCTAACCCGTTTGAGGCCGACATGCAGTTCATCGATCTTGGCGCACAGCGCGAACGAATCCGCGACCGGCTGAAGGCCGCTATCGACCGCGTCGTCGACGAAGGCCGTTACATCCTGGGTCCCCAGGTCACCGAATTCGAAAACAAGCTCGCCGCCTACATCGGCACCAAACATGTCGTCGCTTGCGCCAACGGCACCGACGCATTGCTCTTGCCACTGTTCGCGGCCGGCATCGGCCCCGGCGACGCGGTATTCGTGCCGAGCTTCACCTTCGCCGCCACGGCCGAAGTGGTCGCGCTGGCCAAGGCCGAGCCGGTGTTCGTCGACGTCGATCCAGTGACCTACAACATCGACATCGCCAGCCTTGAGGCGGCCATCGCCATGATCAAGAAGGAAGGCCGGCTGAAGCCGAAGGCGATCATCCCGGTCGACCTGTTCGGCCTCGCCGCCGACTACGATGCCATCATGGCGATCGCCAATCGCGAAAAGCTGATGGTGATCGAGGATGCGGCCCAGTCGATGGGCGGGTCGGCAGACGGCAAGATGTGCGGGGCGTTCGGCACGGTCGGCTCAACCAGCTTCTACCCGGCAAAGCCGCTCGGCTGCTACGGCGACGGCGGCGCGATGTTCACCAACGACGATGCGCTGGCCGAACAGCTTCGGTCGTTCGCCTTTCACGGCAAAGGCGAAACGCAATATGACAATGTCCGCGTCGGCATCAATTCGCGGCTCGACACGCTGCAGGCTGCAATCCTGATCGAGAAGCTGGCTATCCTCGAAGACGAGATGGGCGCCCGCCAGGTCGTGGCAAACCGCTACGCCGAAGGGCTTGGCGATATCGTCACGGCAGCCCGCAATCTGGACGGCGGCCGCTCGGCCTGGGCGCAATATGCCATCGAGACGCCGAAGCGCGACGGTCTCAAGGCGCATCTTCAGGAAAAGGGCATTCCGTCGGTCATCTACTATGTGAAGCCGTTGCACGAGCAGATCGCCTACCGCGATTATCCCCGGACGCCGACTGGCCTTGAAGTGTCGGAAGACCTGCCCAAGCGCATCCTGTGCCTGCCAATGCACCCCTATCTGAGCGAAGCCGACCAGGACCGGATCATCGAGACGATCCGGAACTACATCGGATCGAATTCAGCGCAAGCCGCAGCCGCCGAGTAGGCGAGATGATCTCCCCCCTTGAGGGGGAGATGGCCGGCAGGCCAGAGGGGGTCGCCGCGCGCGAAGCGCCGACTCCATATAGGTCGCACATGCTGAGACGACCCCCTCTGTCGCCTTCGGCGACATCTCCCCCTCAAGGGGGGAGATTACGCGCCTACGCCCGCGCTCTTGCCACTGGCGATAAAGTGGGGATTGGCGAAATCCGCGTCATCGCTCTGGTTGCGCTTGCCATAGACTAGAGGTTTGCCGTCCAGCGTGCGTGTCATGCCACCCGCGGCCCGAAGCACGGCATCGCCGGCCGCGGTGTCCCATTCCATGGTGCGGCCAAAGCGCGGATAGACGTCCGCCTCAGCGCCCGCGACAAGGCAGAATTTCAGCGACGAGCCGACAGAGACGATCTCGGCGGCACCGAGGTCACGGATATAGGCATCGGTCTCGGGCGTGTTGTGCGACCTGCTGGCAACGACGGCGAGCGGCGCCACAGCCGCTCTCACCGAGACCGGCCGGCGGCCAACAATTTCGTAATCGCCGTTGATTTCAAGAGATTCCGCCCTGCCCGGCCGGCCGGAAAAGAAGCGACCAGTGCACGGCGCAAAGACGACACCGACGCCCGGCACGCCGTGGCGGACAAGCGCGATGTTGACGGTGAAATCGGTCCGGCGGTTGACGAACTCCTTGGTGCCGTCGAGCGGGTCGATCAGAAAGAAAGCCCCGTCCAGGTCGGGCGGTACGATGCCGGCGGATGCTTCCTCCTCGGCCACGCATGGAATGTCGGGATATGCCGCGCGTAATCCGGCGAGGATGATCTTCTCACTCTCGCGGTCCGCCTCGGTTACCGGCGAACTGTCTGTTTTCTGATCGACCGCGCAGCCGGCATGGAAGACGCGCATCACCTCGCGCCCGGCCGCCAGGGCCAGCCGCTCGAAGACGTCTAGCATCCGCTTGTCGTCAGATTCCGCCGCCGCTGTCGTATTGGTCTTCGGCAATGTCGCGCTCGTTCAGCCAGAGTTCCAGGGCCTCTACCATCTCTTCGGCCGACTTGCCGAGGGTTTTCAGATGGATTTCGGGTTTTTCCGGGGCCTCGTAAGGTGAATCGACGCCGGTGAAATTCTTGATCTCGCCATTCAGCGCGCGCGCATAGAGACCCTTCGGATCGCGCCTGGCGCACTCTTCAAACGGCGTGTCGACGAACACCTCGACGAACTCGCCCTCGGCCATCAATTCCCGGGCCATGCGCCGCTCGGCGCTGAACGGTGAAATGAAGGAAACGATGACGATCAAGCCGGCATCCGCCATCAGCCGCGCAACTTCGGCGACGCGGCGAATGTTTTCGACGCGATCGGCATCGGTGAAACCGAGATCCCGGTTGAGGCCATGGCGGACATTGTCGCCATCCAGGATGTAGGTGTGGCGCCCAGTGGCGAAGAGCTTCTTTTCGAAAAGATTGGCGATGGTGGATTTGCCTGAGCCCGAAAGGCCGGTGAACCAGAATATGGCCGGCCGCTGGTTTTTCATGTCGGCGCGAACGCGTTTGCCGACATCGAGCGATTGCCAGTGGATGTTTTCGGCGCGGCGCAGCGAATGCAGGATCATGCCGGCGCCGACGGTCGCGTTGGTGATGCGATCGATCAGAATGAAGGCGCCGGTCGTGCGGTTCTCCGTGAAATTGTCGAAGGCGATCGGCGCCCGCGTCGAGATATTGCAGATGCCGACCTCGTTCATTTCAAGCGACTTGGCCGCCTCATGGCCAAAATCGTTGACGTTGACCCGATATTTCAGATCGGTGACGGTGGCACTGGTCTGGTCGGTCTCCGTCCGCAGGATGTAGGAACGGCCCGGCAGCAGCGCATGCTCGTCAAACCAGACGATGTTGGCGGCGAACTGGTCGGCGACCTGCGGCCGCGCGGCCGGTGAAACCAGCATGTTGCCACGCGACACCTCAACCTCGTCGTCCAGGACAAGGGTGATGGCCTGGCCGGCGACCGCTTGCTTGAGGTCGCCGCCATAGGAGACGATGCGCTTGACGCGGGAGGACTTGCCCGATTTGGCGACCACGATTTCATCGCCTTGCGAAACCGCGCCGGAGGCGACCGTGCCGGCAAAACCGCGAAAGTCGAGATTGGGGCGGTTCACATACTGCACCGGAAAACGGAACGGCAATTCAACCATGGCTTCATCAACCGACACGGTTTCGAGATGCTCGATCAGTGTCGGGCCAGAATACCATTGCGTCTTGTCGGAACGGCTGGTGACATTATCGCCATAACGCGCGGACATCGGTATCGGCATGATCATCTGGAAGCCGAGCTCATGCGAGAACTGCCTGTAATCCTCGACGATCTGTTCGAAGACAGCCTTGTCGAAGCCGACGAGATCGATCTTGTTGATGGCCAGAACAACGTGGCGGATGCCAAGCAGCGAAGCGATGATCGAATGGCGCCGGGTCTGGCGCAGCACACCCTGGCGGGCGTCGATCAGCACTATGGCCAGATCCGCTGTCGAGGCGCCGGTCGCCATGTTACGCGTGTACTGCTCGTGGCCGGGCGTGTCGGCAACGATGAACTTGCGCTTCGGCGTGGCGAAGAAGCGATAGGCGACGTCGATGGTGATGCCTTGCTCGCGCTCGGCCTCCAGGCCATCGACCAGCAGCGCGAAATCGATGTCGTCGCCAGTGGTGCCATGCTTGCGCGAATCGCGCTCGAGCGCGGCGAGCTGATCCTCGAATATCTGCTTGGTATCCGAAAGCAGGCGCCCGATCAGCGTCGACTTGCCGTCGTCTACCGAACCGCAGGTCAGGAAACGCAGCAACGATTTCTTTTCCTGCGCCGCCAGATAATCGCGGACGCCGTCGGTGGGGGCGAGGCTCTTGGCCATGATGTGGCGCATGCTCAGAAGTATCCCTCGCGCTTCTTCTTTTCCATCGAGCCTGCTTCATCGCGGTCGATCAGGCGGCCTTGCCGCTCCGAGGTACGCGCGGTGAGCATTTCGCCGACGATGGCTTCAAGCGTATCGGCATCGGACTCGATCGCGCCGGTCAGCGGATAGCAGCCAAGGGTGCGGAACCGCACCAGCCGGTTCTCGACTGCCTCGCCAGGACGCAGTTGCATACGATCGTCGTCCTTGAGGATAAGCATGCCATCGCGTTCGACGACGGGCCGCTCCTTGGCGAAATAAAGCGGCACGATCGGAATATTTTCCTGCAGGATGTATTGCCAGATGTCGAGTTCGGTCCAGTTCGACAACGGAAACACCCGGATCGATTCACCGGCCGCGATCCGCGTGTTGAATATCTTCCACATCTCCGGCCGCTGATTCTTCGGGTCCCAGACATGCTGGGCGTTGCGGAAGGAAAAGATGCGCTCCTTGGCGCGTGACTTTTCCTCATCGCGACGGGCGCCGCCAAAGGCAGCGTCAAAGCCGTATTTGTCGAGCGCCTGGCGCAGAGCCACTGTCTTCATCACATGGGTGTGGGTGTTCGAGCCATGGTCGAACGGATTGATGTTGTCGCGGACACCATCCTCGTTGACGTGGACCAGCAGATCGAAGCCGAGCTTCTGCGCCATCTGGTCACGAAAGGCGATCATCTCCCGGAACTTCCAAGTGGTGTCGACATGGAGAAACGGAAAGGGCGGCTTGGCGGGATAAAAAGCCTTCATTGCCAGGTGCATCAGCACCGACGAGTCCTTGCCGACCGAATAGAGCATCACCGGCTTGGAAAAGGCCGCGGCAACCTCGCGGAAAATGTGGATGGATTCAGCTTCAAGCCGCTGAAGATGCGTAAGCACTGATGTCATGGACTGTTAGCGTTCTCTCGTGCCATCCAGCAGAAGGACCTTGCTTCAAACCGTCGAGTTCTCTTCGCTCGGTCGAGCTTCACGTCTGGACATGTATTTCCTTGACGGCGTTCTAGCAGATTGGGGCCATCCAGAACAATGCAAGACAAGCGTGTCGACATGCGCCCGGAGAATGAATTTTCCATGCCATGCGAAAAACCCGAAAATTCCTGCTCAAAAGCTCAAAGGCCATGAAACAGCGGGAAAAATATTGCCTGAACAGGTAGAGCCGACGAGCGTTGAACCCACTCTCCCGCAGTCACGATCGGATCGATATTGCTGCCGATTTTTGATGGTGGCTCCTGCTTGCCGCACTATCGAAACCCGTGTCCAGCCGCTATACCGACTGCTGAAAATGAGCAGACTGCGTGACGCAATATACGCAAAAGTCGACCGCCGCCATATTCTCTTCGGCTAATGCAAACGTGTCCCGCAAATCCCCGGAATTGTGAACCAGATCATTGAGCCGGCTTTCTTCCATAAAAGAGCAGTTCACACCTTCTCTGGTGAACATCTACTTCTCGATTGTTTGCTTCCTCTCACCCGTCGTCGGATCGGCCGTCAGTTTTGTCTTCAACGGCGGCGCTCTGTGGTCCGTTCTGCTCATCGCCATGAAGAGACGGCGATTCAATGCCGATCGCCCCATGCTCGCCATGACCGCCGCTGTATACGCCTATTGCGGGGCCAATCTCCTGGCATCCATCATCAACAACTCGATCGTCAGGGATGCGCCGCATCTCCTTTCGCTCGTTACCTTTCTGTTTTTTCCCATTTCCTATTCGACCTGGAGCATTTCGCGGAAAACCACGCTGGTCCGCATCATCATTGTGAGCAGCATCTGCGCTTGCCTTGGCGCGTTGGTGCTGGCGATCATCCAGCAGTACTGGCTCGGGATAAGGGCCAAGGGTGGGGCCGGAAACGCGATCGTGTTTGCCGAAGTCGCCTGCCTCAGCGTCATGATCTGCCTGACATGCATTGTCTCAGGCATCGAAAAGCTCAGGGGTGTTGTTCTCATCTGCGCGGTGCTGGCCGGCTCCGTCGCCATCATCTATTCCGGATCGCGCATCATCTGGCTGGCATTGTTGATGGCTGGCATTGCCGTGTTCTTGATCAACCTGCAAACACTCAAGGGCAAGAATGCCGTTCGCCTGCTGCTACTTCTGACTGCGGTCGCCGTCGTGAGCGCTGTTCTTGGATTCCGTGTCATCATTGATCGTGCGGATTTTCTGTTCACCGACTGGAATTCGCTCGCGACACACGGCGACTACACCACGGCCCTGGGATTGCGCGTTGCGCTTTGGGACATCGGACTGAGGGCGTTCCGCGAGGCGCCGCTGTTTGGACATGGAATGGGGGCGGCCACGCCACTCATGCTGCAAGGGTTCCAGGAACGATATGGGATGGCGGAAGGATTCAGCCATTTTCACAATGGGTTCCTCACCGCATTGGTGGAGGCGGGCATCCTTGGCGCGGTGACGCTAGCGGCGATCTTTGTCGTTGCCGCGCGGAATGCGGCCAAAGTCCTGCGCGCCAGCATTGACCCCATCGAGCGGTTTGGCGCCACCATGATCGTCATAGTGGTGATCACCTATCTCACCGCTGGAATGACCGGCATCCTGGTCGGTCACGACATTCTGGATTCGGTGCTGATGATCTTCCTGGTGTCGGGGACATATCTCGCATCCGGGCGCACCATTGCGCTGCCGGAAACGAGGATGCTTCCAACCGCATCAGCGACCCCATAGCGTTCCGGGTCGGACGATGAAGGTTCTGGTAACAGGCGCAACCGGCTTCATCGGCGGCTTTGTCGTTCGGCAACTGCGTGAAGCCAGGATCGACGTTCGCATCGCCTCCCGCCATCCGGAACAGCTTGGCGCTGGAGGCGATGCCGCTCGGCTGCCGGAGCCCGACGCCCCAGCCGAGCACTTTCTGACGCTCATGAAGGACATCACGCACGTCGTTCATTGCGCAGCCCTGAACAATGACCAGACTAGCGCAACGGATGCCGACTTTCGGGCCGCCAATGTCGCGTTGACCGAACGGTTGGCGCACGCGGCGGCTATCAGGACGAGCGGACGCTTCATCTACCTGTCCTCCATCCGGGCGGTGATCGGCGCCGATTTCAGAGGAACGATCGATGAGCGCACGGTCCCTGCCCCGCAATGCGCCTACGGACGCTCGAAACGAGAGGGAGAGATCATGGCGCTGGAGGCCTACGCGTCGTCAGGTCGCGCCGATGCCACGGCGCTGCGTCTGCCGCCGGTCTATGGAGCGGGCATGAAGGGAAACCTGGCTACGCTGATGCGGCTGGCCGATACCGCCCTGCCCCTGCCGGCCGCCGCCTTTTCAGGTGTCCGCTCGCTCATCGCGCGCGAGGCCGCGGCCGGGGCGGTGCTGCACTTGCTGACCAGCCCTGTCCCGCTTCGCCCGGTCTACTTCGCCAGCGATCTGCCTGCTATTCCCATCACAACCATCATCGAAGCTCTCAGGCGAGGTTTTGGGCGCCCCTTGCGCCTTTTACCTATCCCGGCCGCGCTGATGCGACGGGCGGCATCCCTGTTGGGCAAAGGCAAAGCATGGGATAGGATGACGGCGACGCAGATATGCGATCCATCCCTACTCATGTCGGAGGGTTGGACGCCGGAGGCCGATACGACCGGTCGGCTGACGGAAATGGCGCGGCTGGCCAAACTCGGGCAGGCTCAGCCCCTGTAGATCGTTCGGAGCAGAATCCGAAGGTCAGATCCGATCGAAGCCGTCTTCAGATATTCGGCATCGGTTTCGGCAAGGAGCCTCGGGGTCGACATGTCGATGCCCTGGATCTGGGCCAAGCCGGTTATGCCGGGAGGTGCTGATAGCACACCCAGCTCCGCGCGACATTCGATCAACTCCGTCTGCGTCGGCAGACATGGACGGGGACCGACCAGGCTCATCTCGCCTTTCAAGACGTTGCAGAGTTGCGGCAGTTCATCGAGCTTGTAGGCACGCAGGACCCTTCCAACCGAGGTCACCGCATTTGCCGGCGCCTCGTGCGTGGGTAGGGACGGTGTTCCCAGATACATGGTTCTGAGCTTGTGGCAGCGAAACAGCGCACCATCGCGTCCAACCCGGGTTTGCGAGAAGAGCGCCGGCCCCGGCGAAGAAGCCCTGACAGCAAGGACGGCAATCACCAAGACTGGCGAGGTCACCAGCAGCAGCAGCGCCGCCCCTGCGAGGTCGAAGGCTCGCTTTGGTCCGCCATGGCCGGAAGATATCACCGACATGGCCTAGACGCGGCCCCAGATGATTGCGAGGTAAAGCCCCAGCGTCCCCGATAGCGTCTGTCGATAGACGCCGCTTCGGCGCAGGTAGCTCAGCCGGCGGAGAGGACCGCCTTTTCGCGATTCCATGAACAGATCGAGGCAAACAGCAGAATCCGCGGCAAGAAGATCGCGATTGACGGCAAGGCCGCTGAGATTGTCGTCGGTCCAGCTGGCGAACTCGCCTTTCAGTAGGCGCCCAAGCCTGGAGATCCGCGCCTTCCACGAAACGTTGGCTCCGACCAGATTCCTCTCATGCTGCCGGTAACGCACCAGCGGCCTGGGATCGTAATGAACGACACCGCCGGAAGCCGTCACGATGAGATAGGCCCACCAGTCATGGCTGACAAATTGCGTTCGCACTGACGCCCTGGCCAGCAATTGGCGTGCCGCTCGGTTGATCATGATGGTGTTGCCGCCAGCAATGCTCTGCACCAGGGCATTGCGAAATGAAGGAGGCCGCTGGAACAATGGAGAACAGCCGATGACGCGCCCCGACTTGGATATGGTTGCGGTCCGCGAGCAGAACATAAGCGGCATATCGGCATCACGGGTCCGCATCCAACGCAAGGCAGTGTCGAGCCTGTCCGGCTCCCAGATGTCGTCCTGGTCGCAAAAGGCATAGTAGTCGGCATCGATCCGTGGATCGATGATCATCGACCGGAAATTGGCGGCAAAGCCCTGCCGCGGGCCGTCCACCAGGGTCAATCGACCCTTAGGCCAGCGAGCTTGCCATGCCTTGACGATGGCGGTCGTACCGTCCGCCGAACCGTCGTCGGAAATCCACAGATCGATGAGAGGCTGCGATTGCGCAAGCAGGGATGCGAGCTGTTCATCGATGAAAGCCGCGCCGTCCTTCGTGCCCATCAAGATGGCGATGCGCTGATCCAGTTTGCCCACGAGCTATGAACCCTGCGAATGGCTGAGAGCAGCCATGGATGGTTTCGATCAGTCTAACAAGGGTCGTCAGAACTCGAGAGCCCGGCCCTACCGGGCCTGTCCAATTATTTTCGCGGTGAGAACGTGATCAACATCGGCCGGAAATGCCTCCGGCTGGTGAAGGCCCGCCATCACGGCAAGCGACAGAGCCTTGTCCTGGCTCTTCATGGCTGTTTGCAGCGCGGTAAGCGCTGCCTCCACCCTTGGCCATTCGGCGACATCCATTCTCAAGCCGAATATCTTCGATATTTCGAGTTCAACAACCTCTTCATTTTCACCGCGCAGTGTCTCATGCAACTTCTCGCCCGGCCGGATGCCGGTGAATCGGATTGGAATGTCGGTGTAGGGGCTCTTTCCGGCCATGCGGATCATCGTCTCGGCGACTTCCAGGATCGGCACCGGCTTGCCCATGTCGAGCATGTAGATGGCATAGTCTTCCTTGCCCTCGCGCGCGGCTGCATCGGCCGCGGACATGATGACGAGATCGACGGCTTCGACCAGCGTCATGAAGTAACGCGTCATGCGTCGGTCCGTTATGGTGAGGGGACCGCCGGCCTCGATCTGCGACTGGAAGATAGTGGCGACCGACCCGTTGCTGCCAAAGACGTTGCCGAACCGCACGGCGAAGAATCTGGTGCCAGAGCGGTGGCCATTTGCTCCTATGGCGTGCGTCTCATGCAAGGAACTGACGATCTGCTCAGCCGCTCGCTTTGTCATGCCGAGCACGGATGTCGGGTCCACCGCCTTGTCGCTCGAAACCAGCACGAACTGTGGAACACCGCATTTTGCAGCCACTTCGGCGCAGACAAGCGTTCCGAAAACGTTTGTCTGGATCGCCGATTCCCAATTTTCCTCAAGCAGAGGGACGTGCTTGAGCGCGGCGGCATGAAAGACGATGGATGGTTTGAACTCGCCGATCACCCGTGTCATCTGCTGCCGGTTCGCCACGTCGACGATACGGACCTTGAGGCGCGCATGGTCCTTCTCGTCGATATACTGGCTCAACTGGAAGATGCCGAACTCGGAATTGTCAGCGACCAGCACCGCTTCGGCGCCCAGTTCCAGTGACCGCTTGACCAGGGTGCGCCCGATCGAGCCGGCCCCACCCGTCACCAGAACCCGCTTGCCCGCGACGAAGGCGCCGATACGTTCGATGTCGGACGGCACCGCGGGGCGGCGCAGGATGGTTTCCATCTCGACGGCATCAAGCACAAGCCTTCCGCCCTGCCCCAGTTCGGAAAAGCCGGAGAATTGCACAACCGCTATGCCGCTATGCCGGGCCACGCGCACGAGTTCCGAATACTCCTCGATCTCCCGTTCCGCGCCATTGCCGAAAATCAGCATGTCGAGGCTTTTGGTACCGTTTGCATAGTCCTCGAGGACTTCCATCAACCTTGGCCGCACCGCCACCACCGGAACCCCCTGGATCCTGTGGCCCAAGGGCGCCCTGTGGTCGATCGCCATGATGCCCGCGATGAGATACTCAGCAGGCTCCACCGTTCGCGTGAAACGGATGATCAGGTCGGCCTCGCCAAGCCGGCCAACGAACAGCGCCTGCTTGATCGGTGTCTGATCAGCCCTTCGGCGCAGGATTCTCCAGCTCGCTCCGTCGCGAAGGAACCGGTAGAAAAGTCTAGGCCCGGATATGATCGTGAACGAGACGAGAAAAAAGACGATGAACTGACGCTCGTTGAGGCCCGCCACAGGATGGAAAAAACGGACCGTAAGGGAGACGGCATACAGGACGAGCGTGAGAATGCCGCAACTTTTCAGGATGTTGAAGAAGTCTGGCGTCGAAGCAAAGCGCCAGACCGTGTTGTAGAGTCCGCAATATCTGAACAGCAGATGGCTGATGAGCGCGATGGTTACCCAACTCACCAGCCCCGCATAAGACAGCGTTTCAAACGACAGATTCGACCTTGACAGCACAAGACTGAGCGCCACCGCGATCAGGACCATGACGATGTCCTGGACCATGATGAAGGCACGCCGCATATCCGGGCGAAGTCCGAACATGACTTTCAGGTATGAATCCATTGGGCGGCACTAGACTCCGGACTCGAGAACATGGCCGTTAGCGTGCCCGTGATCGAATCCTGTTCGATCACGTCAATCTATCGTACCAATTCCCCGGCCCCCACCGTCTGTATCGCATACTGCGGAGCCGCGGTCATCGCCAGATATTTTTTTCCAACCGGAATTGGTTAGGGTGTTGGGTGGTTGCTCTTGCTCGACCAAGGAAATCCACGCTCTTTATAATAAATTCTAATAAACACTGGTTCGGCACAGGCGTAAGCGGATCAAAACGAGAAGGTGGCGCGGCACGCTGCAAAACCTGCTCTCGTCGCTCCATCGCGACGCGGTATGTTGCCTTATGCGCAACTCAATGGTTATGAATCGTCGGGTTTGATGGTCGTCGATAGCGTCAAGGGCCTTCCGTTGGAAGCCTGCGCACCAAAGATTGGGAACAACAATTGCGATACCAAGAACTATGATTGCCGCGATAAATGGCGCCATCGACGACATCAGCAGGGCTATGAGGCTGCACCGGGTCTGGATTGCGCTTGCCCATGAGGACATCGGGGACCAGCACAGACGTACAACGCTTGGCCCGCTTTGGCTGCTGGTCAACTATGTTGCGTTCGTGGGCACGTTCGTTTTCGTATTCCAGCCGGCTGGCAAGGACGCCACGGGCTATGCGGCCTATGTCTCCATCGGGCTTCTGGTGTGGTTCTACCTGATGGAAGTGATGTCGGCGAGCGTGTCGCTGTTTCAGCGCGAAGAGAGCTTCATCGAAGGCACCACGCTGCCCTTGTTCGTGTATGTGATGCGGCTCGCACTGCAATCGGTGATTCGCGCAGGCTATGCGATCATGGGTTGTGTCGCCATTCTGGTCTTGAGCGGCACGCCAGTCACCTCCCCTTGGCTATGGTCGCTCGCAGGATTGCTCCTGATATTGCTGGTAACGCCCGCACTGATCACTGTTTTCGCGTTTCTGGGCGCCTTCTTTCCCGACAGCCAATTCATTGTCGGCAATTTATTGCGAGTGGGCATGTTCTTCACGCCCGTTTTCTGGGTGTACAACGGGCAAGATGGAATACAGAAATATGCTTATCACTGGAACCCGTTCACCTATTTTCTGGAGATCGTGCGGTTGCCGATCATGAACGGAGAATTGCCGGCTCATGCTTTCACTGTGACGATCATTGTGTCCTTGGCTGCATGGGTGATTGCATTGCTTCTGCTTGGCCGGTACCGCAAGCAGATCGTCTTCCTCATCTGAGTTTTAAATGGTTTCTATCAAGCTGGACAACGTTAGCCTTGCTTACAAGCTGCACGAGAAGCTCACGCTTTCCGCGCCGGATCGGCGCGTGGCTGGGCCAGGCGGCAAAATTGGCGGCTCCGGCAGACAGCAGTTCGTGCAAGCTCTCGACGGCATCAGCTTCGAATTGAAGGCGGGAGACCGCCTCGG
Source organism: Mesorhizobium shangrilense (assembly GCF_040537815.1). NCBI lineage: Bacteria > Pseudomonadati > Pseudomonadota > Alphaproteobacteria > Hyphomicrobiales > Phyllobacteriaceae > Mesorhizobium > Mesorhizobium shangrilense. Next base: position 2,483,895 of record NZ_JBEWSZ010000001.1, read on the forward strand.
CCTGGTCGGCCCGAACGGAGCCGGCAAAACCACCCTTCTCAAGGTGCTCTATGGGATCTACGAGCCATCGGGTGGAAGCGTGGCGATCAAGGGCAAGGTCGATGCCCTGTTCAACATCAATATAGGCTTTCGCCGTGAGGCAACCGGACGCAGGAACATCGTGCTGCGTGGCCTGATCAGCGGATGGACAGAAGCCGAGATTGAAGAGAAGATCGAGGACATCATTGCCTTCAGCGAACTCGGCGACTTCATCGACCTGCCGTTCAAGGCCTACAGCCAGGGCATGGCCGCGCGCCTCGCTTTTTCAACCGCGACCGCGCTCGACCCGGAGATCCTGCTGATGGACGAGTGGATCGGCGCTGGCGACGCCTCTTTTCAGGACAAGGCCAAAAGGCGCATGGATGAACTCGCCGAAAAGGCAGGCATCATTGTCCTGGCGAGCCATAGTGAGGCTCTGATACAAAGCGTATGCACGAAAAGACTTACACTCAATGGAGGCCGGGTGGAATCACTGACGAATCAATTGCTTTGACACATGCTTGTGCCGCTATCCCGAATATGGCGGCGACGAGGGCAACTGCCTGAAGGCGGCTGCTGCAAAGGTTCTCCCAGAGTACACGGCAATGATTATATCTCACGCGCACAGATTTGTGTTGTTTTCACCGTGGAAGACCGCGAGTTCCACCTGCAACGACAGGCTCCAGATTTACAACGAAAGCAGATATAGTCGTTTCTTTTATTTTAACACATATCTAAAAAGAGTGGTCCATCAACACATAACAGTAGCAGAATTCAAATCCCTTCCGGAAAGTCATCTAGGCTACATAACTGCCTCTTTTGTACGAAACCCTTACGACAGGGCATATTCGGGATTCAAGCAAATACAACGAGACATCGCCAATCAACCGCAAGCCGAGTATGAACATGAATGGATAAGGGAGCTTGTAAAATGCCAGTTATGCGAGAACCATAAGCGCATTATTGACTCAGGCTATGATTTTAATAAATGGATTATGCTTATACCAGAATATGAAGTAATCGATGTCGGGCGTAATACCAATATGCCGCTACACCCAGCCACCTATTGGACACATTTTGATGAAGAGCAATATGTAGACTTCATAGGAAAGGTGGAGACGTTCGAGGAGGATTTTGGCCGCTTTTGTCAATTCACCGGTTTGGGTACGCCCGCGCGGATAAATGGAAATGTTACAGATTTATCAATTACCGACAAGCACGGGTACAGGTATATTTCAAAAATGTCTCACCGTGCGATTGGCAGGATAAATGAAATGTTCAGAAACGATTTTGAGCTTCTCGGGTACGAGAGGGTTTCGTAGTCGCCTAATAACGGCCAGGCGCACCTACCATACCGACTACTTTTGTCGTGAGCCACTTATCGACTGCCGCTCCCCACCTACTTTGCGTCATGTCTTGGGCAGTATCCGTTTACATTTTCACAGGGCGCTTATCTCCTGGTCTACAGAGATGGCGGATTCTCTTCCCTGTTCCGCGAGCCAACGATCAGCCAGCGCTCGAATTGTCTCCTCCGCCTCGATAATCATATTTGAGTAGCGGTCATTCTGGAAACCCCAGAGTGTCGAAGAGACGTCCTCCCGGTGACCGACAAGGAAGGGTAGCGTGACAACGACACGCAGATCCTCCTGATTCTCCAGATAACGGTCGATGGCATTCGTGTCGACATCCGTATTGTTCGGATCCCAATCAGACAGAAGACGGATAGCGCGGCGGTTGTAGATGTTGAACACCATGCTCGTCATGCGGTCGAGCTTGACAAAGGTCATGCCGCCTCGTTCCTCGACACCAAACACCCTTGTGTTCGGATGGGCTGAGGCAATCATACCGGAGAAGATGTCCCAATGATCCGTTGCCTCGAGGTACTTCTCGATCGTCTCCATCCTCGCAGCGTGATCCTCGCGGAACAGAACATCGTCTTCGAAAACGATCAGATCCCTGGCATTGGCAGCGCGAGCATGCCTCGCAAGGGCACTATAGCTTGATCCGCAACCGATCCAGCCTCTAACGTTCCTGATGCCGTCGAACAAGGCGCAGTTGTCCGGCTTCTCGCTGACAAACATGCGCCGCCGCTTGATTGTTTCCGGCATGGAAAGCGCTATCTGACGTTTTTCCGCAGGCAGATAGATAGCTTTCTTCAACGCCGAATCTGCTGGAAGTACGCCAATCGCTACCAGGAAGCGATCCAGCATGAAAGTGAACCGATGCCCGCTGGCCTCCACGGACTGAGCAACCCTTCGTGTTGTCCCTTCGCTGCTTTTCAAGAATTCACGGCAGGCACGAAGCATGTCTTCGGTGGAATTTTGCTTGAAGAACTGGACCGCTCCGCGCAACTCCGGGTAGTCGTCCTGGTCCTGCGCTTCCTCGGAGATAACTGGAACGCCCTGCGAGAGGCACTCTTGGATACGCGGCATCTCGAGAAGAGCATTCTCGTAATAGTGGATGTTGACGACGGCACGCGCCTTGCGGATCAGCGCATGCATATCCTCGCCAAAGACGTCATTGCATAGCTTGACGTTGAAATGCTGCTTCAACACCTCAAGCATCTTCTCGCGCCTTGGAGAGCTATAGTAATCGCCATAGAATAGGAAATCATATTTCTTCTCCGCCAGCGCTATCACATTGGGGCGATCAAGCGATGTACCGATCGGTAGATAGAACACATGCGGGTAAGCGATCCCCTTTTCCACCAAGAACTCGATGTTAACAAGAGAGTAATCGAGCACCGCAACAGATTCCTCAAGTGCCGCCAGGTAATCATTCGTGAACCAGCGTGAGCTTACTGACTGCTCCAATTGGAACAAGACCCGCTTTTCACCCGGAGGCAAGCGATCAAACATTTGCGCGCAGAGAACGACATAGAAATCATGTGAGAATACTGCTGGCGGGGACGTCAGGACCTCGCTCGCAATGCCATGGGCGGCCAAACGCTCCGAGATACAATGAGCGATGAAAACCGTATGCGGTGTGGTCAGGATGCCCCAAACGGTACCCGTCTGTCCAAGCTTGCTATGCGCCTCCATTGCCCGCGCCTGCCGACGGTAGCTCCGCACCCGACCGATGAGCCCTCGGAAATCACCACGGAACAGATACCGAAGTGCATTCTTCATGCCCATCTGCAGACTGAGGTCGTGCCCGCCGGATATGCCAAGCATCTTCGGCACCAATCGATGAATGTTTCCATTCACTTCTCGCAGCGGCGCTGTAATTCTCCAAGATTTTGAGTCTGACATTCTCTGATTTTGAAACGTCAATTCGCTGTTTATACGGCGAAGCACACCAGCCTCTTCGGTAAGATTCCGCCTTTCAACTTCTATTTGACGCTCCGAATCCGAAAGTCTCTGCAGCAAATCCTGATTTTCATGCTGTTTGTTTTGCAACGCCTCCTTGCTGATCTTGACCTGCAGTCGAAGGTGATCTACCTCGGCGTCACGTTCAGCCATCACCTGTTCCCACGATCGAATGATCTCGGTATCGTTGATCGGCTGCTCCAGCACGCTAGCCTCGAGCGAACTGATCTCTTCGTCGGATGCCAGAGCCAGAAGATACAAAGGTTCATACACGCCTGGAGCTGTGGCGATTTCCTTGTTGGCGTAAATGTAACTCCGAGCTGGCGCCGCAGAGGATAGCGGAAGCAGCAGCGACCCGAATACTATTCTCTGGGAGTAGAAGCTGACGGTTCGGAAATGTCGCGCGACGAGGCGCTTGAATTCATGCTCATACAATTCCTTGACGTGGTATTTATTCACGAAATTCCGTCTATCCGAATAATACTTTTTGTCCGGGCTGGAAATCAGCAAAGAACCACCCGGCTTGAGGACTCGCTTGAACTCTCGGAAAGATTCCTCGTGCTGGTCATGGTGCTCTATTGTCTCAAAGCTCACGATAACGTCGATCGAATGATCTGGGAGTGGGATATTGGCACAGTCTCCATGCTTGAATTGGAGATTGTCGCGCTTGTACCGAAGCTGCGCGTGTTCTACTGCCTCAGCCGAGAGATCGACACCGATCACACGGCGCGCTTTCGTAGCCATCAGATCGCTACCGTACCCTTCGCCACAGGCGATATCGAGAACGACCTTTCCGGCAACGAGGTTTGCCGCCATTAGATAGCGGTGCAGGTGTTCTAACTCGATATTGCCCTGCTCTTCCGGGACAAAACGTTCACCGGTAAAGGCCATAGGGGGGGTCGTCTCGGACATGTTATGATTGCACTCTCGAAGAAATACCTGAGATGAGAACACCCACAAGGCGGCTAAGAACCAGATATGGCAGCGCCATCGTAGCGCAGTGGAGGGCGCCATTCACGCGACTCTCCGCAGTCCGGTTCCAGCCACTCGATGACAGTGGCGGTATTGTGTTCAGCCACCCGCCAACACACGAAATCCCTCACGGTCCGCACTGTCGATAAATGTGAAGCATGATCAACATGCATCAGTTGCGCCGCTCCGAGCAAGCTCGTCGAGCGCAACCAAGAAGACCTTCGGCACAATTGGGCTGATAGATCGCTTGCAGGGCCAGCCTCATTTGAATAGGTGATAGGAGGCTGGACTCCAAGGCATTCTTATCTAGAGCGTTTTGCATATCATAACGACTGCACTAAACATGCACAAGGCCGCTAGCTGCCAACGTAGGGACTGGCACATGCGTACAAACAGGCAACAGATCCTTGAAAGCTGAATCCTATGGTAGCATTCATTGGTGAGATGGTATGAAATTCGACCATGACAATCAGTGCAAGCAACGCGACCACAATCATTGCATCTTTGCAGCAATCAGCTTGGCCCATGCCGGCCTTCATCGGCTTAGCCGCCGATGACTGAATTAACTGTTTCCCAAGAGATCGAGACGCTTCGGCGTTTGGCGTCAAAATACTTATGGGCGGATGAGCGAACCAGGTCTCTATTGGAAGGCAGCGGCGTCAATTTGACCAGGGCCGACTTCTATTCCGAATCTCCAACGATTGCCGAGATCAACCGATCCTTCGAGTACGATGAGGCCGGCGCACAGCTTCCGGTATATGACGATCCCTTGATTTTTGACGTCGACCAGATGGCTGCCTTTGCCCAGTCGCTGTCGCCGTTCTTGACAGAATTCAACCCGGCTCTGGGCGACGATGGCAGCTCACGTTTCTTTTGGAAAAATGATCAGTTCAGCTACTCAGACGCTGCTGCGCTCTTTGCGCTAGTTGTAGCGCGCCGTCCGAAAACGATTATTGAGATCGGATCTGGGCACAGTACTCGGCTATCGAGTGAGGCACTCGGAGTGGCTGGCGGCGGCCGAATCATCTGCATCGATCCGGAGCCCCGCGCCGAGATCACAAACTTGCCAGGCGTCGAATTTATTCGAAGGCCGGTCCAATCGGTCCCTCCAAGCTTCTTCCGCGATACGGTCGTTCCCGGTGATTTCGTTTTCTATGACGGATCTCATACCATCAAGTCTGGTAGTGATACGGTGTTTTTCTATCTGAATATTCTACCTTATTTGCCGGCTGGAACGCTGGTGCACGCGCACGACGTTAGCCTGCCATTTGCAGCGCCGAAGGCCAACTTGACGCTGAGCAGGATGAACTGGGGCGAACAATACATCCTAATGGCTCACCTCCATAATCGAGCCCGCTACAAGGTGCTCTTGGCCAATGCGCTTCTGCGGAAGCAGCGCCCCGAGGCTCTCCAAAACCTCATGAACGGCAAGTTCGAGCCCGGCGGGCAGAGCCTCTGGTATGAGGTAATAGGCGATCATCCAATCGCATCCGCGTGAGACGGCGCCATGCGCTAGCGGTTCAGCCGTTCGGTTGGTCAAAGATGCCATTGAGCCGCCTGACAACCGCAACGCATGCTCCACAGCCAAGCGGAACAAGAGATCGAGACACCTAGGCACGGGGCAAGATGCCTGCGCAACTGCCGCATCGAATAGCGTGGCGATCCAGCTGATTGCTCGGGGTCCACGTTGCGTCTCTCGTCGCCAAGCCAACCCAAATATAGAGGGTCGAATTGTCCAGTCAGTAGATTCGACAACGTTGGTCTCGTTGGCTCGATCGGCCGATTGGATATGGTTTTCCGCACCAAGATGATAATATCACCGCGATACAGAGCAGCACTGCCAGAGCAAGTTTGACGCAAAGCTGTGGTCGATCTGGATTCTCGATCGGTCGCAGCGTGATACGCTTCGAGCAGGTGTATTGGTCGGTGCTGGCGGGACGACTTTGCTTCGACCCATCAGGCACTGTAAGGAAAGTCCAGGCCCGAGAATTCGGCTCTATCATCAATGACAAAGCAAGCCGGCTGGAAGCGATCGATGCTTCGAAAAGCTGGAGAACGGCAAGGTTTTTGAGCCACCTGGCCCGACGTTATCCGCGATTGGCTACCTCGGCCTGGTACTTTTTCGAACGGCTTCTGGAGCGGTGAAAAGATCCCAAGGGAGGCGCTGCTGGATTGATCAGGCGCCGCGCCTTAAGTTGCTGTTCTTACGCAGTCATTGTCATCCCACACTCTCGGCGCGTCCAAAAATCAAGCCGGAGGCCAAGCTTTTTGAGCTGGATGAATTGAATAGCCGCCTCGGTGATGAGGAGGCCGATTCGATAACAGCCTAACTGCGGTTAAAAATGTGACGTGCCACGATGTCCGTCGACTTGCGCCAATCCGGCGCTCTCCACCCGAACGTGGCTGCGAACTTTGCGCTGGCAAGCCGCGAATTGGCGGGGCGTTGCGCACGAGTCGGATAGTCTGCCGTGGCGATATCGCGCACCCGCGCCTTAGGCCCACCAAGCGCCTTGCTCGTATCAAGGATGCAGCGCGCAAAGCCGCTCCAGTTTGTCTCGCCTGTGCCTGCCAAATGGTAGGTGCCAAACGCGCTGAAGCTCCCCTCACCGCCAAGCATCGCCGCGGCGCAGAGGATCGCGTCGGCGATATCCAGAGCCGACGTCGGATTTCCCCATTGGTCGGCCACCACCGCTATCTCGTCCCGCTCGGTGGCGAGCCGCAGGATGGTCTTCACGAAATTCTTGCCGAACGGGCTGTAGATCCATGCCGTACGCAGGATCAGATGGCGAGGATTGTACACCGCGACTGCCTGTTCGCCCGCCAGCTTGGAGGCGCCATAGACGCTGCATGGGGCGGTCGGGTCGGTTTCCACATAGGCGCGGTCGGCAGTGCCGTCGAAGACATAGTCGGTCGACAGATGAATGATGGGAACGCCAAGGCGCGCTGTCGCCTCGGCAACCTTGCCGGCGCCGACCGCATTCACGGCAAAGGCTGCTTCGGGCTCGTCCTCCGCCTGGTCCACCGCCGTATAGGCAGCGGCCGAGACGACAAGATCCGGCCGAGACGCCTCGAGCGCTTCGGCCACGCCGTCAGGCCTCGCCAGATCGAGTTGCGGCCGGCCGACGGCGATGACCTCCACGCCTTTCCGCAGTTGCGCGGCTTCCAGCAGGCTTCTGGCGACTTGCCCCTCTCGTCCGGTGACGACAATCCTCACGCGGCGCCCTTTCGCGCTTCGCCCAGCCGCTCGCCGGCGTAACGCTCGCGCCGTATCGGCCCCCACCACCACTCGTTCTGGAGATACCAGTCGACCGTCCTGGCAAGGCCGCTGTCGAAGGTTTCCCGCGGCGTCCAGCCGAGATCCCGGCCTATCTTGGACGCATCGATCGCATAGCGACGGTCGTGGCCGGGGCGATCCGTCACGAAGGTGATGAGTTCGCGATAGCGCCTGCCGCTGGCGCGCGGCCGCTTGCGGTCGAGAAGATCGCAGATGGTTTCCACCACCTCAAGGTTGGTGCGCTCCGAACCGCCGCCGACATTGTAGCTCTCGCCCACCATGCCACGCGTCGCGACCATCGCCAAGGCGCGCGCATGGTCCTCGACGAAAAGCCAGTCGCGCACATTGGCGCCCGCGCCATAGACCGGCAGCGGCTTCTCGTCGAGCGCGTTCAGGATGACGAGCGGGATCAGTTTTTCGGGAAAATGGAATGGACCATAATTGTTAGAGCAGTTCGACAGTACGACCGGCAGGCCATAGGTGTCATGCCAGGCGCGAACCAGATGATCGGACGCCGCCTTTGACGCGGAATAGGGCGAGGACGGCGCATAGGGCGTCTCTTCGGTGAAGACGCCGCTATCGAAAGGCAGATCGCCGAACACCTCGTCGGTCGAGACATGATGGAAGCGAAAGCGGCCTTTTCGCTCGTCGGACAACCCGCGCCAATATTGCAGCGCAGAGTTGAGCAGCCGGTAAGTCCCGACAATGTTGGTCTCGATGAACGTGCCCGGCCCGTCGATCGACCGATCGACATGGCTCTCGGCGGCGAGATGCATCACGATGTCGATGTCGTGGCGATGCAGTATCTCGAGGACACTCCTGTCATCGCAAATGTCGGCATGCTCGAACCGGTAATTGTGCGCATTCTCGATTGGCCGCAGCGAGGCAAGATTTCCCGCATAGGTGAGCTTGTCGAGATTGGTGACGTTGTAGCCTGGATTGGCGCACAAATGCCGGCACACGGCCGAACCAATAAAGCCGGCGCCTCCGGTAACCAGGAAATTCATGTCGCCCTCCTCATGCGAACACCTCGGTGGCGTCGAGCGTTGGCGCCCTGAGGTCCTTGTCCGAAAGCTGAAAGCCGCCAGCCAGCGAAGGCCAGTCGATGCCGATGGTGGCATCGTCGAAACGGATCGACCGGTCATGCTCCGGCGAATAGGTGTCGGTGACCTTATACAGAACCTCGGTGTCCGGCACGAGCGTCACGAAGCCGTGCGCGAAGCCCTTGGGCACCAGGATCTGGTTGCCTTTCTCGGCGGAGACCTCTAGCGCCACCCATTTTCCAAAGGTTCCCGAGCCCTTGCGAATATCGACCGCAACATCGAGAATCCTGCCGCGGATGACGCGGACAAGCTTGTCCTGCGCGCGCGGCGGGAGCTGATAATGAAGCCCCCTCAGCACGCCCGCAGCGGCGGAATAGGAGTGATTGTCCTGGACGAAATGCAGGTCGATGCCCGCCTCCGAAAACCGCTGGGCATTATAGGTTTCGACGAAGAACCCACGAGCATCGCCGAACCGCTTCGGCATGATTTCCAGCACGCCGTCGAGACCAAGAGGCCTGACTTCCAGCACCTAGCCCTCCGAAAGGTCGATGACACGCCGGCGCAGATAGGCGGCATAGTCGTTCTTGCCAAGGCGATCGGCACGTTGCAGAACCTTGTCCGCCGTCAACCAGCCCTGTTCAAAGGCAATTTCCTCGGGGCAAGCTACCTTGATACCCTGACGATGCTCGATCGTTCGCACGAAGGACGAGGCTTCGTGCAGGCTGTCATGCGTGCCGGTGTCGAGCCATGCATAGCCGCGGCCGAGCTGGTGAACCTGCAGCTGCCCACGTTCCAGGTAGACATTGTTGATCGCGGTGATCTCGAGCTCGCCACGCTCTGACGGCCGGATCGTCGGAGCGATATTGACGACATCATTGTCGTAGAAATAGAGGCCCGTGATGGCCCAGTTGGACTTTGGCTGCCGCGGCTTCTCCTCGATTGTCAGCGCCTGGCCAGTACCCTTTTCGAAGGAGACCACGCCGTAACGCTGCGGATCATCGACATGGTAGGCGAATACCGACGCACCGCTTTCGCGCGAAGCCGCGGTTCGGCAGAGCCGTGACAGACCCTCGCCGAAGTAGATATTGTCGCCAAGGATCATCGACACGCTGTCCATGCCGATGAAGTCGCGGCCGATGATGAACGCTTCCGCCAAGCCGTTGGGATGGGGCTGCTCCGCATAGGACAACTCGAGCCCGAACTCCGAACCGTCGCCAAGCAGATCATGGAAAACCGGCAAATCGCGCGGCGTTGAGATGATAAGAATCTCGCGGATCCCCGCCAGCATCAACACGCTCAGCGGATAGTAGATCATCGGCTTGTCGTATATCGGAAGGATTTGCTTGGATATCGCTAATGTTAACGGATAGAGCCGGGTCCCACTGCCTCCGGCAAGGATAATCCCTTTCAACAGGCTCTCCTTGGATCGTCGTGGCCCCAGCCCTGACACAAGCTGCTCGTTGCTTAGGTTTCGCGGAACGGCTTGTCAATCTTGGGCAGGAACAAAGGCCGGGATTACCCCTGGCGAGAACGGGACGGAGCAACCGTGCGAATGCAAGACAAAGCCGCAGATCCTCGAACCGCCGGATGGATAAAGCTGATCACCGAGTGCACGAGTTTCCGCGGATTCCCAGTTGAACAGGCGGAGGACATCGGTGAGCTCGTAGTTGGGCCACCAATTGTCAGATCGACAAGGGCAGCATTTTGACTAAGACGAGGCCCCGATCGGCACAAACAGCTTATCGCCATTGTGATCGATCTCCATCAACGCCCTCTTCTGACTCGAGCGGTCCGCGAATCCTCGATGAAAGATGATGGCGTTCATATAGGCGAACGTCATCGCAAGTGCGGCGGTGCGCAACGGATAGTCGACGAGCGAGTGGACAAGTAGGAAAGATACTGAGAGAAATGCCGCCTTCTGAAGCGGCTCACGGCGAATTCCGGCATATGAAACAAGAAGAAACATGAAATAAATCGCCATCAACACAACGGCAAGAATCCCGCCCTCGAAGGCTATTTCCAGATAGTCATTGTGGACATGATTCACGTACGAACTGAAGATCATCCCCTCTTTTTCATATACTTGATATGCCTTTTGGAAGTTACCGAAGCCGATACCGGTGACCCAGTTTTCCTTGATCCCATCGATGGTGGTGCGGGCAAACTCGGCGCGCCCGAAAGCCGGATCAATCACTTTTGCATCGATCTTCGTCCAGGCGCCAATCGTGTAGATCGAAAGGCCGATGAAAAGCACGAGGATGCCCAGCCCACTTATCCTGGAGCGCGCGGCCAGAAAAATGACGGATATCATAGTGATCGCCAGTCCGATGAGAACGCCAGCACGCGACCCGGCGGCTAAAAGCAGCAGCAGAAGCGTGACCAGTCCAAGCGCACCAGATACGAGGTGCCCACGGAACAAACCATAATAGACGACAAAAGGGATCGAAACAAAAAGCAGAGCCGAAAAATGGTTCTGATTGGCAAAAAGCCCGGCATTGATCGTAAAAGGCAACAATCCCTTGATGGCGATGTCATTAGAGAGCGAATACTGGATCGCCCCTGCCAGGCCGTTGCAGATGACGCCCATGAAAAAGAACGGCAGCAGGCCATAAACCTGTTCGATGCGCAAACGCGTCACGCTCAGGAAGAAGGCGGACGATGCCACAAGATAAAGCAGACATTCTATCGTTCGCCCGACTCCCACGCTGACGAACCGAAATCGGGTTTCTCCGGCCAGCCAAGGATTGCCCAGTAAAAAATCCGGCCGTAAGTGGCTGAAGAAGGCAGCGGGCAGCGGGACAACCTGAAGCACCAGCAACGCCCCGGCAAAGAAAAGCAACCACACGGCAAATCTGGGAGCGCCCTGGCTCGGTGTCCGGGAAAACACCACGGCCCCCGTGACGATCGCCATGATCTCGATCAGCGTGTCGGTATAGAGGCCACTTGCCGTGCCCCCACCAATCAGCAGGGAGACAAACAAAACCGAGCCGAGGAGATATTTATCCCATTCCGACGCCCGCTCGCTCACGACGAAATTCTCTCGATGTTCAATTTATGCATGATCAATGTGCCGACATATCGATACCGCCAGCTCTCGGCGATGGCGGCGGTTTCCAGCCTCAACAACTGCATGGGGCACGCAGTCGGCCCAATCGAAAAATCCTGGCTTAGAGTCTGGCGATTGAAGGTGCCTTCGGGAATCTTGAAGCGCGCCATTTCGCCGGCCGGGTCCACACACCTGATCGACCAGAACAAATCCTTTGGAAGCTTCAGATTCCGCGCGGATGCGATAAGCGATATCTTGTAGGAGCCTGGCGGCAATTCGATGTACTGCTGCAGGGCGGAGTTCTTGACCGGGGTGTTCAAGAACCTGATTGTCACCCCTTGCTCGCCCTCGACGGCCTCCTGGGATGTTGCAAAGGTGACGTCCATTCCCGACTGGTCACGAACCTGCCAGTCGAAAGGCTTGCCACTGAATACGGGTTCGAAGCTACCATTGAAAATATATCCGCCCAATTTCCGCTCCTGCTCGGACAGGCTGAACAGAAACAGCCGGTATGCCGGCTCGTATTGTTTCTGACGAATGTAGCCGCCGATCACGGTGGACAACTCGCGCGGTTTTGGCGGCGCGCCCGACGCTGTCAGATCGAGCAGCAGCCGATTCGCGGAATCGAGTCCTTGCGGCGTCTTGACGAGGGACGCGAACAGGCTGGCTCGCCATGGCGCCTCCGCCGTAATGGCCGTCAGCACTGCCTTGTAGCCGCCAGGATTGGAGAGGATCAGCGGCAACCCGTCAGCGATGGCGGAGAACCTGTCCGGCCAGCGCCGCAGCAATATATCGATCTCGCCGACGGCCTTTGACAGATCGCCTGTTTCAACCGAACGGCCAATCGACCTCTGCAACGCGTGTATTTCTGTCTTGGAAAGCTTTCGAGCCCGGTCGAAAAGCTCATAAGCCTGATCTCTTTCACCCTGCCGATACTTGATCTCGCCAAGCAGGCTGTAGAGACGCGCATCCCCGACATCAAAGCGAAGCGCACCCTCGGCCCTGGTAGCCAACGCCTCGAGATCAGGCGCCTTGCTTGTGTCATTCAGTTCGCCAGCGATCTCACCTATCAGCGCGTCGACGTTCAGAGGATTGAGCGCCAGGGAAACGGCAGGCGTCTCGGTCTCAAGAAATCGACTTAGCCCGATCGATGAAGCCACCAATACCAGAGCGAATGCGACGAACAAAACGCCTGAGCGCCGGAGATTTTGCATGAGCGGCATGGTCTGCTCCGTCATCGACTTTGCCCTCAATCCTTGGAGTATTCGATCCGTACTCGTAATACTGATAGTTCATATACTTATAGGCGTAGTTGTAATCGAACTTGTTGACGGAAAATTTGGACATCGCGGCGCCCACAACATTAGCGCCTGCGGCCCGCAGACGCTTCAATGCTGTCTTCGCCGACTTTCGTGTCACCTGATTGGTGGAGATCACCATCAATGTGCCTTCGGCAAGCCGGCTGAGAATGGGAGCATCCGAAAGCCCCACTACCGGCGGAGCATCGATGATGACCAGGTCGAAGCGCTTGCCAAGATTGGTGATGATCAACGCCATCTTCGGTGACGACAGCAGGTCGGCAGGGTTCGGGGGGATTGTTCCCGAGGTCAAAACAGCCACGTTGGGATATTTCGTTGCCCTGAATATCCCTGCCAGATCCTCCTTGCGGACGGTGTTGGTGAGGAGGTTGCTCAGGCCCATCGTGTTGTCGAGGCCGAACAGCCGATGGAGGTTCGGCTTTCTAAGATCGCCGTCGACAAGGAGAACCCTGGCGCCCAGAGCCGCAAAATCCTGGCCGAGCTTGAACGAGGTGGTCGACTTTCCCTCCGATGGCTCCGAGCTTGTGACCAGCAGCGATCGTGGTGCGCCTTCCGCGCCCGAGAACTGCAGGGACGTGCGCAGCGAACGGTAGGCTTCCGACAGCCCCGATTTCTGGTCGGCGATGCTGGCCGCAACCTCCCGGTCATCGACCATCGGCAAGATGCCGAGCATCGCCAGCCCGAGCTCCTTCTCGATCTGCTCGGGATTGGTGAAGGTGTTGTTCAACAGCTCGATGATGTAGATGACCGAGGCGCTCAGCGCCATGAACAGCGCCAGCGCAATGGCCAGATTGATACTCAGGCGTGGTGAATAGGGTCGCTCCGGCTGGGTCGCGAAATCAACGATGGCAGCACTTTGTGTCTTGAGTTCGGAGCTGACGCCAACCTCGTTCAGCTTGGCGATGAGGCTATCGTATTGCGACCGGTTCGAATCGACCTCGCGCTTGAGGATCGTGTATTTGATGTTCTTGTCATTGAAGACGACCTGCTGCTTTTCCATCTCAGCGAGTTTTGACTTTAGGTCGGCTTCCTTGTTCTGCGCTTCCTGATACTTCTGCCGCAGCGAATCCGTAATCGCCAGGACCCCGTTGGTATAGAGGCGCTGTAACTCCTTGATCTGCGACTGCAGCTGCTGCATTTCCGGGAAGCCGGGTTTCAGTATCCCGAGCTTCTGCTGATACTGGCTGGTCAGATCCGCCAGTTTTTCATTGAGTTTCTGCAGACCCACGCTTTCAAGAACCGGGCTCAGGCTTGCGCCGCGGCCCTTGTCTATCTGGTCCACCACTCGTCCGGCATCGAGACGGTCCTGGATTGCCGTGGCAAGCGCAGTGTTCAAGGCCTCGATGTTCGAGCCTATCAGCGATTTGTCATCGCCGGTGATCGTGATACCCGCATCCTTGGCGTACGCAACCAGTTCCTCCTCGGACTTCTGCAGCTTCTGCTTGACCTGCAAGACTTGTTCCTGGATGAACTGCCGCGCCAGATCGGAAGTCTCGCTGGTCTGGTCGACACGCTGATCTATAAAGCTCTGCGCAATCTGGTTGGCGACGTCACTTGCATATTTCGGTTTCTGGTCGACAAAGGTGATCGACAGCAGGCTGGTGTTGGTCACCAGATTGACGGTCAGATCATTCAGAATGCGGTTGATCGCAATGGTCTCGCGCTGCTCGGGCGTTTTTTCCTCGACGGAAGCCGATTTGGAAATCCCGAAGGCACGATAGAAAATATTGCTGAGCGAGAAGTCCGGCGTCGGAAACAGGAAATCGGGCTTTTCGCTCAGGCCCAACTGGAAGACCACGCGCTGGGCCAGCGCACGGCTTTTCAGCTTTTCACGCGCGGTCAGGAAGGCCCGCACGTCACTGTTTTCGGAAACCACCTCGATGTCCTGGAAAACCTTTGCCGAAGGGACCAGAACCTCCAGCTGGGTCGTCGCCTGATACTTCGGTGTCTGCATCATGGTCACGACGACACCGGCCACGAGCCCGGCGGCGGCCATCATGACAATCAGCCATCGATATTGAACAACGTAGAAAAGCAGCCTGAGCGGATTGAACCCCTGGTCCTGATCGGAATGGTCGCGGCCATACGGGCTATAGTTCTGCGCTCCATCATAATAGAGATCCGCGGACACAGCCTGACCGTGTCCGGGACCTGCGATTTGATGCTGACTGTTGCGATCGAGCATAGTGCGGGCGGTCCTGGGTTACATAAATTCGAGTTGGCCGCGGCGCGGACTATGGCGCAAGAACGCCAATTCTTACGGCGCTTGATGCAACTCCAAGTGCGTCCTTGAGGTTGTTCAGAGCAATTTTGGATTTCGAGGCAAACACAACAACCTTGTCGCCGCCATAGATCCGCGGATTACGGTTCTTGCCGGCACGAATTTCCTCGACATTGTAATTCGCCACCAGCGTATTTTGACCGATATTGCGGTAGACGAAGACCTTCGCCGCATCGCCGACGTTATTGAAGCCCCCAGCAAGCGCCACAGCATCGATCAGGGAGGCATTGCTCGACACCGGATAGATACCGGCCCTGTTGACCTCGCCGTCGACCGTTATGCGCTGGCCGATCGATTCCTTGACGAAGATGGTGACATCGGGCGACTGCAGATACTTGGCGCCATAGGCGGTCTCGATTTCCTTCTCGAGCTGCCGGACGGTCTTCCCCGCCGCGGTCAGCGTTCCGATGAGCGGAAGGGAAATCTGCCCGCTGGCATCGACCTGGACGGTCCTGTTCAGATTATCGACCTGGAATACGTTCACTTCGAGCACATCGTTTGGAGACAAGGGCTGCTCGCTGCCATTCTGGGTGTTTTGCGGCGCGGGCAGGTCCTTGACGACCCGTAGGGCTCCCCCACCCGAAAGCGGCGTCGACGTTGACGCGAGTTGCAGCGCATCGACCGAACTTGATGTCGGCGTTGACGAGGTGCTTGAGCAAGCCGACATGGACAATGCGAGGAGCGCGGCCACTGCCAGGCGTTTCGTGAAGCAAGCGCCGATCATACCGACCCACCCTTGAACAACCGCCCCAATCCCGCGAAGCGCCCAGCTTTGGCTGCGCCAGTTTTCGCATGCGCCTTGCCAATGGGCTCAAGCGGACGGTTCGCCAATATGTCGTTCGGGCGCTTCACCACCATATTGTAGACCTCATCTTCCCCGCATCGCTTCGCCGCGGCGACAACCGCCTGGGACAGGCCGGGCCGCCGCCGCCTGGCACCATGGGTGTCCGACGCAATAATATCCACTCTACCTTCGTCTATCAGCTTTTCCGAATAGTAAAGTGCCGAACGTCCAAAAGCACCGATAACTGAGTCGGCGGTAATCTGGATAAGACAGCCTGCCGCGTTCAATCTTTCAACAACATCGTAATTGGCCTTGATCCAGGTCAGGCGCTCGGGATGGGTAAGAATCGGGACGAAGCCGGAATTGATGAGCCGCGCGGCAAGTTCTTCCAGGCGCGGTGGCAGAACATGATGCGGCGGCTCGAATAGAAAATAGCGGGAGCTGTTCAACGTCGGCACGGAGCCTTCAGCCAATCGCTCGGGAAGATCAGGCGCTACATGAACATCGGCGCCGACATGCAGCACAAGCGGTATGCCGGCACCGCGCAACTCCTGTTCCAGGGCCTGAACGGCGCGGGCGATGTTCGCCGTTGCGTTCTCATAAATGCCCGGCGTGATATGCGGCGTGCACGCCATCTCGGTCGTCCCATCAGCCACCGCCTGCCGCGCCATCTGGAGCGATTCAGCAAGACTTGGCGAACCGTCGTCGAGGCCCGGCAGGATATGGGAATGCAGATCGATCATTAGCGTTTCTCGCTGCCCCGAGACAAGGCAGCCATTCCACCCCGGCAAAAGACAAATGCGTCACCCGCGATGGCGAATGACGCATTTGACAAAATCAACAAGACGACTGGCGTCAGCTCCGGCTACCTGCTGACAGAATTGTCGTCATCGTGCAGGCTGAGGATCAGTGCCGCCGCGCCGCCGACAGCGCCACCGCCCAGCAGAACCGGCACTAGGCCAGGCCCCGAACCGGCAGGCACGACCGTGGCTTCCGGCGTATTGAGCGACACGCACATGCCACCCTCCACCGGATCAACCATCACGGTCGCGTTCGCGGGAACATCGAGCGCGCAATTCGCGCCGACGCTCAGCGACGCGGAAGCCTGCGCCCCTGTCATGATGCGCGCGCCCGAATAAACCGGCGCCTCGCCCTTCACCGGCGCGTAACCGCCGGCCTGGGACATCTGCACATCGCCACTGACCTGCGTGATCGCGCCGACGGCGCTGCCGGTAACGGGCATCGCCGCGAGGCAGGAGCACGACTTCGCAGCCTGCGCGAATGCGCTGCCAGATGCCGAAAAAGAAGCGCCGGCGATCACTGCCACGAAGGCGAAGCCAACCCCAAGCCGATGACAAACTTTCATGCCCACCCCTCTAGAACCCCGCCCCGCCAGGGCAAACCACATCGCGCCAATCAAAAGCTAAAGCGATATGGTTAACGAACCAGATAAACCACATTGCCCGGCGCCGAAATACTCAACCCCATCAAATCCAGGCGTCGCGACCGCGCCCCACAAAAGCCAGAACAGCTCCGTGGCCGCGACCCTATACCTTAGCGGCTGACGCCGTTGCCATCATCCTGCGTTGCCGCAAGCACGCCACTGGTGAGGAGCGCGCCCGTAAAAATCATCTCCGGCGGGCCAAACCCGCCACCACCATTCGACGGAATGGCGGCCGTATGCTCCGAGCCCACGACCCTGAGGCAGATGTTGTTCTCGACGCGGGAAATATCGAGGGTCGAATTCGCCGGCACATCAAGATTGCAGCCGCCGACACGGACGGATGCAATCCCCTTGGGGCCGACCACGACACGGCTGCCGAAATCCAGGGCGCTTCCCGCCTTGGCAGGACCATAACCAGCCGTCTGCGCCACCATCACGTCGCCATCGACGCGCAGAATGGACCCGATCGCGCTTGCCGACCCCTGGTAGGCGGTCGCGCAGCTGCATGCCGCCTCCTCGGCGAATGACGAAACCGGAACCAATGCAACGGTAGCGACAAATCCGGCCAGCGCGCTTTTCATAACAAGGTTCATCTGTCTTGGATCCTCATTGTCCTGCGTACCCTCAGACCCGCCCAAATCAAAGGTACCTAAATCAGCCCGTAACAGCTTTTGACCTTAATTCCAACCCATTTCGCACATGCGAGACGATTTTTCACCTCTGCGTGCCTCAATGACTACAGTAATTTAGCCGGACCGAATAGACCATTTCTGATTTTTGGTTACGAACTTCCAACTCATTCAAAATCAACTCAGAATATCATGTCAACGTGATTGTAATCAATCGAAGGCTTATCGAGAGCTATACGCCACTGTTTATGTGTATTTCTCCGAAATTGACAAAACAACGGCATTGCCGTGCATATGCGAATTACATTGTATTGTACTGATGACAAGGGCGCTCGCCCGTCCCCATCCCGCACCCAGGCACACAGCCCGTTGACGGGCTACCAGCGAAGCCCGGGGCAATCAGGCCGATGCCTGGTCAGCACGGCTTGTAGGCATCGCCCGCCTGTGCCGGCTGGCCGCACAGCATGCCGCCCTGGGTGAGCCTTGCAGCCAGATCCGCACCGTCCGGCGTCAGACATTGCACAACAAGAGCATCACCGAACCTGGACGCGACCTTGCCGTCACAAGGCGTGCCGGCGCCGACCGGCTTGCAGGTGACCGCAAGCCCTTGATAATCGCGCCGCGCCGCCTGCGTGATCAGCTGCCGCAACGCCTGCGGCTTCGTGAAGGCGGCACCGCAGAGCAGGATCTTGCGGCCACCGACGCGGAGGTCATCGATGGCCTGGATGTTGAGCTTGCCGTCGAAGGGCTGAACGACGGCAACGGGTTTAGGGGGCGGCGGCGCGCCTTTCTGTTGCATGATGATGGCCATGAAACCCACGGTAAAGACCAACACCACAAGTGCAAGCAGGCCTATTTTTCTGAAAGACAAAACCGCCCCGTCATGACTTCAAGCGACGCCCCTCCCCGGCCTGACCACCGCCTGTGCGCTGGCCGGACAGCGGATCGATGCCGGTTTTCCTTTTGATAGCCTCCACAATGGAAACACCTTCCGTGGCGGACTCGCTTATGATTTCGCTGACCTTGGCATCAACCAGGGTGCGATACCAGAACCCCTGCAGGACATGGAAATAGAAACCAGCCCGCCCGTCGAGAAAGCCCAGGCGAACGATGTATCTGTAAAGAAAGTATAGCGCCGAACGAAGCCCGGTGGGCATTCGCAGATAGACAGAATTCTTGATGAACCGCTTGGCTCTTGCCTGAAGAGCAAGCCTGCCTCCCCTCTCCTGTCGGTTGTCCATTCCGGAGAAGCCATGAGATCGGGCCAGAATATCTATGGCTTCCCGGGAGGCATAGGCATTGTGCTTTTCCGTCCACCAGGTCAGGGAGTTCAGATTGATATCCGAGATGACGACGTCCGATTTCTGGGTCAGTCCCTCAACGACGATATGCTCATCCATCCACCTTTGCTCGCACCGGCCGCGCCCGTTGCGCCAGAGCCGCAGCTGCCAGCTGGGCTCGATGCCGCCGCGCTTGATGGCAGAGCCCAGAAAATAGATTCGACGGCGGATCAATATGCCGTCCACATCGCTTGCAACCCTTTCGGCCAGTACCGCGAGCGGCTCTGGTGGCGTCTCGAGGACTTCGTCGGCGTCGATCCGAAGCAACCAACCTGGCAAGTTGGAGAGATGGTCGATTGCAAAATTGACTTGGGTGGCGTGATTCACCCAATCATTGCCGATGACGGATGCGCCGAGCCTTCTGGCGATATCAACTGTCCGATCCGTTGATCCGCAGTCGACAACGGTAATGCTCGTGCAATGACTATCAATGCTTCTTATGCACCTTTCGATATGCTTTTCTTCGTTATAGGTCAGTATGATGGCGTGAATTTCTTGCATCAACCGTGGCGCCGCCGCGCAATCGACATCATGGCTTTGCCATCGCCTTCCCGTCCCGCCGGCGCGGCCGGATCCTTTTGGCCGGGTTTCCACCAACAACCGACCAGGGATCCACGTCACGCGTCACGACCGCCCGCGCCAGGACGACCGAGCCGGCTCCAATCATCACGCCCGGAGCAATGAAGGCCTCCGCCGCAACCCAGCAATCATCGCCCAGATCGATGGGCGCACCAATCAGTGCAAAATCGCCGGAGTCGTAGTCGTGGCTTGCCGTGCAGAGAAATGACCTCTGGCTTACGATTGCACGCTCCCCAAGCCGGATGCGCGCAACATTGTAGCACTCGACGCCCTCTGCCAGGCAGCTATCACGCCCCATAAGCAGATTCCATGGGGCCCAAATGCGCGCACTTGGATATGGGTGGGCACCGGCGCCAATCCGGGCACCAAACAGCCTCAGGAGGAAGCGGCGCCAAAAATGACAAGGAACCGGAGATGGCCGATAGAGAAGCAGCCAAACCGCTCGCCATATCAATCGCGCGAATTTATCGGAAAGACCGGGGCGTTCTAATTTGGGTAGTGCCATTTCTCTCGCAACTTTTCGGGTTCCCGGCACTTACAGACAGACGTCTTTCCTGAATTCATTTCCCTTGGTCTCGCTTGTAAAAGCACTCTGGCCGATCTGTATTTTCTTCAACGAGCCAACGATAGACCGACGCTGTCTGACGCCCAATCTTGTCCCATCCAAAATCACGCGCCATCCATTCTCGGCCACGCGCGCCCATCGCCCGCCGTTCGTCCGCGGAAAGCGACATGGCGCTCCGCAATGTCGTTGCCATCGCATCCACACCATGATCAATCCACCACCCGCAACCATGTGCCACTAACCCGGCCCATGGAGCGCCTTTGGTGGAGATCACGGGCGTGCCGCAACTCAGGCTCTCCGCCACTGTGAGCGCGAAGTTCTCAGTTAGGCTGGGCAAAGCGAACAGCTCCGCGCGCCTGAGAAGATCGATTTTCTGCCCGCCGAATACAGCGCCGGAGATTTCGACATTCCTCAAATTGAGCGACTTCGCGAGGTCTTGCAATTGATCTGCGTAACCGAGTTCACTCGGCCCAACAATCTTCAAATCCCATCCAGAGAAATCAGGTTCGATCATTGCCCACGCTTTAACGAGCTGATCCAAAGCCTTTATAGGATGAACGCGGCCGATCGATATGACCCGAGGTCTATCGGCATCCCCGGAGAGTTGAGCTGGCTCATCTTCAGAAGGATCAATTCCGTTCGGGATAACCGCTATTGGTTGCTTGAGACCAAAGCCAACAATCTCCTCAGCTTCCGCAGCGCTGGTCGCATGAAGGACACGAGCCTGCCGCAGGGCGGAATCCTGATAGAGCCATCGGCTCAGCCGTTTCTTTCCCGGAGAGAAGGCGAGTGCCCTTGGCGCCAACATCCCGTGTGGCGACACGACCACGGGTTTTGCAGTTTGACGTGCCCATTGCAAGACGCTTCGCGAATGATGCATCCAGAGACCGTGGGTATGAACGATATCCGGGTTCCACTTTCGGAGCTCAGTGACCAATCGCGGCACATAGCCGAACGATGCAGGACCAAAGCTTGGGAGAACGAGAGCTTCTGCCCCTTTCCAAGTGCCCGGGCCGCTTTCTTCCCAAAGGGGATCATTCGATCCAAACACGCGAACGTCGAGGCCCCGAGCTGCAACGGCGGCCGAGAGTGACTCGACTGCTGCGGCCACGCCCGCCCCATGACGTGACAGGCTCGCCGTAACAAATGCCACCCTGATTGCGTTCATTTACCTATGGACATCCGGCGCAAATTCAGCGGCCCTTAACGTCGTCGCGAGTCAGCGCTTCAACCATCGCGCAAAATCGCTCAGCCATGACAGCACTGTTGAAGGCATTTGTGGTCGTGAGCACAGCAGCGGCAGACATTCTGTTTAAACGCTCAGAATCCCCCAAAGCCCGAGAGATCACCTGCGAAAGACCCGATGCCTCGTTGCTCGGAAAATTCAACCCGTTAACGCCGGTCTTGAACGCCGCGTATTCCGGCATGTGCTCTCGACGGTTCTCGTGCAGAATTGCCGGCAACCCGTATGAGAGTGCATGAACAAGACTCAATCCGACACTTCCCGGATACACAAATAGCCTGCACTGGTTGGCAATCGCCGCGATCCTCATCTCATCCGTCGTAGAACCATGCCAACGCACGCGATCCGACAGACCGAGACTCTCTGCAAGTGAGCGCAAGTGCAGCTCGGTTTCGCCGCTTCCGACTATATCGAGCGAAACGCCAGCGCAGTCTGGTTGCGCCAGTGCCTCAAAGAGGAGGCTTAGGCCAGCCTTTGGCGTCAGCCGGCCGATGAAAAACAGATCGCGTGTGCGATGCTCAGAACGATATGGTTTCCTCAAACGAACGATGTCATCAGTTTCGATACCATTATCGAGAGCAAAGACTGACTGAGAGCGGGTTCGCTGTATGCACCGATACTCGGTCATCTCTTCATTTGTGTAAAACAGGATCGCATCTGGCAACCGCATCACCAGCATTCGCAACCTGGCACGCCATGGCTTGCTCGTCGCACTCCATAGGTGCCCCCACCATACAGTCCGAACTCCAAGGAGCTTGGCCTTCAAAAGCAGAAGTATGTTTGTCAGGCTGCGGGGAGCGCCGGAAATGACTACAATATCTCCCCTAGCCAATGGTACAGCTAGAGCCCCCCTTTGCCAGTAAAGGCCCGGGCCGATCCTTTTGGTCGGGCCAAGTGAGCGCTCCCATCTAGGAACTGCGTCGCGGTCAGTCAACGCCCCCAGGTCCTCGAAAGACGCGTGGACGCTGAAGCCAGCGCCCAACCTCTCGGCAAGCCGTTCAAAGAAGCCGAGGCGATAAGCCGGGACAACCGGCTGCAAAATCGTGACATTGGGCATAACTTATTGAACTCGTTCCGAGCGGGCCCGCCTGCTATGCTGGCCGGCAATCCACGACGAGCGCGCTCGATACAACAAGCAAAGTAGAATCACTAGCCAAACAGCCCGGGAGCCAGCCCTCATGGCGAACACTTGCCCGCCTATAAGCATCAACGCAACTGGCAGGACAGCTAGGATTTGATAACGACTACCGGCAAGTGGCGATGCAATCCGCAACGCAAGGAAAGGCGCACACGACATCAGCGCAAGAAAAAAAGGCCCAAGAACGACCCCCGAATAACCGAACCAGAACAGCGGCTCTGAATATATATCATAATTTATACCCACAGCGACCCGGGATATACCCAACGTATCGCTGAGGCTATTGCTATACAAGCTCTCGCTTAGAAATACAGACGGCATTGGGGAGTAATATGTCAAAAATCGGATTAGCGACGAAAAACTCAGATCGCCCATTCTCCACTGAGACACAACAATAGTATCGAGGCCCGCAAATGAGGCCTGGGTTATCCAAGGTATAGCATTGAGCGCTTCTAGGGAGAAAATCGTATCCTGAAAGCCGTGCCAAAAGCCCCAAAACGATGGAATGCTACGAGTTGTGAATGACAGGTTCAATGAAACCAAGGCCAACCAGCCAAACACAACTGCTTCAGCACGCCTCTTGTGAAGCCACGAAACCGTTGCAACCGCCAGAAAAGGGACAGCCACAGCACGGCTCGCCGTCATTGCTGGATAAATCGTAGAGAAGAATAACGCAAAGGCAAACAAAGGGTACCTTACGGAGAAGGCAAATCTGGAAGAAACTAGAATTAACAAAACTCCACAAACCAAGCCGACGCGAGGTATTACAGCATTTCCTGAATGACGCCCGACTAACGTCATCTCCATCTGATCCGCATAGAATAGCCATATCCAAAGGCCGGCGACCACAAGCATGGAAACGGTCGCCGCCTCAACAACGTTATTTCCAACAATTGGATTTGCGCCAATTCTAATATTAGACTGCTTAATCGAGAAATTCAAACCTAAACACCAGCGAAATACAAATACGAATAACGCATAAAATACACACATCGACGCAGCTATACTGTAATCCCAAGTAAGCGTAACGTCTCTTACAAAGAATGAATAATCTAGGAACCCAAACTCCTTCAAAAGACCGACGCCAACCGATCCAAAAGTAAATATCGCGACAAAAACAATCGCGAACCCCCTATTCATTAGGCGCAATCCAAATTTTCACCATCTTCCATTCAGTCTCAAGCCGCACGTTCGATCCTATCCGATAAGGTACCATTGGCGGGGTAGCTAAAGTCTTTTTCTTACCGAGGTGATGCTTTCCGTTTTATCGCCCCTACCTAGTCTACATCAGAGCTTTCGTCAGCAGTCAGCCTCACTGGGAGGCTCGACTGCAGTGGCGTGAACCATAACGGAATCATCTCAGCCTGCGGACAAGGTGGCGACAGCGTACGCTATCGAACTGAGCAGCACGATGAGAGCACTTGCTCCCAACAACTCTCGCCAGAGCCCCCTCACCACACCTACAACCCCCAAGGCATGGGCATTCCCAAATAGCACGATGATCATGCTCAAGATGACGCCTGCGACGATTGCGGCGATAAGTCCCGCCGGGCCGAATGGCGGGACCAGAAGAAACACCCCAAACACCGTCGATAGAGCGATGGCGGCGTGGCTTACAAAGTTCCAACGCAAAACGCCAACTCCCTGCGCGGCGAAATAGATCGGCACGACAAGGATATTGATAGACCATGCGGCTGTCAGCGCAGAGTTCATAGCAAGAAGTTCGGGCGAAAGATGCCCAAGCACGATGAGGCTCATAACTGGCGCGCCGACAAGCGTGGCAATTGTCGTACCAACTGCGGCGAAAGCGGCGATCCGGGTCGCTCTCTCCAACATGCGCTTGAAGTTGGGATCCGCGACACTGACCCTGGCGAAGGCCGGCACAAGAGGCGTAGCTGCTGAGACCGTGAGCGCTCGCACCTGTACGACGAGGCGCGCGGCTAGCTCGTATAGCGCCACGAGTGCAGGCCCGCCAGCATGATTGAAGGCGAACTTAGCCAGAGGCTCGAATAGCATGCCAGCTACACCTATGGCGTTCAGTTTCAGGGCGTACGTTGAGGTTTCGGTAAAAGCATCGCGCCGCCACCGCAACGGTAGCCAGCCGAGGTCGGCAATATGCCGACGCAGTACAAGCCAACCTAGCGCCAGCACTGTTGTCTGCTGCAGGACTTGCGCTGCGCCGAAGCCAAGGACGCCGTAGCTCGGTACGAGCAAGGCACATGCCCCGAGAAAAACCAGCGATGCAACAATGGTCACCAAAGCCCTCTGATCGGCACGCTGAGTTCCGTCGATTCCTGAACTGACCGCGACCGCGAGCGCTCCGACCACCATCGACGCGACGACATAAGGCACGAGCGCATGTGCTTCAGCTAGGTGGGACGGCGTCACGATGAGCGGCAGAACGCTCGGTGCGCCGAGCCACAAAACGAGAGCGATTGCGGCGTTAAAAGCAAGGCTCGTTAGGATCACCGTGTGCACAACGTCGCGCGGGCGGCTAGGATCGCTAGTTCGCGAAGCTTCCGCGACGAAACGCGCTAGCGCGCCACCGCCGCTAACATCGCCAATGCGAACCATAGCTGAGCCAGCAAGAAGCAGCGACCAGACGCCAAAACGCTCTAGGCCAACATGGGCAACCACCAACCTGTACGAAAGGAACAAGCAGATCGCCACCGCCAGACTCTGTCCGAGGGCAAACAGGGTGTTCCGGGCAAGACCGCCGGCTTCGAAGCGGATAGTGCCGCGGCGAATGCTATTCACAGGCATATATTTAAAATAATACAAAAATCTAAATTAATGAAAAACCACCACAATATAGCCGCCGACCCCCTAATAAACGTCATCAGCAAAACCATTAATGACATACCAGCAGTCAAACTGAGATAATTCTTTAAGTATTCTTCTGTAACCATTTTTATAGAAAAATGTATCAAAATCCTTAATTCTTTTCCTGCTAAAATTGTGCTCAATAGTTATAAATGATATATTCCTTTTCTTCATTGACATTCCATCAAGAATAAGCAATTCAGACCCTTCCGTATCTATGGATACGTAATCTATCTCATTCGGTGCACCATGCTCATCCATTAGATCATCGAAACTTATGGTATCAACGATGTATCTCGATATATCTTTCCCGATTATTGACTCTTTAGCACCGGCAAAGCCCGACAACTCACCGACCTCATTGTCCTGCTGGAATACAAGAGTATCGCCGGTTTTGTCACTAACCGCGCGCCGATCCAGGATAGCCGCTCGCGACTTACTGATGCTATCGTGAAACATTGCCGCAGGCTCAGCAAGAACTCCTCGCCAACCGAAATCGCGCTCCAACATCAACGTGTTCGAGTATTTCGTTCCGTCGCCCACTCCAATTTCCACGAAATAGCCATCGCGCTTCCCTTCATGGAGAACCATGCAAACTACATCTTGGAGCAATTGCCCATGCGACATGGGAAATACTTTGATTAACTCGTTATCTATGGCCTTCTTTCCAGATGCACAAAGCTTCGCCGCTTGCGAAAATCGGCTGAACATTTCAGATTTGACATTCTCCGACTGCAACTTAGACGCATACCCGCGCAAGTAGTGATGATCCAATTGAACGGAGAGAGCGGAGAGAGCGGGGCTTCCTATTGCCCGACCTGCGAAATATGCCGCCGGTGCAGCAAAAGCACCGAGGGCTGCAAGAATTTTCTGCATGTATTCACTCCATTGTCAGAAATACAGAAGGAATAATCGCGCTACCCATCGTATAAAAATTAATTATATCAAAATACATAATTAAGAAAGCCAAATTGACATCTTTATCCTATTTAATATTGTATTAACTAAGTATAAAGGCAAAAGAATCTTACATCCATGGTCAAATACAAATGAACAATATTGATAAATTCCCCTTGGATATCCAAACAAGTATTTAATTCTACTAGCAATAGATAAAGGCAGAAGGATATTCCTAATATCTTTATTCTTGCTTGTTGCCCCTACCACCTTAAAGTATAATAATATATCGCAGCCGATTTTACGCGCTCGATATCCAAGATCGATATCTCCATAGGCATGATGATACACCGGGTTTAAGCCGCCTAGCTGATTCATGATGGCGCCAGGAACGAAGACGAGATTTCCGTTCATAGTGTCGACATTTGTCAGAGCCGTCGGATTTGGCTGGGCTCTTTTTATATTAAGGGGGGAGAACCAACTTAGCCGAAAATACCCACCATACAAAAGCTCGCCCTCTGGCGATTCTATGGAACCAACCATTATGGAAGGCCTGACTCTATTCTCGCGAAGATGAGCCTCCAGGATTTCTAAGAACATCTCCGGGGTTGTGACCAAATCATCATTCATTAATGCGTATGAATCCCACTCTGAACTGGAAGACGCAGCAGCAGTATATGCTGCACACATGCCCCGATTCCAAAATAGACTGCCTGTTCCCTGGATAATTTTGACATTTTGATATTTCTCTCTGACCAGATCGCCGGTACCATCCGTAGATCCATCATCAAGCAAAAAAACCTTAATCTCGTGACCAGGCGCGCACGCCGACGCTTGTTTCAGCATCTCCAATACGGAGAGCGTCATACTTGCTCTATTATAGCAAGCGATCAAAATTGCTACGCGCGACAATCTAAATTCGTCCGTTTCGGCATTTTGTATTTAACTTTGCCAGTTTTTCCATAAATATGAGGTTCTCATGACCATCCGACGCTTTCATGCTGCTTAAGGTCACAGTAGAAATTGACGAATCTTCCGCATGGGCTTCGCTATCAGCGCATAGTCAACAGGCCCTGCCCCCAGCCATTGTCGGCGCGAGCGCAGTGCCTCGAGATTGTGCCGGACATGCGAGCGAAGGCTGTGCGTGCTGGCGCCGCCTATCATCATGTCCACCAATGTGTGACCGGCAACCGTGCTGTTGAAGCCGTGCAGTTCCACCGCGCGCAGCATCCAGTCGTAGTCCGAGGCCACCTTCAGGCTGAGGTCGAATGGCCCCACCGTTTCCGCCACCTTGCGCCGGACATAGAATGTCGGGTGGGCGGGCATCCATCCGGTCCGGAACCCCCTGGCTGGCCTTGGCGCGGCACGCCAGCGGCGCACCACGCGCCTGGCCTGATGGTCTTCGACGAAATCCAGGTGGCCATGCACGATGTCGGCCTCTTCCAGTCCTGCAGAAATCCGGGCCAGCACCGAGCGGTCGTGGAAGCAATCGTCGGAGTTCAGCACGCCCACCGCTTCCCCAGTGTAGAGGCGCAGCCCCTTGTTCAGCGCATCATACATGCCGCTGTCGGGCTCGCTCAGCAATTGGGTCCGATCCTGTGGGTAGGTGGCGATGATCGCCAGCGTCTCGTCCGACGAACCGCCGTCGACGATCACCAGCTCCTTGGCCGCGTGGTCCTGGGCAAAGAAGCTGTCGAGCGTATGCCTGATCGTCGCCGCCGAATTGCGGCAGACCGTAAGGACCGAGATCTTCATGCCAGCGTGGCCGATAGTCCCTTACTGGGCCGCAACGCGAACATGCTCTTCATCGAGGCGCCGGTGCTCGGCCTCGCGCTTGACGGCCACGAGATCGGAGCGCACCATTTCGCCGACCATCTCGGCCAGCGGTGTCGTCGCCTTCCAGCCCAGCTTTTTTTCAGCTTTCGAGGGATCGCCTATGAGAAGCTCCACCTCGGTTGGCCTGAAATAGCGCGGATCGACCTCGACCAGGACGCGGCCGGACTTGGCATCGATGCCTTTTTCATCGATGCCCGATCCAGTCCACTGGATGTCGATGCCGACTTCGGCAAAGGCCAGTTCGACGAAGCGGCGAACGGAGTTCTTCACGCCGGTGGCCAGCACGTAGTCGTCGGGAACATCCTGCTGCACGATCCGCCACATGCCTTCGACATAGTCGCGCGCGTGGCCCCAATCACGCTCGGCGGAGAGGTTGCCGAGATAGAGCTTGTCCTGCAGGCCCAGGCTGATTGCCGCGGCCGCCCGGGTGACCTTGCGGGTGACGAAGGTCTCGCCGCGCATCGGGCTCTCATGGTTGAACAGAATGCCGTTGGAGGCATGGATGCCGTAGGCTTCGCGGTAGTTCACGGTTATCCAGTAGGCATAGATCTTTGCCGCCGCGTAGGGCGAGCGCGGATAGAACGGCGTCGTCTCCCTCTGCGGTATTTCCTGGACCTTGCCGTAGAGTTCGGAGGTCGACGCCTGATAGAAACGCGTCTTGCCGGCGAGACCGAGCAGCCGCACCGCCTCCAGAAGCCGCAGCGTGCCCAGCGCGTCGGCATTCGCCGTGTATTCGGCGGTCTCGAAGCTCACCTGCACGTGCGACTGTGCCGCCAGATTGTAGATCTCGTCCGGCTGCACTTCCTGCACGATGCGGATGAGGTTGGTAGCATCGGTCATGTCGCCATAGTGAAGCGAGAGCCGCACATTCTCCTCATGCGGGTCCTGGTAGAGATTGTCGATGCGGCCGGTGTTGAATGAGGAGGAGCGCCGCTTGATGCCATGGACATCGTAGCCCTTGGCCAGGAGCAGTTGCGCCAGATAGGCGCCGTCCTGGCCGGTGACGCCGGTGATGAGTGCTGTTTTCTTCGCCATCGTTCCTATTCGACTGTTTCGCGGGAAATTCCGCGCTCCCGATCTGGTTGAAGGTTCACGGCCGGCTATCGCGCGCCAAAGCCGGTCAGCATGGTGCGGACGGTGCGAAACACGATGAGAACGTCGAGCCACGGCGAGAAATTCTTGATGTAGTAGAAGTCGTAGTGGAGCTTCTCCAGGACTTCCTCGACCGCCGCCACATGGCCCTGGTTGACCTGCGCCCATCCGGTGATGCCGGGCCGAACGATGTGCCTGTAGCGATAGAACGGCAGCTCCGCCTCGTACCACTGGGACAGAACGAGCGCTTCGGGGCGCGGCCCGATCCAGCTCATTTCGCCGCGCAGGATGTTGATGGCCTGCGGCAACTCGTCGATCCGCGATTTTCTGAGGAACCGCCCAAGGCGCGTGATGCGCGCATCGCCAGCCCTGGTGATCGCCTTTTCCTTTTCGTCGCCTGCGGGAGCGGCGAGCCGCATCGTCCTGAACTTGTAGACCGTGTAGACGGCGCCCCTGTAGCCCATCCTGTCTTGCCTGAACAAAGCCGGGCCACGTGATTCAAGCCTGATCGCGAGCGCCACCAATCCAAACACCGGCGAAAAAACGACCAGGACGAACAGCGCCGCCATCCAGTCGATCGCCTGCTTTATCTTGAGGTAGGCCTGGTTCGGGTTGAGTGACCCAAGCGTGTTTTCGGAGAGGTGCTCGATCTCGACGCGCCCGGTGAGCGACTCGGTGATCTGCTTGACGTGGTAGACGGGTGTTCCCGACAGCGCGCGGTCGGCAATGTAGCGCTCCCATTCATCCGAAAGGTCGGCGCGAAGATCGGCCACCACGCCACTGGCATACTGCACAATCTCGTCGGGCGACCGTATCCAGTGCCAGCTCACGCCCGAAATGCTTTCAAGCTTGTCGACATCGCCGCCGGGAATGATGCCCAGGCGGTACGGATCAAGCCGCCTGGTGGCAAGGCTCAGGCCAAAATACCACAGTGTCGACTGGATGAAGCTGGCCGCCGCCTGGAACCGGCTGTAGTCGATGCGGAAGAAGAAGATCGTCAAGAACACCACGCCGTAGGACAAGGCGAAGGTCGGCAGGATGTAGCCGGTGGCCGCCACGCCGGGGAAATTGCCGATACGCTTGTGGGCCAGGTATCCTGTCGTATGCGCGATGAATGCCGCGGCGATCGTCATCTGCATGTTGGGTGAGTAGATCACCGCCGGGTCGAATGACATGCGGATCAACGCCGGCAGCAGGATCGCAAACGTCAGCCCGCCCAGCAACTGGAAGCGCATCCGCAGCAGCAGGTGCCTCTGGTTGGGCAGGTTCATGGTGGAGGCGTTCAGGTTTGTCAGGTCGTACCCTGTCAATTCTCTGGACTTGGAGATTTTGGGTTTGCAGCCGCCCGATCGCGGTATGGTCACCTGATGAGCGGCACCGGACACTTGTATATGTCCCGGATCGGTCAAGTCCGCTTCAGCCCGGACTTGTATTAGCAGTTACTCTGTCAAATAACGGCTACCGCACTCCCGGGTGAAAACCCGAGAGCTGATTCTGCTACACTTTACACCACACACACCGGGCGTTGACGCCTTCCGGTTATGCCAGCGCGACGAGGTCCCTGGACTCCAGATCCACTGGGATTTCACCATTCATGATCGCGATCAGCACCCGGGCCCGGCCAGTCGAATCGAGCCGGTCGAGACGGCCGATCATCTCCGCGAAAGGACCCGAAAGAATCCGAACCGACCCGCCCGCGACAAGGCCCGCCCTGAAATCGAGCAAGCCGTCTTCTCCGGTCGACGCGATGAACCGCTCGACAAGGCCAGGCGGGACCGGCAATGGCCGCTCAGCCTGCATGACCAGGGACCGGACGCCGAACGTGCCGTTGATCGAGCGCCAGCGCTGCAAACCAATGTCCAGAGCCACGAACATGTAGCCCGGGAAATATGCCGCGGCGCGCGTCTCCAGGCGACGGGCGTGACGAACGGTCTTCCCATAGCGGGGCACAAAAGAAGCAAAGCCCTGCTTTTGGAGATTCTGTTCAGCGATGCTTTCTTTTCCAGGAAAAACACCGGCGGCATACCAACGCGTTGCTGGATAGGCGGAGGGCAACTGTCGCGATGCATTTGGCATTCTGGCCGCCTGGTCCGATCGAATCAAAACGCATCGCCTTCGTTATTTCCAACGCAATCGAGAATCAGAACTACGTCAGTACGGATTGACCATCAAGTGGCTGCTACACAATAATCCACACAACGCCATTCAATCATCCTCTAACATGCCAAAACCTCCTGGAACAACGTTCTGACTTTCCTGGATTCGACTGAAAGCCGACATAAACCAGTTTTACATACTGATCTTTGTATATTATTGTATTTCGGCAGTACATGTTTCATCTAGAATAGATTTTATGGGATATACATACGGCTGTTCTATTGGCCCGAGACCCTGACCATCGACATTCTCGACCTCGAAAAACCTCGCGCTTGCGAAGCTGCCCCTTTGGTGCGACGCGTCGTCACGCCGGCTCAGCTGCCGCACGCCAATACCGTGTCATCATGCAGCCTGCCCGGCTCTGCTATCGGGTTTACGGCAACGACGGCGATTCGGTGCCATGAAGTCGATGCTTCATCAGGAGCTTCGGATCAGAGCCAAACGCATATCCGAGAGGTGGTAGGCCATCGGCCAGCGCGAGCGTTGTGCGGGCGGGCAATAGCACGATGGCGCTTTGGTCTTGGGTAAAGCCCCCCGCGAAGGCAGCAAGGGCGAAGCCTGTTCCCGATTGGAGGATCGGGCGCCCGCAATCTCTCGCAGGCTAGAATCGAGTCAGATAGGTGTTCGTTTCAGAATTGTTTCAGCAGCCTGAAAAAGCCATCGCCAGGCAACCTGCGATTGCCTGGCGATGGCCGGTATCAACGATGTTGCTGAGAACTCAGCCGCGCTTCGGCAGCAGCGACCAGACGGCGGGCACAAGGCTCGCAGCCAGCGCAACCTTGATCAGATCGCCGACGACAAAAGGCATCACGCCAAACTGCCACGCCTTCTCAGGGCCGATCAGCTGCGCCAGCCAGGCAAAGCCCATCGCCATCATGATGACTTCAGCCACCAGCATCGCGCCAAGCAGCTTGACCGGGTTGCGGTCCCAGCCGCGATCCGCGGCCCAGCCGACGATCGCCGCCATGACCACGAAGCCGGCAAGATAGCCGCCGGTCGAGCCGAGCATGTAGGCGATGCCGAGGCCCTTTTCCGGGGTGCCCTGGAAGACAGGAAAGCCCATGGCACCTTCGGCCATGTAGAGAAGCAGGGTGGCAACGCCAAGGCGCAAGCCGAACGCGGCGGCGATCAGGAGGACCGCCAGCGTCTGCATCGAGATGTCGACGGGGCCGAGCACCACCTTCGTCTTGGCCGACACGGTCAGCAGCAGCGTGCCGACAATGGCCAGGAAGAGCTGTGTCGCCAGCCGGGTCACGCCTTTTTCGGGCAGAGCCAGAGAAACAAGCGGGCGCATCGTTGTTGCAATTGCCATGGTCATCCCCATTCCGGTTGCCGCTTCCTGATGATCGCGGCCTCGCGTTTTCCTATATTGGCTTCCGTGTTATGCGGCAATCGCTTTTGCCGCCTCACCAACAGAGCACCATGCCATGGCCCTTGAGTTCGATGCCCGTTTCGATCCCTCCTATGGGGAAGGTGTAGCCGTGGCTCCCGGCGTGCTTCGCGTCACCGCGCCCAATCCCAGCCCCTTCACCTTTCATGGCACCAACAGCTACGTTGTCGGGCAGGACACGCTGGCGGTAATCGATCCGGGGCCGGACGATGACGCGCATTTTCGGACACTGCTCGATGTCATAGGTGGCAGGCCGGTCAGCCACATCTTCGTCAGCCATACGCATCGCGACCATTCCCCGCTGGCGGCCCGGTTGAAACAGCATACGGGCGCCGTGGTTCTGGCCGAGGGTCCACATCGTCCGGCCCGGTCGATGCTGATCGGCGAGGTCAATCCGCTCGACGCCAGCGCCGACACCGATTTTGTTCCGGATGTCGCGCTTCCCGACGACGGGGTTGTCGATGGCGACGGTTGGTCGCTGCGAACGATCCTGACCCCCGGCCACACCGCCAATCATGCGGCGTTTGCACTGGAGGGAACCGGCATCCTGTTTTCGGCCGACCATGTGATGGCGTGGTCGACCAGCATCGTGGCGCCACCGGACGGCGCCATGGCCGATTACATGGCCTCGCTGGACCGGCTGATCGAACGCGACGACCGCCTGCTGCTGCCCGGCCATGGTGGGCCGGTGACGGCACCGCGCAGTTTCATGCGAGGATTGAAGACCCATAGGAAGATGCGCGAGCGGGCGATCCTGGAACGGATCAGGGGCGGCGATCGCACGATCAAGGACATGGTCAGGGCGATCTACCGTGATACCGATCCACGCCTGCACGGCGCGGCCGGCCTGTCCGTACTTGCTCATCTGGAAGACCTGGTGGCGCGCGATTTGGTCAGCACCTATGGCGCCCCGGCAATCGACGGTACCTTCATGCCTGTGTGATCTTACTGATCGACACCCACTTGACCGGCGACTTCCTGGTCCAGTTCCGCCAGGAACCCGACGATACGCGCAGCATTGTCGCCAAGGTCGTACCGGCCGTAACGCGAGGCCGATCGCATATCGACGGTGACCGTATCGCCGTCGTCGGTCACACGGATGGCCACGTCGACGGGTAGGTCAATGATGAAATTCTTTGCCATGGCGTTGATCGTCACCTGACTTTGCCCGGTTGCGTCGGGGTAAGGTGCCGTGAGTTGCCAATCGTGCCTGTCGACCACTGTTTCGACGGCGTCCACGATGCGATCGAAAGGCAGGCTGTAGCTGCGCCCGGTGACAAGCGGGTAACTTTCGGTTTGCAACCTTTGCTCGCCGGGCGTCGCCGGCGAAAGTTCATTCATATCCTTGGTCCGCGCGGAAACGTCGAGCACGGGAGGATCGTCGAGGTCCGTCGAGATGTCCCGGAGCGGCGGATAGGTTGCCGCCCAATAGGCGGCAATGCCGAAGGGAACGAGCACCAGGATCGCCAGCAATGCACCGACGGTGAGGTCGCGGCCGCCACGGTCGCCGAAATGCCACAGCCTCGAAAAGGCCAACCCGGCAAACAGCAGCGCAAGGGCCGCAAGCAGGGCGACAATGCCGAGCACCCACAGGAAAGCCGGAGTTTCGACGAGGTCATATCGATGACCTATGAAGACGGTCAGCAGCAGGACCGCTGAAAAAGCCCCGGTCCGCCGCGACCAGCCGGCCGCCTTCGACGTTTGCCGTTCCCGAATACTAGCCATTATTCTCTGTACTGCCCCAACCCGAACGGAGGCTTAGAGCAAAGAGCGCGCGGGTTGAAGCGGTTCCGCCTCTCCCCATGTTCTTTTCGCCCCGGCTTGAGGTGAAGACGCAACATCTCCATCAATCCGTCGGCAAGCGGTAATCCCTGAATTGCTGGCGCAACGCTGTCTTCTGGATCTTGCCGGCGGCGGTGTGGGGGATCTCGCCGACGAAGGCGACATCGTCGGGCATCCACCATTTTGCCACCTTGCCGTCCATGAATTCGAGGATGTCCGTCTTGGTTGGGTCCTTGCCCGGCTTGCGGACGATGACCAGCAAGGGCCGCTCGCCCCATTTCGAATGGGCAACGCCGATGGCCGCCGCTTCAGCCACATCCGGATGGCCAACGGCCAGATTCTCCAGGTCGATGGTCGAAATCCATTCGCCACCGGATTTGATGACATCCTTGGCGCGATCGGTGATCTGCATATAGCCGCCGGCATCGATATGCGCGACATCGCCCGTATCGAACCAGCCCTCTTTGTCGAACTGTTCGGAACCCGCGCCGCCATAATAGGCGCGGGCTACGGCCGGTCCGCGCACCTTGAGGCGTCCGAACGTCTTGCCGTCCCAAGGCTGTGCATTGCCGTCGTCATCGGTCACCTTCATCTCGACGCCGAAAGGCGGATAACCCTGCTTCTGCTGGACATCGAGCCGGGCCTCGCCCTGGAGGCCGGCATATTCCGGCTTCAAGGTGCAGAGCGTGCCCAGCGGAGACATTTCGGTCATGCCCCAGGCATGGATGACCTGGACATCGTAATTGTCCTGGAATTTCTGCATGATCGCGCGCGGGCAGGACGAGCCGCCAATGACCACCTTGCTGAGATAAGGAAGCTTCTTGCCGGTCTCCTCCAGATATTGAAGCAGCATCATCCATACGGTCGGGACGGCGGCACTGAACGTTACCTTCTCGGTGTCGAGCAACTCATAGATCGAAGCGCCATCCATCTTGCAGCCGGGCATGACCAGCTTGGCGCCGATCATCGGCGCGCTCTGGCCAAGGCCCCAGGCATTGGCATGGAACATGGGGACGACCGCCAGGATGGTGTCGCGCGACGAGATTCCCATCGCGTCGGGCATGGCGGCGATCATGGCGTGAAGCACGTTGGAGCGATGGCTGTAGAGGACGCCCTTCGGGTCTCCGGTCGTGCCTGAGGTGTAGCACATGCCGGCGGCGGTGTTTTCGTCGAATGTCTTCCAGGTGAAGTCGCCATCGGCTTCGGCCAGCCATTCTTCATAGGCAACGACATTCGGCAGCGCCGTTTGCGGCATATGTGCCTTGTCTGTCAGCACGATCACCTGCTTCAACGACCGGACGGCACCGGCGATCTTCTCCAGCAGTGGCACGAATGTCAGGTCGATGAAAACAGCCTTGTCCTGCGCGTCGTTCATGATCCAGGTGATCTGCTCGGGAAAGAGGCGCGGATTGAGCGTATGGTAGATCGCGCCGATGCCCATGATGCCGTACCAGGCCTCGATGTGGCGCGCCGTATTCCAGGCCAACGTCGCGATGCGGTCACCGTGGCCATAGCCATCGCGCTCGAGCCGCTGGGCGACCTTCAGGGCACGGCCATGGATCTTGGCATAGCTGGTTCGGACGACCGGGCCCTCGATCGAACGCGAGACGATTTCGCGTTCGCCGTGTTGCCGGGCCGCATTGTCGATCAGCTTGTGGCAAAGCAGCGGCCATTCCTGCATCAGTCCAAGCATTCCGTTCCTCCCCTACGCCATGCGTCATGCTTTTCGTTCCATTGTGGGACGAACCGACGGATTGTCCAGCCACGACCCGGCTGAAGCGGTGCTTTGATTGAAATGACGTGGAAAACCGCCATAATCCGGCCATCGTCGGCGTTAAGGTTCGTTAACGGGGCGGGGTGCGATTGGCGACTGACAGAGGTTCGCATGGACGCGCAACTCGACGACGAGATTCTGGAAAATTCGCTTGCCGAAAGTCTGGCCGATCTGGTGCCGGACCCCAAAACTGTTTCCGAAGACGAATTCGTTGAGGTCGTCGGCGGCGCCCTTGAGGCTGTCGGCGGTACCTTGCTCTTCAAGATGTGCGTTCAAAACGAGGGCGAGGGCCAGCACGTGGCCGCGGCCTCCGTGGGCGATGGCGGCAATCGCCAGTTCCTGCTTCTAACCTTGCCGACCGGCGGCGGCGCCCTCAAGGTCGAAACCGCCTCGAAAAGCACGAATCCGGTTGCCGGGATCGCCGCGGCGTATGCCGGGTTGATGGACGCATTCCAGGCAGCTGCCTGATTCCAGCCGGTTTGCTGTCAAGGGCCTGGCTCAACAGGCAAGGCAGGCATCAGCCTTGCGGGACAGGCTTGCCCGACACACTTTAGGTTCGCCCCCCTCGACCGAGGCAAAGGAGAACCCGCATGGACAAGCTTGCAAACCCCGCCCCCGGCTTTCAACGCAATCCGGGCAAGGTGATTACCGTCGAGCCTTACCATGGGACCGTTACCGTGCGTGCCGGCGACACGATCGTTGCTTCATCCAGGAATGCCAAGGTGCTGACCGAGGCCCCCTATCCCGCGGCCTTCTACATTCCTTTCGACGACATCAATTTCGAACAGCTGCGCAAGACGGAGCTGTCGACCCATTGCCCCTACAAG
Organism: Mesorhizobium shangrilense; assembly: GCF_040537815.1. NCBI lineage: Bacteria > Pseudomonadati > Pseudomonadota > Alphaproteobacteria > Hyphomicrobiales > Phyllobacteriaceae > Mesorhizobium > Mesorhizobium shangrilense. Next base: position 2,521,456 of record NZ_JBEWSZ010000001.1, read on the forward strand.
GGCGATGCCAGCTATTGGAGCGTGCTGCCGGCCAGTGACGGCAAGGATGCGATGTGGGCTTACGAGCAGCCTTTCGACGAGATGGCGGAAATCCGCAATCACGGGGCGTTCTACGCAAACAAGGTCACGATTGGCGCCATCAAGGATTGAACGGGCGCGAAAGCTGCCTGCGACGACAATCAGTCGGTGGTGCCGTGGCTGCCGACACCGTCGGCATCATCCAGTCGCACGAAAGTCAGTCCCTTGGCCTTGAGGGCCAGAAGGCCTTGGACCACGCCTTCGCCGGCCGCGTGGGTCGGCTGGTTGATGTGCGAGATGATGACGTCACCATCCTTGGCGGCGGCGATGCGTCGGGCAGTCTCCTTGGCACCCAGCAAGGAACCGCCGTCGCCGTTGATCGAGAAGCCCGCGATCTTGAAGCCAAGCTTGCGGATCATGGCGATGGCCGACGGGCTGTATTCGGCGGTCGCGCCGCGAAACCATTTCGGCGCCGGCTCACCCGTCTTGGCCAATGCGGCAGCGCCCGACTCGACTTCGGCCAGCACCGCTTCGGGGCTGCCGGCGCTGCGGATGCCGTAGATCTTTTGCGGCGTGTCCACCGCCGGGACATGATGGCCGCCGTGGTTTTCCAATTCGAACAGGTCCGGATGCGCCCGCATGATCTCGACGGCGGCTGCGTTGCGCTTCAGCCAGATGCCCGTGACGAAAATGGTGGCTGGAATCTTGTTTTCGACAAGCGCCGACAGGATCCGGCTGTCGGTCTGTCCGCCGCAGGCATCAAGCGTCAGCGCGACGCGGCCGGCGCCACCCGCTTCCGATTTGAGACGCAATGTGGGCTCGACCAGCGGTGCGGCATGGCCTGCAGAGACCGCCGAAATCGACATAGCGATTGCAAAGAGATGTTTTTGGAGCAGGCGCATAATTTGGTTTCCACACCGGTAGACAATTCACCCACGGCGCGCATCAAGGCGGAAATCAGGATGATGCATACCCAAAAACCAATGTCGCGACAATTTGACCGCAGCGTCCGCTATTGGCAATGATGACGTCAAAGGGCGGCTTCACGTCCGCACTCGAAAAGCCCTCGCGCACCCGCACTGACCACGGGCCTGACATCCAGACGCCGCAGGATTTGCTGTAATCCAGCCGGCGGCTAGCACATTCGCGTGATTTGCCAGACAGCGAGCCGCCCCAATCATCTACCCACGGTTAACCTTCTCGGCCCGCACCGCGGCCTGTGCCGCGGCCAGCCTGGCGATCGGCACGCGGTAAGGCGAGCAAGACACGTAGTCGAGGCCAACCTCCTCGCAGAAATGGATCGAGGCCGGATCGCCACCATGCTCGCCGCAGATGCCGAGCTTGATGTCGGGTCGTGTCGCCCTGCCCTTTTCGGCGGCCATGCGCACCAATTCGCCGACGCCTTCGATATCGAGCGACACGAACGGATCCTGTTCGATGATGCCCTTCTGACGGTAGGTTTCGAGGAACGAGGCGGCATCGTCGCGCGAGATGCCGAATGTTGTCTGGGTGAGATCGTTGGTGCCGAATGAGAAGAATTCGGCCGACTCGGCAATGACATGGGCGCGGATCGCCGCACGCGGCAGTTCGATCATCGTGCCGGTCAGGTAGTCGATCTTGACGCCGGTCTCCGCCATCACGCTCTTAGCCACCGCATCGATGCGTGCTTTGACGTAGTCGAGCTCCTTTACGAGACCGACCAGCGGCACCATGATTTCGGGAACCACCAGCGCACCGGCCTTCTTGCCGGCCTCGACGGCGGCCTCGAAAATGGCGCGCGCCTGCATTTCGGCGATCTCCGGATAGGAAACGGCCAGCCGGCAGCCGCGATGGCCGAGCATCGGGTTGAACTCGTGTAGGGCTTCGGTGCGCTGCCTGAGCTTGTCGGGCGACACTTTCATGGCGGCAGCGACCTCGGCCACTTCGGCTTCAGTCTTGGGCAGGAATTCGTGCAGCGGCGGATCGAGCAGACGGATCGTCACCGGCAGGCCGGCCATGATCTCGAACAGCTCAAGGAAATCCGAGCGCTGCATGGGCAACAGCTTGGCAAGTGCGGTGCGCCGGTCCTTCTCAGTATCAGCCAGGATCATCTCGCGCATGGCAATGATCCGCTCGCCATCGAAGAACATATGTTCGGTGCGGCAAAGCCCGATGCCTTCGGCGCCGAAGGAACGTGCCATGCGCGCATCGAGCGGCGTCTCGGCATTGGTGCGCACTTTCATGCGGCGCACCGCGTCCGCCCATTCCATGATCGCGGCGAAATCGCCGGAAAGTTCAGGCTGCAGCATCGGCACGGCGCCCTTCAGTACCTGCCCGTTGCCGCCATCGATGGTGATGATGTCGCCCTTGCGGAAGGTCGACCCCATCGCCATCAGCGTGCCGGCCTTGTAATCGACACGCAGCGAGCCAGCGCCCGACACGCAAGGCTTGCCCATGCCGCGCGCCACCACCGCGGCGTGACTGGTCATGCCGCCACGCGTGGTCAGGATGCCTTCCGAGGCGTGCATGCCGTGGATATCCTCGGGACTGGTTTCGATGCGCACCAGGATCGCCTTGCGTCCCTGTGTCTTCAGATCCTCGGCATCGCTGGACGAGAAGACGATTTCGCCAGTGGCAGCACCTGGTGAAGCCGGCAGGCCGATGCCGATCACATCGCGCGCGGCTTTCGGATCAATGGTCGGGTGCAGCAACTGGTCAAGCGAGGCCGGGTCAATGCGGGCAACGGCCTCCTCTTTGGTGATCAGTTTGTCCCTTGCCATTTCGACGGCAATTTTCAATGCGGCCTTGGCGGTACGCTTGCCCGATCGCGTCTGTAGCATCCATAATTTGCCGCGCTCGATGGTGAATTCGAGGTCCTGCATGTCGCGATAATGCTGCTCCAGCCGATCGGAAATGGTCACGAAAGACTGGAAGGCATCCGGCATCAGCTTTTGCAGCGACGGCTTGTCGGAACCGGCGGCAATGCGCGCGGCTTCGGTGATGTTCTGCGGCGTGCGGATACCGGCGACGACATCCTCGCCCTGCGCGTTGACCAGGAACTCGCCATACAGCATCCGCTCGCCGGTCGACGGGTTGCGGGTGAAGGCGACGCCGGTCGCTGACGTATCGCCCATATTGCCGAAAACCATGGCCTGCACATTGACCGCCGTGCCCCAGCTTTCGGGAATGTCGTGCAGGCGGCGGTAAGTGATGGCGCGGTTGTTCATCCAGCTCGAAAACACGGCGCCTATCGCGCCCCAGAGTTGTTCATGCGGATCCTGCGGAAACGGCTTGCCGAGTTCTTCCTCGACCTTGGCCTTGTAGAGCGCGATGACGCCTTGCCATTCGATAGCCGTCAGTTCGGTGTCGAGTTCGTGACCGAGCCCGCCCTTCTGATCCTCCAGGATTTCCTCGAAGACCTCGTGGTCGAGGCCCATGACGACATCGGAGTACATCTGGATGAAACGACGATAGCTGTCATAGGCAAAACGCGCATCGCCAGAATCGGCGGCCAGCGCCTCGACCGTCTCGTCGTTGAGGCCGAGATTGAGCACCGTGTCCATCATGCCGGGCATCGAAGCGCGGGCGCCGGACCGCACCGACACCAGAAGCAGTTTCGACGGATCGCCGAAACGGCGACCGGTCAGCCTGCCGATGTGGTCGAGCGCAATCGCGACATCCGCTTCCAATCCTGCCGGATATGTGCTGCCATTGGCATAATAGGCGTTGCAGACTTGGGTGGTAATGGTGAAGCCCGGCGGCACCGGCAGGCCCAGGCTGCACATTTCGGCGAGATTAGCGCCCTTGCCACCCAACAGATTCTTGTCGCCGGCACGGCCTTCCGCCGCCCCATCGCCAAAGGTGTAAACCCACTTGGTCATGCTTTGCTCTCCGGTTGCAGGAGATTGGAAAGATTGGCGAAACGAATGGTTCCACCGGGTCCGACTTCGGAGCGATATGATGCTGCAGTGCGAAAGGCAAGGCGTCGTCACATCCGTCCGGCCGCTACAATCGATTAAGGAAAGCCGCGTCAAAAAGACTTGCCACTTTGACACGTCGAGAATAGAACATAAAGGGAACAAAGAGGTGCATCATGAAGCTCGGCGGAAAACTCGACTATCTGGAAATGCCAGCAACCGGCGGCACGCTGGACAGATTGAAGGCTTTCTATAGTACCGCCTTCGCATGGTCGTTCACGGACTACGGGCCAACCTACTCCGCGTTCTCGGAAGGTCTTGACGGCGGCTTCCAGGCCGACAGCGACGAAGCGCCGGCAAAACCGCTGCCAGTGCTCTACTCCCAGAATCTGGAAGACACGCTGGGCGCCGTCGAAAATGCCGGCGGCACGATCGTCAGACCGATCTTTTCATTCCCCGGCGGCAGGCGATTCCATTTCGTCGATCCGGCTGGAAATGAACTGGCTGTGTGGGGAGAGTAGACAGGTAAAGACCTGATGTCCGCGCGCCTGCACCATCTCGCGGCAACCAGTGAATCAGGCCGAATAGTCGCAATCTCCAGCATTGAGCTTTCGATCGGCTCGTCATATAAGGCCGCGCGCAGTCGACTGATGTCAGCTGCTGGGGCGTCGCCAAGTGGTAAGGCATCGGTTTTTGGTACCGACATTCCCAGGTTCGAATCCTGGCGCCCCAGCCAAACTGGATGCCCTGCGGATAATTTCGCCGCAGTGGTCTCGCTCGATGCATCTGCCGCTGAATCTGCAAGTAAGTCAAAAGGCTGTCAGCGGCTTCTTCCGTCTCCTTGTGGAATGGCAGAGATTGAGCGAAGCAGGCCCGCATCTCACTACGGACTTCCTACCCGGACCGCAGCCGCTTTCTCATCTGATCGGTTTTCGAGCCGTGCCGACGGCGATTCCTGCATGAACCGCCCCAAATCCACTGTTCCGCTTAGCCACGGATTCAACGCCCCAGCCATAGAGAAAATCGATCGGCTTACCATGTCTCTCTATTTCCGCCTCTCGCCTTTCCCAGTGTAGATTTCAGTCAAACGGAGGCGTGAGATGATGACAGGAACCGGCATCTTCATCGACAATGCAGAGCGCGGCTCCTATTCGCATGGCCATTGTCGTCGCGGAGCACGCCGAGGAGCTTGCCCAGCTTTAGGCACGGGATACCGGCGAGCCGTTGCAACAAAACCCCATGGACGTGGCCGCCAGCGCGCCGCTTCGCTCTCCGCCTGTCTCACGAGACCGCGCGAGATAGCGACAATGTTCCGGGCGAAGCGCGCTTATCGTAGCCGCGATTGTTCGCGAAACTGCCGCGGCGTAACGCCGGAAATTCGGCGGAATGCGCGGCTGAAGTGCGCAGGATCGCTGTAACCAGAAGCAAATGCGACCTCGATAATCTTGGAATCAGTGTCACGCAAAAGCGTGCTCGCGCTCTCAAATCTGACGGTATCGAGTATGTCTGAATATGTAAGGTCGACATCCGAGAGTTTGCGTTGAAAAGTTCGCGTGCTGACGCCCGCCATCTCCGCGACCTCAGCAAGAGTTGGAACTTCTTCGTCGAGATAGGATGGCAGCATAAGTTTGAGTATTTCAACTATGTCATAGCCAGAAGGACCATCCTCGTGATCCTGCGGCGGGGGACATAATTCGGTCGAATGATTGGAGAGACTGAGGCACGAGATCGGTATACTGATCCAGGCGGCACGCTGGTCAGACAGGAATCGCGTATTTGGCCAAAAGGATTGCGTCGCCGCACTCGGCGTGTAGCGCGCTTCAAAAGCGATCGTCGTTGGCGTCCAGTTGAGCCCTGCGAATTGCCGGACTATGTAAATAGAGAAAATGTTTTGAAGCCATTGTGAATGCTCCAGATGCAGGAGCCCATTTGTCCTGGCGAGACTGCTGCAAACCCGCACGTGATCGTCGTCATGTTCGATCCACATGCTCAGGATTGTATCCTCCCGCGACGCCCAGTTGCAGGCGTGCCGCAGCGCAACGAGCAGTGTCGGAGAGTGAGCGATCAGCGCCCTGGTCTTTTCTCTCAGATGGGAATAATGCAGCCGCTGGGTGGCCAGGAAGCCGAAATCCTTAATGCCCTGGGTGCTCTGGGCGGCCTGCACAAAGCGGATAGTTGGCAATAGCGGGACATAGAGATCGCTTTTTGTCTCCAGAGGCGATGGAACCCGATATCTTTCCAGAAGCGAAGTCGTCGGCGCACCAATTTCATCGAGAATCCCCACGAAAGGAAGAAGAAACTGGCTGCGTGCTAAAGGGATGTTGGCCATTGCGTCTCGTCGTGATCACGTGGTTGACGCTTTAACTAAACAGAATTTCGAGCAATCGCTACTAGAGAATTCTACCGCTGTGTTTAACAGAATTACATTTATACAATATTAGGCATATCTGAATTTGAGCCCCAAGGGGCAAAACTGAGTCCCTGCCCCAAGCACAGCGATATGGCATGGCACTTTCTGTCACGTCATGGACGTTCATCACGAATTTCTCTTGAACCGCACCGGGTCGCCGGAGGGGTCGCGTCCCGAGACGTGGTGTGGCTCGGCGGCAGCGAAGCTGCTCGCGAGCGCGCCCTTAACAGCGCCGTAGCGAGCGAACGGCTTCGCGGCGGTCATCGATGTTCCCCGGCAGGGTCTGGTCGCTGACACCAACCTGATAGCAACCACCGATGACCGCCGACATGATGAACTTGCGCAGGCTCGTGGAGAAGACCCCGGATGCCGGTCTCTCACGGGAGATAATCGGCTTTGCCGCCGAGACCTCTTCGTTGCACCCCGGGCCGTTGGCTCTGCAACACAAATCCAGAACCCATCGACGCCAGGCCGTGGCCGTATGTCAAGTCGTGAGCACACAACCCATCTGAAAAAGTGAGGCGGCCGCCTCGCTCCGTCGTCTTTCAGACAACGTGATGGCCCCCTCAGAACTTGTACAGAAGCCCAAGAATCGGACCGCTCTGAACGACGTCATAGACGAAGCCGTTCCGGTTATAGTTCACGCCAAGCGCTCTGTAGCCAGCGACGGCCGACAGGTTATCCTTGAATTGGTAACCGATTGCGCCGGCAACGTCCCAGTCAATCTTAGCCTGGCCGGCACCGACCACGCCCCAGCCCGTCAGGTAGACATTGTCGGTCAGGAAGTATTGCCCCCTGATGCCGCCGACGGCATCGACCCAGGTCGCGCCGTCGCGTTTTTCCACTCCGTCGAACAAGCCGCCCTTGAAGGAAATCTCGGTGCTTGCATACCAGAGGCGCGCGCCGCCAATGACATCGAGGTGGTTTTTGCCATCCTGCAGCACGCTGTAACCGCCGCCGAAGAAGCCGGAGAAGGTTTCCGACGTCACATCGACGCTCGTGCTCAAGACGCCATAAGGCGTCGAGCCGCCAGTGGAAACCTTTGCATAGATGATGTCGCTGAAGAGGCTGTAACGCTCATATCGAGCCTCGGCGATCCCCATGAACGAGAAGTCGATGTCCTTCAGGATGCTGCTGAAGTCGGATTCCATTTTGACAGGCGGAAGCCCGAACTGACCAGTCGTTCCACTGATCCCCGCAGCCCAGAAATACGGGCTTGCAGCAAAATGCCATTGCTCGGGTTCAACAGTGTCGTTCGTCGCCGGAGGGCTGAAAGGGATCGGGTCCGCAGCCTGGGCAAGGCCTTGATTTGCGCACAGAACACCCAGTGCAATCGATATCACACCAAAATACTTCATGGTTGCCCCCGCCAGGAGATTCCTGTCATTAGACTGCAGACCCGTTGCACTACTGAGCAGACAGGGCTGCTGCTTCCGCAGCGCAACTGGATGCCTCGACCGGCCCGGCGGCCTTCAGTTCTTCGCGTGCCGCAGCGACATCGGCGAGGAATTCTGCATTGGTATGCAGCTTTGCGACCGTCGCCGCGCCCATGATGCGCCCGGCATCGACGTCGCTCTGCCAATGCGCATCGCAGATCACACGGCTCTGGCCGAATTCAATACCGCGCTTCAGAAGCATATCGGTGCGCCCGGGATTGATCTCGCTCAGCACAAGCGCCCAGGCCCAACCAGCTGCCGTATGGCCTGACGGATACGAGCCGTCGTTGCGCAGCAAGGGTTCCTGATCGGGGAAGCACGTGCCTTCGTTGTGAACCACGAACGGACGGGTGCGGTTGTAGGTGTTCTTCACACCATACGTCGAAAGGCCGGCGTCGGTCAGGACCTTCTGCATCAAGCGGTACAAATGAGGGGTCTTTTTCTCGTCGATATCGACCCCCATCGCGCAGGAGAAGTTTTTCGCCGGCTGCGGAAACGCCAGATCAGCGTCCGTGCGCGCCAGATCCCAACGCGGCTTGCCGCGCAGCGGGATCGTTGCGGCCCTCGACTCCTCGTCACGCGCGAGCGTCGCCGTGCCCTCGGCCGGCGGCGGGCCAAGCAGCACGAGACTGTCAGGCAAATCCTTCTGCGCGAGATAACCGGGCGCCAGCTCGAAATGAGGGTCTGTAACCGGCGAGGAGGCTGTTTCCGCGCCAGCGAGGCTTACACCGCAGCCAGCGAGTGCGATTGCCGAAACCATGGCAATTTTATGGATATTCGACAGCATACAAAACCCTCATACATGTATTATATCGGAATTTTCATCGTATATGAAACAGGTGTGAAATATTAACAAATATATATTTTAGACCGGCAATATCAATGATATATGCCGGTCTATATTCTTGCCATTTTGGATCACATTGCCTTTGCCGAACTTGAAACTTTTGCATGCAGACTGATGTCGGCACACTGTGTCAAATCGGACAATTCGTGGGAGAAAAATGGCATCGCGCGGCCCTCGCGCTTGCCGATGGGGCTCAGTTTAACGGCTTGGCCTCGGGGAGCTTCCACTTGCCGCTGAGAATGGATTGCTCCGGACGATAAAGCCGTACGGTGTAGTTCCAACCCTCAACGATCGGCAGGCAGTTTGGGATTTTGCCGTCACAGCCGCCGAACTGGACAGCCACCGATCCGTCCGCACTTTTCGCCGCGGTGATGTTATTGATCGAATAGGCGTTGTAGTCGTTCTTCTCGAAGAAGCCTTTTGGGTTGTAAACGCTGATTGACCAGAAAGCCTTCACCGGCACGCTCTTTGGCAGATCGAGGGTATAGACCGTTTTGCCATCGTTTTTCGCGGGCGTGAAACTCGGGTACATGGCGTCCTTTTCCGGAATGCCACCCCATCCGGAGGCTGTGCCAATCAAGTGCTGGATCGGATCGACCTGGTCGCGGGCTCCAAAGGAACCGTGATACGACGTCTGATGTTTTGCCAGCGCCAGCAGCCCATTGCGGATGTCCGTGAGGTCTCCTTCATCCCAGTCTGGAAGGTCGAGCTTCCCTGCCTCCTTCTGACTGACCTTGATGGCATCCTGAAGCCTGTGGACCTCGTCGAGATCCTTAGGATCATTGGGATCGACCAGTGTCCGGACTGCGACGAAAGCATATCTGGTGCCAACCGATTTCTGCGTCAGCACAACCGGTTCCGTGCCGTAGGCGACGATTGGCAGGTAGTGATCCTGATTGACGACCATCATCGACATATAGCGCTTGCCCACGTCAGGCAGCGAGAGCGTTACCGGCCCGCCAGCAAGATCAAACACAGCAAACGAATAAAGCGTATCCCGGTTCATACGGATGACCGTTTGCTTATCGATCGATACGGGCTCCCTGGAGTGCTTGAACTTGCCCAGTTCGCCTATGTCCTTTGCATTGGCCGCGAGGTAATGGTCGGTCTCAGCGCGGGTGAAATTGTCAACGGTGACCGGAATTTTGCTGCCTTGCTCCTCGGCAAATGCTCCACTGGTCAGTGCAACCGAAGCAAAAGCGAGAATGATCCTAGCCGAGCGAAACATGGATGTACCTCTTCATTCAATCTGACTAACGACTGCCATTCCACAAGGCACGGCACAGGGTAACTCAAACGCCGTCTAATCGATCGTTGCGTGATCGGCAGACAAACTCTATTGGGATCGTTACTAGCATGGGCAGATCACCGGTCTTGCCATTTCGTGCCAATTTCCGTCTGGCGACCGTATTCCTTGCATTCGACAGGAAAGGTCCGGACTGTGATCGCTCACTCCCCGACACGGTGATGTCAGGTTAATTTTTCGAGATGCGCCTGCGATGTTAAGCTTGGTTCCAAGCCGCGCGACGATCGAGCACTGGCTGGTTTCAATCGTCATTCATGCGCGCGCCTTCGGCTGGCGTTCGCGGTGTTCGTCGTGGGCTGATCGCAATGCAGCTCGGAACACGACACGCTGGCCATCACATATAGTCGAGACCACGAGTCTTTAGAGACGTCCATAGCAGCGAAACTGAGGGCAATTGTCACCACCTAGGTCGAGCGTTCGATACGACGTGATCAGTTGGGCGAACACCTCCCTGACGCCTAAGGCATGACACCTTCAACCGATCAAAGAGAGCGGCTGGATTACACTTCTCCGAACTCAGCTTCGTTCCTGGACGTTGGGCGCCGCTCGTAATCGACCGGCGGCAAGAGCATGACTTCGGTCTCCTTGCGCCCGTACTCTCGGCCGATTTGGAACGCCGCATAAATCGCGCCGAGGCGGATGAGGAATCTAAGCATGAGTTCTCCTTCGATGGAAGAAACCACATGGTCGCAAGATTGTTCCAAAGGTCGTAGACCGCGACTGACTTGGCCCTCGAACGCGAAGCCTTGCGATGCACTTCCTCGTCACCTTGCGACGGTAACCACTGGCGGACCTAGCGACGATGGACGGGCCAACCTCGGGGCATCACCGGCGTATAGACTACCTCATCCGGAGTCATGCCCTTCTTCAAGCGAGCGCAGCACATTGGCTCGCTAATGCCCTGGTCTCCGCGACCGGCCACGCAAGCTGGCCATCCGCAAGGAAGGTGGACAGCTTGAGGGAAGGCCGCTGAGGGGGATTTTCGGGTCCGAGGCGGGACAGGATGGGTAGCGGCCTTTTCGCCGGACCACCCCAGCTTGAGCCGGCGGCAAAACACGCCGAGGCTCACCCCGTTCGCCTCGGCCACGAGCCACGCCAGATCACCATTGCCCATCCTCGCCGAGAAATGGGGAAAGGCATCGTCGTCGTTGTAGTTCATGGTCCCACCGATTGCTTAACCCGGCCCGTCAAAGCCGATCCCGGTTCTTCGCCTCAGTTCGAAAACCTTCCAAGAGCCCCAGCCAACATCTGCCAGTCCATTCCAGACACATTTCTTTCGTCACTCTTCCGATAATCGGGAAAGTCGATGCCGGAATTCGCGGCTTATCGGCTACGGCCCCTTTGTTACGATCGCATCAGATCACAAGACAGAGGTTTCATAGGCATGCTGACGGACAAGCAGGTACGCGAAGCGGTTGAGCAGTACCGCGAAGAGGGATACGCGGTCGTTCGACAATTCGTCGACGGCGACGAGATGATCCGGCTCAAGAAGGAAACCGATGCCGTCTATGCCGAGGGCCTGAAGCATCACGCCACCTACCGGCACGGCAATCTCAGTTTCCAGATCCTGCCTGAATCGGATTTCGACCAACGCTACGTGCTGCAGGCCTACTGGTTTTCATGGATCAACAGCTATTTTGAAGAATTCCGCCGCAACCCGGACTATCTCAAGCTGCTGGAGGGACTGATCGGCCGCGACATCCGGCAGATTGCGCAGCAGCTGCACTGGAAGCCGCCGGGCGCCAATGTCACCGGCTACCGTTTCCATCAGGATCTGCGCTTCCGCAACCAGGCTGCCTTCGACAACGTCGCCGACGCGACGGTGACCACGGGCCTCGCGGTCGACCGGGCGACGCTGGACAATGGCTGCCTTCAGGTCGTGCCCGGCAGCCACAAGCTCGGTTATCTCGGCCTTTCCGACGAGGGAACTGGCGAGCTGATGAAGGGGCTGACGGCCGAGGAAGAGCTGCGCAAGGTGGGCATCGACCCGGCGACCATCGTTCCTCTCGTGCTGGAGCCCGGAGACCTTGCCATGTGGGGCCTGCTCACTGTGCACGGCTCCTCGCCCAACAAATCTCGGCACGACCGCGCCTTCGCCCTGTCCAGCTATGTGCGGGCCGACTCGACGCAACGCGGCGAATGGGCGTTCCGGGACGGTGTCTCCGTGCCTCTCGGAGAGACGCCAACGCTTTGCAAATACGAGAAGCTCTTCGAGGAGCCGGGACCGATGTACGACACCACCGCCTGGTGGAAATGACGCCGTCAAAATTGCCGTTGGGGGCACGAGGGGCCTGGCGTTCGCGCCGGGCCCCTCCCGGCGTCGGCCAACAGGGTAGGCTCTCAGGCCGTGAAGTCCGCCGACAATTCGCGGACCAGGAAATCGACGAAAGCGCGCACCTTGGCGGCGATATAGGTGCGATGCGGATAGAGCGCATAGATCGGGCTGGAGCCGGGACGAAACTCGTCGAGTTGCACCTCCAGCCGGCCGCCGCTGATCGCGGCGTCAACCAGCAGGCTCGGCAGATTGCCGATGCCAAAGCCTGCGATCGTCATCTGGTAGGCGGCCTCGACGCTGTTGGTCGAGATGCGCCCGCTCACGGCCGCATCGAACGCGACGCCGTCCGGCCCCACGAACGGCCATGTGCCGAGACGCTTGGCGAAGTTGCTGAGCACGCAGGAATGATCCGCCAGATCATCGGGATGGGCCGGCCGGCCATGGCGATCCCAGTATTCGGGCGTGGCGCAGACATAGTTGCGGACTTCGCCGAGCCGCCGCGCGATCAGCGCGGAGTCCGCCTGGCCCCCAAAACGGATGGCGACGTCATAGCCCTCCTCGACGATGCCGACGACGTAGCGTGCCGTGAGGTCGAATTCGATGGTCGTCAGCGGGTTCTCGTCAAGGAATTTCGGCACCAGCTTGGTGATGCGCGTATGACCGAGAACATTGGAGCAGGAAACACGGATCAGGCCGCGCGTCTCCTTGTGCAGGCCGCGCGTCGAGTCCTGCAATTCGGAAATATCGTCCAGCACGCTGCGGGCCCGAGGGGCATAGTCGCGCCCTGCCTCGGTGAGGCTCAGGCGACGGGTGGTGCGGTTGATCAGCCGAACGCCGAGATCGTCCTCGAGCTCCCTGATCATCCGGCTGACCGCCGTCGTCGACATGTTGAGATCGCGCGCCGCGGCGGACAGGCTGCCCAGCAGACAGACCCGGTCGAATACCCGCATCGCCGTCAAAAGATTCATCCTGGCTCCCCCTTGCCGTCACACCTGCTCCGCCGCTTGCGACTTTCGACAGAAGACAGTGCCGAGCGACGATGCGGCAAGGGCATTCCACCGAATTTGGACGTAAAATCAACAATGGGAGAAACGACATGACATCCAAACCTCTTCATCCCGCTATCGACGCTCTGGCGCGAAGCGCGAAGAATGGCGCGCTCGACCGCCGCGAGTTCCTGGCGCTCGCCAGCGCCTTCGGCGCCAGCACGGCCGTTGCCTACGGACTGATCGGCCAGCCGGTTCCGGCCCGCGCCGAAGAGGCTGCCCAACCCAGGAAAGGCGGCATTGTGCGCGTCGCCATGCAGGTTCTGGAGCTTGAGGATCCGCGCATCTTCAAGGTCTCGCAGATGGGCAACATTGCCATGCAGTTCCTGGAGCCCCTGGTGCGCTGGAAGCCCGATTTCACCTTCCAGCCGATGCTGCTCGAAAGCTGGGAGATCAATGACGACGCCACCGAATATGTGCTCAAGGTGCGGCCAGGCGTGAAGTGGTCGAACGGCGACGATCTCACGGCAAAGGACGTCGCCTTCAACATCACGCGCTGGTGCGAAAAGGAGGCTCCCGGCAATTCGATGGCCGGGCGCATGACGTCGCTGATCGACACCGAGACGAAGGTAGCACGTACGGGCGCGATCGCGATACGCGATGACCACACCGTGGTGCTGAAGCTGTCGCGGCCTGACATCACCATCATCCCGGCGATGACCGACTATCCGGCGTTGATCGTTCACCACGCGTTCAACCCAAGAGAGGCAGCCTTGTCGGCCAACCCCGTCAGCACCGGTCCGTTCGAACTCAAGAAGCTCGATGTCGGCGTCGCCGCCTCGGTGCGCAAGCGGCCCGACGGTTCCTGGTGGGGTGGCGATGTGTTGCTCGACGGTATCGACTGGATCGACTACGGCACGGATTCGGCCGCCACCGTCTCCGCCTTCGAATCCGGGGAGATCGACCTGAACGGCCAGACCCAGTCCTACGATGTCGCGATGCTCGACAAATTGGGACTGAAGAAGTCGGAGATCGTCACCGCCGCGACCGTCGTGTCGCGCTGCAATGTCAACGCCAAGCCCTATGACGACAAGCGCGTGCGCAATGCCATCCAGCTCGCTGTCGACAATGAGGCGGTCCTGCAGCTTGGCGCCAACGGCATGGGTATCGTCGCGCAGAACGACCATGTCGGCCCCATGCACCCAGAGCATGCCGACTTGCCGCCCATCAAGCGCGACCCGGCCAGGGCCAGGGCGCTGCTCGAGGAAGCCGGCCAGCTGGACTTCGAGTTCGACCTGATTTCGGTGGAAGCCGACTACCGCAAGGAAAGCTCGGATGTCGTTGCCCAGCAAATGCGCGATGCCGGCTTCAAGGTGAAGCGCACGGTGATCCCTGAGTCGGCATTCTGGAACGACTGGACGAAATACCCATTCGCAACGACCAACTGGAATGCACGCCCGCTCGGCATCCAGACCTATGCTCTTGCCTATCAGAGCGGCTCGGCGTGGAACGAGACCGGGTTCGCCGATCCGGAGTTCGATGCCAAGGTGCAGAAGGCCAATGCCATCGCGGACGCCGACCAGCGTCGCGTGCTGATGAAGGAATTGCAGGTGATGCTGCAGGACTCCGGTATCATCATCCAGCCATACTGGCGAAAGCTGTTCTGCCATATGAAGCCCGGCCTCATCGGCTATCAGATGCATCAGGCCTACGAGCAGGACTTCACAAAGGCCTGGCTCGCCGCCTGATTTCACAAGGCAGTCACGATTGAAGGCGGCGCACTCCGGAGCGCCGCCTTTTCTATCCCTGTTCAACGTGAAAGCTGCCCGAAAGCTTGCACATCGACAGAGGCTTTCGAACAGCCGGCCGCCAGGAAGGGGCAAAGAGAACACAGCCGCCCGCACTCGCCCCGCCGTGAGCGGTCCACATCATCCGCAATCAGCAACATCGGTGCTTCCAGAGCACCCCTGACCTGAGGTGTCTCACATTCCGCGTTCGTCATTGTCGCAAGCTCCAGGTTCGATTTGAAGCATATCCGCGCCGACGCTTCGCAGAACCCGGTTTGAGCGGTAACGACCTTCCCGAAAATCGGGAAATCTGGCTCCTGTGTCATAGGCGGTACCCTGAGGCCGCCGTTGATTTCCAGAGCCTGTGGTGCGAGCGAACGATACGATCCCGCCAATTAGAGCGAGGCGAGAGAATTGGAACGGAATGCGATTATATTCAGTCCTCGAAAGGATGGCCTTTGTCGTCACGCTTTCTTGCGCTGGTGCTTTTGCTGTTGCCGCGCCTCAAGGAGTTCGGGCCCCCTGACCGGCGTTTCATTAGCCTCTGATGAGGTGACGCTGGCCCTCGCAATGCCCGGACGGGAGGCGGGCGGCTGATGGCCGCCATTTACGTCATTCCTGATGTGTTCGATTGGGTTGCCGATTGTGTCGGCATCGCATGCGGTCTCATAGCTGCAATCTTCGCAAAGTGGATTTTCTGGCGTGCGAGCTAAGGACGGCCAGCGTCAAATCAACCTCGGTTTTCCACAGATTGGCAGCAGCCAAAGAAGTCCCCCGATGCTTTTCTGTTGACTGATCGAATTCAGATTGCGACCAGTTTTTTTGCTGCGGCTACTCAACCGTGGCGAAGCTCGACCAACTCCTCAATATTATTCGCAATTATTCGCACCAACAATTTTGAGAATGAAGCTTTGAGCGCCGACGCCCGTGATCGTCGGCATGCAATTTGCGCACAGGCATTTTATGACGATCAAGATAAGACTCCCCGGCGGCACGCTGAAGATCAAGAAGCGCGAGGACCTAAGGCGCCGCGAACAAAAGCGAGAAGTCCCGGTCTGGCAAGTCGGCAATTACTTCGTTATTTGGTGGCCAAGCACTGTTTCCGACAGTCCATCCAAGCGTCGAGATAACGATCAGAAAAATTTGAATTGACTCTTCCGCAAGGGAACGCTCCCAAACTGCCACCGTTCGAGGTGGCTAATATGGCTTTGCGGATCAGATTGCCAGGCGGCACGCTCAAGGTGAAGACCTATCGCGAATTGCGTGATCGAGAGCGTGACCGCCGAGTGCCAGTATTGAAACTAGGCTCGATCTATATCATCTGGTCGTCGGGCAAACAGCATTCACGCCCATAATCAACGGCTGAACGGAACATGTCACTACGTCTATATGGAATGTTGGCCGCCACAAATGCGCGTTGTCAGCTGACATACAGCCCTTCAACATCTCGACCATGAGAGAACGCGCGGAATCCGACCACCAGGCACTAAGCCCGATCACAATGCTACTGATCTCGTGGTCCATTCGGACCGGTACCAATCGACGAATTTTCCCAGCCCAACCTCCAGAGAGGTTCGCGGTCTGAAGCCGAAGTCTCGCTCCAGTAATGTCATGTCGGCATAGGTCCGCGTGACATCGCCAGCCTGCATCGGCTCAAACTGGCGGTCCGCCTTCACCTCCAGAAGCTTTTCCAAAGTATCAATGAAATCGCCAAGCCGAGCCGGTCGGTTATTGCCGACATTGTAGATCCGGTGCGGCGGAGCTTCGGCAGAGGGCGCCTTATCGAGCATGGCAACGACTGCATCCACGACGTCATCTATGTAGGTGAAATCGCGCCACATATCGCCATTGTTGAAAACCCGGATCGGCTTATCCTCGAGCATGGCCTGGGTGAATATCCAATAAGCCATATCTGGGCGGCCCCAAGGGCCATACACCGTGAAAAACCGCAACCCGGTCTGCGCCACGCCAAAGAGATGAGCGTAGGCATGGCTCATCAATTCATCCGACTTTTTCGTAGCAGCGTAGAGCGATACCGGATGATCGACCGGGTCGGCCTCGCTGAACGGCACTTTGCGGTTGCCGCCATAGACGGAGCTTGATGACGCATAGACCAGATGCTCAAAGCCTGGACAGGCTCGGCAAAACTCTAGGATTTCAAGGTGACCATTGATGTTTGCGCGGATATAGGCTCGCGGATTTTCCAGGGAATGGCGCACACCAGCCTGAGCCGCCAAATGAACGACCTTTTTTATCGTCTGTCCGCTTACGCTCTCCGCTAGCGCCATCGGGTCGGCTATATCCAACTCCCGAAACGCAAATTCCCGTTTCCCAACTAGGCGTGCCAGCCGGGCTTTCTTCAGCATCGGGTCGTAATAGTCGTTTAGGTTGTCGACGCCGATAACTTCGTCACCCCGCTCTATAAGCCTTAGACAGACATGGCTCCCGATAAAGCCAGCTGCACCTGTGACCAAGATTGGCAAGAGGACCCCTCGGGTAGGCGCAATGCGTGCGCCGAACACATTTCTGACAGCCCGCGCTCAGGCGGAGTGAGTCACGTACCATCGTCGTTGGGACGGTTCAATCGGCGTGACGATCTGCCTACGCGTTGGAGCCTTGACCGTCCGCCACCCGACTACCCGATCGCCTATGACGCCGGAAAGGCGCTGCACGCAGCGGCCAAAGCGAAGGAAGAACACGGGTTCGGTGCACATTGGGCTGGCCAGGGTGCACCGCTTTCGTGTGCGCTGCCAGCGGCCGAACTCGTTGCTACGCTGGCGCATGAGTTGGTGAATGCGCGTCGCGCCCCCGCACAAAGCTCACACGAGCAATGAGAACGATTTGGTCAACGTCATTTTTTGAACTCTTTAAGCCTTGTCGAACTCCTCCCGGCCCTCCCCGACTAATTCGGATCCCTTCTAGACTAGCTAGGTCCATTCATCACCGCCCGGCATAACGCCATCTTGACATAAAAACGTCATAGCCCGGATTGGCTTCGAAGCGCTTCCTGGCGACGGAGGCTGGCCGTGGAATCGTTCAGGATGCCATCAAGCCAATGCGGATCCATCTGCGGAACCGCGGCCAGCAGGGCCCTGGTGTAGGGATGTGTCGGCGAGGACAGCAACTCATGTTTGGGACCTTGCTGCACGATCCTGCCGCGCTGCATCACCACGACATTGTCGGCGATAGCATTCACCGTCGCGATGTCATGGGTGATGAACATGTAGGTCTTGTCCAACTCCTTCTGGAGATTGAGCATGAGCTTGAGAATCTGCTCCTGGACCAGTTGATCGAGACCGGATGTGATCTCGTCGCAGATAAAGACCTCCGGATCGGTCGCGATTGCCCGTGCTATCGACACCCGTTGCTTCTGACCGCCGGAGAGCTCGGACGGGAAGCTTGTGATATGGTGTTCCGAGAGCTCGACCATTTCGAGTAATTCGACGACGCGCCTGGCGCAGGCCTGCCCTTTCAACCCTGTGTGCAGGGTTACCGGTCGGCCGACGAGATCCATCACCGTATGACGGGGATTGAGTGCCGCGTCCGCCGACTGATAGATCATCTGTATGCCGCGAAGCTGGCCGGCAGCGCGCTGCTTCAACGAAGAAGCAAGCGCGGTGCCGTTCAGGCTAATGGTGCCCGATGTCGCCGGCAGCAGGCCGGCAATGACCCGGGCAAGCGTCGACTTTCCAGAGCCGGACTCGCCGACGACAGCGAGTGTGCGTCCCCGCGGCAAATCCAGGCAGATGTCCTCCAGGACTTTGAAGTCCCCATAATGGGCATCGACATGGCTGACGTTCAAAATGGGCTGGGTCGGGGCTTCCTCCGGCTTCTCGAGATTCCGCACGGTCCACAGCGAGCGGGTATAAGCCTCCTGCGGATGATTCAGCATCCGCTCGGTCGCTGCCTCTTCAACCAGTTCCCCATGTCGCAGCACCATTATCCGATGGGCCAGTTGGGCCACGACGGCCAGATCGTGGGTGATGTACAGGGCGGCAGTGTGATGGTCGGTCACGATCCTGCGGACTGAGGCCAGCACTTCGACCTGCGTCGTCACGTCGAGCGCGGTCGTCGGCTCATCGAAGACGATGAGGTCGGGCTTGCAGATCATGGCCATCGCGGTCATGGCGCGTTGCAACTGACCGCCGGATACCTGATGGGGATACCGCTCGCCGATCTCATTTGGATTCGGAAGTTGCATTTCGGCGTAGAGCGCCTTCGCCTGCGCGATGGCTTCCTGCCGGGTCAATCCACCCAGCCTCATGGCGCACTCGATCGTCTGATCGATAATGCGGTGTGCCGGGTTGAATGACGTCGCGGCACTTTGTGCGACATAGGCGATGCGTGTGCCGCGGATTTGCCGCCGGGCTCCCTCGCTTTCCCGCAGCAGATCGATGCCGTTGAAGCTGACACTGCCTTTGGCGATACGGCAGCCCGGCCGGGTGAAGCCAAGGGCCGCGAGCCCGAGTGTCGATTTGCCCGCGCCCGATTCCCCGATGAGGCCCAGCACTTCGCCGCGCCGCAGCGACATGCTTATCCCCTTGACGATCGGCTGCCAGGCTCCGGAATTGTCGACTTCCACGACGAGGTCACGAATGTCGAGCAGGACTTCGCCTGTATGGCGCGCTGCGGTGTCGTGAGGCTTACTGATCATCGCGCAGCCCGCTGGCGATATCGAGGAACCAGTCGATGACGAAGTTGATGCTGACGGTCAGCAGCGCGATTGCCATGGCAGGCAGCAGCGGCGTGATGTTGCCATAGCTGATGAATGTCGCGCTTTCGCGCACCATGGTGCCCCAGTCCGCAGAAGGCGGCTGGATGCCAAGGCCAAGGAACGATAGCGCCGAAATTGTAAGGAACACGAAACAGAAACGCAGACCAAACTCGGCAAGCAGTGTCGGCAGGATGTTCGGCAGGATTTCCCTCGCGACAATCCAGCGCGCCTTTTCCCCGCGCAGATGTGCGGCCTCGATGAACTCCATGACCGCGATGTTGCGTGCCAACGATCGCGACAACCGAAAGATCTGGGTCGCGCTGAGGACGGCGATGATCAGCACGATGCTGGGGATGGAAGAGCCGAAGAGAGCCAGCAGAATGAGCGCGAAGATCAGCTGCGGGATCGCCATCAGCGTATCGGCCAGGGTGGAGAGCAGGTAGTCGAGCCATGGATGCGAGATCGCCGACAGAATCCCAAGCGAGCCACCGATGAAGAATGCAATTGTCGTGGTGATGAAGGCGATGCCCACGGAGTTGCGGGCACCGTAGATCAAACGGCTGAATACGTCCCGGCCAAGCTGATCCGTGCCGAACAGGTGAACGAGGCTCCATGGCGCAAACGGTTCGGTCGAGACGACATCCGCCTCACCAAAAGGCGCAAGCACAGGAGCGAAGATCGCCATCACAGCATAGAGGATCACCACGGCGAGACCGAGCCTTGCAGGCCACGACGTCCGTTTCAGGTTCTTGCGAAGCGTGGCAAGGCGCGATCTGCGGTATTTGATCAGCCGCAACGGCGCGTCGGCGTGGTCGATATGCATCGTGCGCCTCATCGGGGGTGCGCCAGGCGCGGGTTGGTGGCAATGGCGATGACGTCTGCAAGCAGGTTGAGCAGGATGTAGGCCGTGGCGAAGATCAAGGCGCAGCCCTGGACGACCGGAATGTCGCGCGACCGCACCGCGTCCACCATGGCCTGGCCGATGCCCGGATATACGAACACGACCTCGACGACGACAACGCCAACGATGAGATAGGCCAGATTGAACGCGATCACCGCGGATATCGGCGCCCAGGCATTGGGAAGCGCATGCCTCAAGACGATGATCCAGGGCGCCGTCCCCTTGAGCTTGGCCATCTCTATGTAAGGGCTTGAGAGAAGATTGATGATTGCGGCGCGGGTCATGCGCATCATGTGAGCAATGATGCCGAAGCAGAGCGTGGCTACCGGCAAGGCCAGACGCTCAGCAATCTCGATCGCCCCCATGCCAGGGGTAATGCGTGCCAGCGAGTAGAAAATGGGCAGTTTGACGGCCAGCAGAAGCATCAGCACGTAGGCTACGAAAAACTCCGGGAAGGAGATGCCCACAAGGGTCAAGGCGTTCAGCGACCTGTCGAGCCAGCTGTTGCGCCGGATCGCGGCAATGATGCCAAAGAGTAGCGCCACGGGGACGGAAACCAAGGCAGCGATAGCCGCCAGGAACAGCGTGTTCTTCAGGCGCGGACCAATGATGCTGTTGACCGTACGCGGCGTTCCAGAGCCCGACGAGAAGGAGAGACCGAGATCGCCCTTCAGGGCACCGCCGATCCAGGAGACGTAACGTTCCGTCACCGGCCGGTCCAATCCGAGCGATCGCTGGAAATTGGCCACGGTCTCCGGCGTTGCGGAACGCCCGAGGGCGACCTTGGCAAAATCGCCCGGCAAGACGGCGATTGCCGCGAAGATTATGAGAGATACGATGAAAAGGGTGACAAAGCCTGATCCCAGTCTCGCAATGACGGTTCTTGCAAGAGGCGTAATGGCTGGCGAGTGCAACAGATCAACTTCCGATAGGGCGCCGGCAGCATTGGTCGAGCTGCCGGCAAGGATTGGTTACGGGCGCGTTCCGGCTAGGCAAGCCACCAACGTTCGGCCATTCGGAAATTGTCGCACTGCAGCATATTGCCGATGGGTCCGTGCGCGATCTTCTTCGACATGGCATCGATGAACAGCGCGTAAGCAAGCACAAGCGCGCCGCCGTCGTCATGCAGGATCTGCTGCATTTCGCCGTAGATTTCCTGGCGCTTGGCTTTGTCGGGCTCAGCGCGGCCCTTCACCAGCAGCTCGTCGAACTGCTTGTTTTTCCACGCGGTGTCATTCCATGGCGCGCCGCTGGCATAGGTGGTGGTGAACAGTGAATCACACGTTGGCTTGCCCAGCCAGTCGACACCCACAAAAGGCTTGTGCTGCCAAACATTGTCCCAGTAGCCATCGTCGGCCTCCCGCACGACGTTGATCTCAATGCCGGCCTTGGCGGCATGCTCCTTGAACAGAAGCGCGGCATCGATGGCGTTGGGAAATGCCGTCTCGGCGACGGAGAGATCGACCGTGAGCGAGGTCAGGCCCGCCTTGGTGAGATGTTCCTTCGCCTTCTCGATATTGTAGCTGTGAACAGGCAGCGGATTGACGGCGAATGCGATCTGCGGGGCAACGGGGTTGTCATTCGCCGTCTTCGCATTGCCGAGGAATGCCTTGTTGATGATGTCGTCGCGATCGATCGCATATTTCAGCGCCATGCGAACGTCGGGATTGTCGAACGGAGCCACCGATGTGTTCATGCTGAAGGTGAAATGGCGCAGCCCGCTGACTTTCGATATCTCGATCTCCGGATTTTGCTCCAGCATTTTAAGCGTCTTGATATCGGCATCGACCATGTAGTCGATCTCGCCGGTCAGCAGCGCGTTTGTGCGAGCGGCGACATCGATGATGTTGACGAATTCGACCTTGTCGAAATAGGGCTGGCCAGGCTTGTGATAATCGGGATTGCGCTTCATGCGCACGCCAATGCCGGGCTGGTTGTCCTCTATCGAGTAAGGCCCGGTGGCCACGCCTCTTGCCCAGTCAATTCCGCCACTGGCCTTCGCCGGCATCACCACAAGGTGACAGTCGGCGGCGAGGTAAGGGAAGTCGGCATTGCCTCCGCTCAGTGTGAAGACCACGTTTCTGTCGCCATCGGCTTTGATGTCCACGATGGAATCGACGAGCGCCTTCGCGGCGGAACTCGACGTGGGGCCCATATGATGGCGATAGGATTCGATCACGTCATTGACGGTAACAGCCGCGCCGTCGTGGAATTTGAGACCGGGCCGTAGTGTAAACGTCCAGACCTTGAGGTCGGCGGAGGACGAAAAGCTTTCCGCCAGGTCCGGAGCCGCGGCACCGGTAACGTCGAGTTCCGTCAGCGCATTACAAAGCGTGCCACCGAAAATCACCTGCGTATACGAATTCTGCCATGTCGCCGGATCGAAGGAATCCGCCTGCGTGCCATCGTTGATGGCGAACTTGACCGATCCGCCCTGGCGCGGTGCGGATTGGGCGGCGCGCGCATCGAACGGGGAGAGCGAAGCGCCAAGCGCAAGCAAGCCCGCCCAGCCGATGAACTGGCGACGCGTTGAAGTGGCGAACCCCTTCGAGACCTCGCCGGACTGAGAACCTTGTTCGTTCGTCATATGCTTTCCCCTTTTCTTTTTATGGGCCAGTCGGCGGCCATGCAGCCTTGCCGGCGAAAGTGGGGAAGCCGCCCTCCCCATGGAACGCAAGTCACAATCGAGCGCAGCTCTGCCCGCACGCGAGCAGGCGACCGGAGCATCCACCCACCAGCGACCTTGCGAAAACTGAACGATGTTCCCGAAACCCACTTGGCCACCGCACTATCAGCCCGAGAATTTGATTGGTCAATAAGAATATGATCGAGTGATCAGAAAAAAATTCTGAAAACACAATTGACCTCAGATAGATACGCCAATATCCATATCGCATGGCTGAAAAAAATGATGACATTTCCAATCACAGCGCGCAGCGTCGGAAGCAGCTTCTGGACGCTGGCCTGACCGTGATTGCGCGCCGTGGCTTGTCCGGGATAACCGTGCACGACATCGCCAAGGAAGCTGGCTGCAGCTACGGCGTCATCGCCTTCCACTTCAAGACCAAGGAGCGCCTGTTGCTGGCCGTGCTCGATCTGCTGGCAAGCAACTACGAGAAGATATGGCTGGATGCGATGGCATCCGCGCCCCCTTCCCCCGCGGAGAGGTTGCGTGTGCTGCTGGAGGTGGATTTCGCCCCCAACGTGGCCAAGCCCAACTACCTCGCCGTCTGGATCGCCTTCTGGGCGGAGGCGTCTCGCGTACCCGCCTACAAGAAGCGTTGCAGCGAGCTGAAGCGTCGCTCACTTCAGACAATCGTGGATCTGGTGTCCGAACTCGCGGTCGCGCGTGGCCTGGATACCGACGTGCAGGCCGTTTCCCAGGGGCTGTACGCAATCACCGACGGCTTCTGGATATTTGGGCACGTGACCGGCGAAACCGGACCAAAGGATCGCAAGCGATACCGGCAGGTTTGCCAGACATTTCTGTCGGCGTTCTTCCCACAGGATTTCAGCACGACCGCATTGACCCCGCCGGACAGCCGCGCGGGACGATCGCCTCGGCGATCAAGCATAGCAGGAGAAATTTGATGTATACTGAGACCGGATCGCAATGGAATGTTGCGGAATTGGAAGGTGCGGCCCATCGCCATCTGATCAGCCCAGCGGAAGAATTGGCGAAGCTCGGGACGTCCGGCGGCCGCCCTCTGTTCACGTCCGCCGATGGCATCCACGTCCGTGACAGCCACGGTCGTACCCTGATCGATGGACCCGGCGGCATGTGGTGCACCCAGGTTGGCTATGGTTCCAAACCGATCGCCGACGCCATCGCCGCTCAGGCACTTCGCATCTGCTACAATTCGCCTTGGTACTCGATCAGCGGCCCGGCGGCGGAACTTGCGCGGCGCATCTCCTCATTCGCCCCCGGCGATCTCAACCACGTCTTCTTCACGACTGGTGGATCCTCGGCCGTGGATTCGGCGCTTCGCTTCGTTCAGTTCTACAACAACGTACTGGGCCGCCCCACCAAGAAGAAGATCATCTGCCGCATAGACGGCTATCACGGCAGTTCCCACCTGACTGCCGCCTGCTCGGGCCGGGCGGGAAACAGACCCAATTTCGACCTCGAGCTCGACACTGTGTCCTTCATTTCAGCCCCCAACATCTATCGGCATCCGCAGGGCAAGAGCGAGGCGGCATTCCTTGAATTCCTGGTCGCCGAATTCGAGGAGCGGATCGCGGCGCTGAAGCCGGAGAATGTCGGCGCCTTCCTCGCCGAGCCGATCCTGGCGTCGGGCGGCGTCATCATACCGCCCAAGGGATATCACCGCCGGATCCTCGAGACCTGCCGCAAGCACGACATCCTGTATATCTCCGACGAGGTGGTCACCGGCTTCGGACGTTGCGGCCACTGGTTCGCGTCGGAGGAGGTCTTCGACATCGTGCCGGACATCATCACCTTCGCCAAAGGCGTGACCTCCGGCTATGTTCCTCTCGGCGGTTTCGTCCTTTCCGAGAGCGTCCTGGCGAAAATCTCCGGCGAAAACGCGAAAGGCAGCTTCTACACGAACGGCTATACCTATAGCGGCCATCCCGTGAGCTGCGCGGCGGCGCTCGCCAATATAGGGGTGATCGAAGACCAGGATCTCCTCGCCCATGTGCGCGAGATTACGCCCTACTTCCAGGAACAGCTGGCCAAGCTGCGCGAGCTGCCCCTGGTCGGCGATGTTCGTGGCGTCGGGCTTCTGGGCTGCGTTGAATGCGCAACGGATCCCACTTCGGAAGCCGCCACCGATTTTGACCGACAAGTGGCTCTCAGGATCGACCGCCAGTGCTACGAAAACGGCCTGGTCGTCCGCCCGATCGGCAGCATGTGCGTGCTTTCACCCGCGCTCATCATCACGCGCCCGCAAATCGACGAGATGGTTTCCATCCTGCGCGAAAGCATCGTGCGGGTGCAGGCGGAAATACGAGCGGAAGGCAAGTTCTGATCGCGGCTAGCCTATCGCGCCAGCTGCCGGCGGTGAGACCAAAGCGGGCTTTTCGGAGAGACAAATCGTGTCGATGACGTTGTCACCCTCGTCCGGGCCGGCTTCCTTGCCGGCAAGCAAGGACCCCTTGCTGCAGCCGCTGCGGATAAAGAAGCTCTTGCTGCGAAATCGCATCATGAGCACAAGCCACGCCTCGTTCATGGACGACGGTGGCCTGCCGCTCGAGCGATATCAGCGCTATCACGAAGAAAAGGCCAAGGGTGGTCTCGCGCTGACCATGTTCGGCGGATCCTCGATGGTTGATGTGGATTCCAGTTGGGGCGGCGGCCAGATCAACATGGCCGCCGACGAGATTATCCCGCATCTGCAGGAGTTTTCAAACCGTATCCATGCGCAAGGCGCGGCGCTGATGTGTCAGCTCTCGCATCTTGGCCGCCGCGCCGACGCGACGACGAACAACTGGCTGCCGGCGCTTGCGCCGTCCCGCTCGCGCGAGACCCAGCATCGCGCCTTCTCCAGGGAGATGGACGAGCACGACATAAAGCGGATCGTTACCGCGTATGGCGATGCGGCGGCACGCTGCCACGAAGGCGGGCTGGACGGCGTGGAGACGCTGACCGGCGGCCATTTGATCGGCCAGTTCTTTTCCCCGCGCACGAATTTCCGCTCGGATCGCTTTGGCGGGTCGGTCGGAAACCGCGTGCGCTTCGGCTTGATGGTGCATGAGGAGATCCGCAGGCGGCTTGGCGACGATCCGATCCTGGGCATGCGCTTCGTCGTCGACGAGGCAAGCGAGGATGGCCTTCATTTCGAGGATTGCCTGGAGATCGCCAGCATCTTCGAGCGCGAGGGGCTGGTTGACGTTTTCAATTGCATTTTCGGCAGGATGGACACGGTCATCGCCCTTGCCGAGCAAAACATGCCCGGCATGTCACAACCGCTGGCTCCTTTCCTGTCGAAGGTCGGCGCCTTCCGCCAGCACACCCGGCTGCCGGTCTTCCACGCTGCACGCATTACCGATCTTGCGACGGCGCGCTACGCCATCCGCGAGGGTCTGCTCGACATGGTCGGCATGACGCGCGCCCATATGGCCGACCCGCAGATCGTCAACAAGCTGATGCGCGGCGAGGAAGAACGGATCCGGCCTTGTGTCGGCGCCTCCTACTGCATGCACAAGAAGGCCAACTGCATTCACAACCCCGCCTCAGGCAGGGAAACAATGCTGCCGCAGGTCATTGTCCCGGCCGACCGGCAACGCAAGATGGTGGTCGTTGGCGGCGGCCCGGCCGGGCTTGAAGCAGCACGCGTCCTGGCCGAGCGCGGCCATGCCGTCGTTCTGTTCGAGGCGGGCAACAGACCGGGAGGGCAACTGCTGCTTGCTTGCCGCGCATCCTGGCGAAGGGATCTTGTCGGCATCATCGATTGGCGGGTGGCCGAACTGGCGCGCCTCGGCGTCGATGTTCGTTGCGACGTCTACGCCGGCGCCGAGGACATTCTGTCGGAAAGCCCAGATGCCGTCATCATCGCGACTGGAGGCCTGCCAGACACCGAATGGCTGCCTGGCGCCGAGCACTGCATGACGATCTGGGACATGCTCAGCACGACAACCGAACACAGCGGCGACGTTCTTCTTTATGACGGCACCGGCCGGCATGAGGGAATGTCGACCGCGCTTCATCTTGCCGAGCAAGGCTGCCAGGTGCACGTGGTTACCATCGACGACAGCCTCGCCCAGGAAGTCGAGTATTCCTCTCGCGCGATCTACCGAAAGCAGTTCAAGCAGCTTGGCATCACCGTGACGGTGGACCATCACCTGATCAAGGTCGAACGGGATATGTCCAATACGCTGAAGGCGACTTTCAAGCACGAACTGACGAATGAGCTCCTTGAGCTGCCGGCGACACAGATCGTCGTCGAAAGGGGAACCGCGCCGCTCGACGAGGTCTTTCACGCCCTCAAGGATCTCTCCAGCAACGCTGGCGTCACCGACCTTCCCGCTCTGATCGAGGGTAGACCTCAGCGTAGAGACGCCGTCGTGACAGGTTTCGAGCTCCATCGGATCGGCGACGCCGTCGCCAGCCGCAACGTTCACGCCTCGATTTACGAGGCCTTTCGCCTCTGCATGGCGCTGTGATGGCGATGCCGGCTGATTTCCAGGTCGCGGTCATCGGCGGCGGCATTACCGGGGCAAGTGCGGCCAACCATCTGGCCGCGGCTGGGTTCTCGACCGTTCTTCTGGAGCGTTCGGACTTCGCCTCGGGCACATCCGGTCGTTCAAGCCGGCTCCAGCATTGCGGACTGACCTACCTCACGCCGGGCCGCTCGATCTGGAATTTTCTTCTCCATCCCCTGATGGCGCTGGAGCATCTGGAACTGGCGCGCCGTGCCATGCGGGATCGCTCACGCTTCGTGAGGGCGTCACCTGGGCAGGTCCGGCCAATCAGTTTCAACGTGCCACTCTACCGGAAGGAAGGTATCCCGCCCTGGAAAGCCAAACTGGGCTTTCGGCTTCTCGAACTGCTCGATCGAGGCGGGGTCTCCCTGGATTTCCAGCAGCTTGGTGCCAGGCAAGCCGCCCTGGAGCCAGCACTTCGCGGACTTCACGATGGCGGAGATTTGACGGGGGTAATACGCTTCACCGAATATCAGTTCGACTGGCCGGAGCGGATCTGCCTCGACGCGGTTCTGCATGCGCGCGATTGCGGAGCGGTGGTGCGCAACTATGCCGAGGTCGCCGCCATCGCAGCTGCTCCGAACGGTGGCTGGCACCTGGAGGTGGTCGACAAGCGCGATGGCGACACACACACCATTTTTGCTGACTGCGTGGTCAATGCCACGGGCGCATGGGCCGACGAATTGACGAAGGCGTCCGGGCTCACGCTACCGACTGTCAATCAGGGCCTGAAGGGAACGAACGTTGCGGTCCGGCTGCCGCCGGAGTTCCGCGGGCTCGCATTCGAGACGACACTCGCCGACGGCAACCCCTTCTATGTGATCCCCTGGCGCAACCTGCATTATTTCGGCCCCAGGGATGCACCGTGCAGCCCCTCCCCCGAAGGCTTTCGCGCCGACGAGCAGACGATCGTCGATCTTGTCGAGGATTTCAGGTCGGTCTTTCCGGGTGTTCCGCTCTCCCGTGACGATGTGCTCTACAGTTGGGCGGGCGTCCGGCCGAGGACGGCCCGGTTCGGCCATCCCGATGGATGCGAAGCCGTTCTTCTGCATGACATGGCAAAGGCCGGCGCGCCCGGCTATTTCATTCATACGGGCGGCCTGCTGATGACCCATCGGCATGCTGGCGCAAGCATAGCCAAGGCGGTTTCCCGACGCCTGAAACCGGCCTGTTCCGGCCAGCCCGTGCGCTACGTGTCCCGGACCTTGCCGACCGATCCCTCGAGCCAGCCGCTGTCGACAGGCGGGACGAGCGTGAGTATCGCGCAGTTGCGATTTGTCGCCGAGCACGAGCAGGTTCGCCACCTTGACGATCTCATGTTTCGGCGCACGCCCCTTGGCTGGTCGGAAAGGATGGGGCTGGACGTCGCCCATGCGGTGGCCGAAGCCATCAGCGACATCATGGGCTGGTCTGCCCGCGAGGTCGCCGTGGAAGTCGACAGGTACAAGGCGCTGGTCGCGCATCAGTTTGGAATGGAGTTGGCATGCGACTGATCGACGGCGACACCGTGCACCGCGTGCTGGACTATCCTGGTCTCGTCGCGGCCCTGCGGCGCGCTCACGACGCAGGCATGCCGGATGCTCGTGAGATGTTCATGGAAGAGCCCGACGGCAAAAACCGTGGCCGCGGCTTGATCATACTTCCGGCATGGAGTGCGGGCGGCATGCTTGGCGTGAAGCTCGTCACCATTTTCCCCGGCAATCCAGTGGCCGAACCGCCATTGCCTGCCAACCAGGGCCTCTACGTGGCCTTTGACGGAGAAACCGGCGCCCCGGTCCTCATCGCCGATGGCACCGCACTGACGCTGCGCAAAACCGCTGCCGATTCCGCTCTCGGCGTCGATCTGCTGGCGTGTCACGATGCGGCCAGCCTGCTCATGGTGGGTGCCGGCGCGCTTGCGCCGCATGTCATTGCGGCAATTGTCAGCGTCCGGCCATCGATCCGCGACGTCTGGGTCTGGAACAGAACCGCGGCAAATGCGCAGAGCCTGGCGCGGGCCATCCGGATCGAAGGTGTTTCCGTCAGAGCCGTGGAAAATCTCGAAGCAACGCTCCCCCATGCCGATATCGTCTCAAGCGCCACGATGGCGACGGAGCCGCTGATCCGTGGCAACCTCCTCAAGGCAGGTTGTCATGTTGATCTGGTCGGCGGGTGGAATGCGCAGATGCGCGAAGCCGACGACGACGTGATCCGCCGGGCGACGATTTTCGCGGACACGCGCGCCCTCTGCCGCGACTGCGGTGATTTTCTGCAGCCGGTCACACGCGGCCTGATGCGATGGGAAGATATCAAAGCCGATCTCTTCGAGCTTTGCTCAGGATCAAGAGAGGGGCGGGTCTCGCCTGACGAAATCACACTTTTCAAGAATTCGGGCGGCGGTCATCTCGACCTTTTCGTCGCGGAAGAACTCATGAGAAGGCTGCAGGCGGAGTCTCGCGCGAATACGCCGGCTATGCAGGCGTAACCTCCAGACACATCGAAAGGACATCAGACATGTCACAGGCTCCTAGACTCGTGTCACCAAGGGAGCGCTACAGTTGTCAAAGAGCAAAAACTCTGACCGAATTGAACCCTACATGTCAGCGCTATGGATCGCTATGGCTCTCATAATGGTAGCTGGCTATTTCCCTCGCCCCTTCACTCGGCAGAACTAGCGTCGGCTCCAAGCGCTACCGATCACTCCCCTGGTGGCGCTGATGCCGAGCGGGGATATTGTCTCTATGTCTTCAATAGTTCGTAGGATCCCATAGTGGTCGATCTTCTCGGGATAGCACCCAGGCTCGATTCCAAAGCCATAGAAGACAGTAAATATGTGATTCCTTGTATGAGAATCGTCCTCGTCGAATGTCACCACCAGAAGGCTGTTGTGCTTCTTTGACCAATTGGCATAGCCACCAAGGTGAGTTTTCAGCCAAGTGTCACCCTGCTTTATCGTGCCATCATGCATGTCGTCTATGAGATTGGGGATCACGAAACTAACGGCCGGTAGCTTTGCGTAGTCGAGAGGGAAGTCAGTCAATGGTTTCTCAAATTCCTTCGCGTCCGAAAAGGATTCCCAAGGATTGTGTTTTCGTGGCGATCCAGCCTCGACATATCCTGCAAAGGTTTTGCCGTGGGAACGAAGGCGACTTGCCAAGTTCGGTGCCACAACCACGTGCTCACCATCGTCATGGATGTTTTGCGTCGAGCCGCTGAAGAGCGCGAAGTAATTAGGTTGGCTGGGATGGGCGACCGCATAGGACTGGTCGAACACGGCGCCGCCCTTTGATAACTCGTTCAAATAGGCAGCTGCCTCGGCTTGAAAAATCTGAGCGAACGAGTGGTTCTCCATGATGACGACAACGACATGGTCGTATTTCGGGGGCGTCCTTGACGAGGCGGCAGTCATAGGTGCCGTGCTCAGCACAATGCTGGCTACCAGGAAAACCATGACAGAGAACCGCTGAAGTACCGTGTATCCATTTTGATCGCGCATGACATATCTCCCACTCTTAGTCCCAGTCGCGCACGGGTGCGCCGCATCGGCGGGACGAAAAATGCGCATCTATACGCGCCGAGACCAATTGGTCGTTGTCAACTATTCTTTGCCAGGATCCGGCAGCCGCCATCTTCTCGAAGAAGCGCCAGAGGTGGAGCTGCAATCAAGATGCCCGGCATCGCGGTTGCCGCCGCGAAAGAGGAGCAATTCCGGCCGAGATCATTTTAGGAACTTCGCGTCA
This sequence comes from Mesorhizobium shangrilense, assembly GCF_040537815.1. Classification (NCBI taxonomy): domain Bacteria; kingdom Pseudomonadati; phylum Pseudomonadota; class Alphaproteobacteria; order Hyphomicrobiales; family Phyllobacteriaceae; genus Mesorhizobium; species Mesorhizobium shangrilense. The sequence continues at coordinate 2,552,915 of NZ_JBEWSZ010000001.1, forward strand.
ACTCAACAAAGTTGAGATCCGATTTGAAGCACCTCAGCTCGCCTCGCGCATGGCCTCGGCGGCCTGCAGGTCGACCGACACGAGTTGGCTCACGCCTTGCTCGGCCATGGTCACCCCGAACAGCCGGTTCATCCGTGCCATGGTGATCGGGTTGTGGGTGATGATGACGAAACGCGTCTCGGTGGTCCTGGCCATTTCGTCCATCAGATTGCAGAACCGCTCGACATTGTGATCGTCGAGCGGAGCATCGACTTCGTCGAGCACGCAGATCGGCGCGGGGTTGGTGAGGAAAACGGCGAAGATCAGCGACATCGCCGTCAACGCCTGCTCGCCACCCGAGAGCAGCGTCATCGTCTGCGGCTTCTTGCCGGGCGGCCGGGCAAGGATTTCCAGGCCGGCCTCGAGCGGATCGTCGGACTCGATCAGCTGCAGTTCGGCCGTACCGCCGCCAAACAGATGCGAGAAGAGCCGCTGGAAATGGCCGTTGACCACATCGAAGGCGGCTAGAAGCCTTTCGCGGCCTTCACGGTTGAGGCTCTGGATTGCCTGCCGCAGCTTGCGGATGGCCTCGATGATATCCTCGCGCTCGGATACGATGGCCTCAAGCCGATCCGAAAGCTCCTTCTGCTCCTCCTCGGCGCGCAGATTGACGGCGCCGAGCCGTTCGCGCTCGATCTTCAGCCGGTCCAGCTGGCGTTCGATCTCGCCCATTTCGGGCATCGGGCTGTCGGCTTCGAGACCGGTGTGGCGAATGACGAGGTGCGGCGGCGTGTTCAGCGTTTCCTGGATACGCGCTTCGACCTCCAGCCGCCTTTCGTCGGCGGCGGTCAGCCGCTCTTCGGCGCGGACACGTGTCTCGCGCGCCTCGGCGAGCGACTGGATCGCCGATATAGCGGCCTTGTCCAGTTCGGACTGCTTGTTCTCGGCCTCCTGCAGGCGATCTCCCGCCGATTTGCGCAGCGCCTCGGCCTCGGTCAACTGCGACAGCAGGGCGCGCCGCTTGGCGTCGATCTCATCAGGCGCATCGGCAAGCCGCTCACGCTCGGCTTCGGCCTCGGCCCTGCGCTCGCCAAGCGCCTCGATCTGCGTCGAGGCGTTCTCGGCGCGCTCCAGCCAGTTGCGGCGCTCCGCGCCAATGGCGTCGAGCCTACGCATGCGCGCCTCGGCCTCGCGCCGCAGCCCTTCGTGAACCGCGCGTGCATCGGCAAGGCCTGCGCGATCACCCGCGACATTGGCGGCCGACTGTTCGAGCTGCAATTGCAGATCGCCGAGATCGGGGGCGCTCTGCAGCAGCATTTCCGCCTCGGCGAACGCCGCCGACGTCTCTTCGTGGCTATCGACGATGCGCGCGCGCGCTTCTTCAAGCGCCGCACGCCGGCTCGACAATTCACCGCCGGCTTTTTCAGCCTGAGCCAGCACGGTGCGGGCCGCGTCCAGGCCATGCTGGGCGTCGCGCGCGGCCTGCCGGGCATTGCGCTCGGCTTCGCTGATCTGGCGAAGCGCCAGCTCGGCGCGCGCAAGCGCTCCTTCGGCATCGCGCAGGACATGCGTCGCCTGGACCGCTTCCGCATCGAGTTCGGCTAGTCGGTTCTTCTGCGCCAGCCGCTGCGCGGCGGCGGTCGGCGCGTCGGCGCTGGCGGTGAATCCGTCCCAGCGCCAGAGCGCACCCTCTCGAGTGACCAGCCGCTGACCCGGCGAGAGCAAGGCCTGGAGCCGTGATCCGTCCCCGGCCTCCACGATGCCTATCTGCGCCAATCGGCGAGCCAGTTGCGAGGGCGCGCGAACCACGCTCGCGAGGCTCCTGATGCCCTGCGGCAGAGCAGCGTCGCCGGGTTGAATTTCGCTTTGCCCCCAATGCACGGGCGCGCTGCGGTCAAGCGGAACGTCGAGGTCCTCACCAAGGGCGGCACCCAGCGCCGTCTCGAAGCCACGTTCGACGCTGATCTGCTCCAGAACGGAGGGAAAAAGGTCCCCGCTGGCGGCATTCAGAATCTTGGCCAGCGTGCGCGCCTCGGTCTCTATGCCAGCCAGCTCCGCCTTGGCGTCCTGAACCGGCGGACGGGCCGCACTTTCGGCGGCGCGTGCCTCGATAACCGCCTCTTCGGTCTCGAAGACAGCTGCTTCGGACTCTTCAAGCAAGGCCATTGCCTGTTCAACCAGCACCCGCTTCTCGGCGGGATCGGGCAGGCCGGCGATCCGGGAAACGATGTCGGACAGTTCCCGGTCAAGTTCGGCAAGCTGGCGCGCGAAGCGGTCGCGGCGCTCGGCGGTTTCACGCAGCGAGCGCTCGATCTGATTGCGCGAGGCAGCGGCCTCGGCGCGTTCCGCCGTCAATGCAGAGAGTTTCGTTTCACTTGCGGAAAGCGTCGAGGCCGCCTGTTCGAAGGCGGCCCTGGTGGTGGCTTCGCGTTCCGCGGCTCCGGAATTTTCGGAATTGAGCGAGGCCTCCTCCATACGAAGCCGCTCGAGAATGTCCGCGTTGTCGCGGACCATGCGCTCCTCACGGGCAATGTCGCCATCCAGTTGCTGCAGCCGGCGGTCCAGTTCCGCCTGGCGGGCTCGGATGCGGCCGGCCTCCTCTTCGATCTGCGCCTTGGCGATCGACAGGCGCTGGAAAGCAGCGGCGGCGGCGGCTTCCGCGTCGCGCAGATCCGGCAGCCGATGCGCGCTGATGCCCTGCTCCCTGGCCGCGTTCATCTGGGATGCGGCGCGGTCGCCAACCAGCGCGGTCGCAATGGCCAGCGCCGAACGCGCCTCGCCTTCCTGCGTCTTGGCCAGCGTCCAGCGCAGATGCAGGAGCGTCGCCTCGGCCTTGCGGATATCGGCGGACAGGTTCTTGAAGCGCGAGGCCTGGCGCGCCTGGCGCTTCAGGCTTTCGATCTGGCTTTCCAGTTCGCCGACGACGTCGTCCAGCCGTTCAAGGTTCTGCTCGGCCGCCTTCAGCCGCAGCTCGGCCTCATGACGGCGCGTGTGCAGGCCGGAAATGCCGGCCGCTTCTTCCAGCAATGCCCGGCGCGCCTGCGGCTTTGCCTGGATGAGTTCGCCGATGCGGCCCTGCCCGACCATCGAAGGCGACCGTGCACCGGTCGACTGGTCGGCGAACAGCAGCTGGACATCCTTGGCGCGGGCTTCCTTGCCATTGATACGATAGACCGAACCCGCCTCGCGCTCGATACGGCGCGATACCTGCAGCTCATCCGCATCGTTGAAGGCGGCGGGCGCGGTACGGTCGGCGTTGTCGAGGAAAAGCGTGACTTCGGCCGTATTGCGGGCCGGACGTGTCCCCGATCCGGAAAAGATCACGTCGTCCATGCCCGAGGCACGCATGTTCTTGTATGAGCTTTCGCCCATCACCCAGCGCAGAGCCTCGACGAGATTCGACTTGCCGCAGCCATTGGGCCCGACGATGCCCGTCAGGCCGCGCTCGATGACAAATTCGCCAGGTTCGACGAAGGACTTGAAACCGAGGAGGCGAAGGCGCGAAAATTTCATTCGCGCCGCCCCTCAGGCAGGTTCCGCAAGAATGTCCCACGGTTTTGCGTCAAGAAGCCGCGGGACAACGGAAAGCCGCGCGCGCCGAAGCGTTGCCGTGCCGGCGCTGCCGAAACGTCAGAGCAGAGGGTCGATGATGGCCGACATTTCCTCAATCGACATCGCACCTTTGTAGGTCTTTCCGTTGATAAAGAAGGTCGGTGTCGAGTCGACCTTGAATTCATTGGCGCCACGCTTCTGAACCGATCTCACATCGTCCAGAAGTTTCTGGTCCGTCAAGCAGGCTTCGAACGACTCCTGTGTAAAACCGGCAAGCTTCGAGATTTGCAGCAGCGCATCCTTGGTGTTTGACACACCAACCCAGTTGGCCTGCTGCTTGAACAGCACGTCCACCATCGGGAAATAATTATCCTTGGCGCAGCGCGCCAGCATGAAACCGGCTTCCGCGCTCGGGTCGAACGGGAATTCGCGCAGAATGTAGCGCGCCTTGCCGGTGTCGATGTATTTGGTCTTGAGCGCCGGGAACGTGGTCTCGGCGAAATGCGCGCAATGCGGGCAGGTCATCGAGGCGTATTCAACGATGGTGACCTTCGCGTCGTCCTTGCCGAGCTGCTTGTCGGGCAAGGCACCTGGCTTCAGCAGTTCCGCCATGTCCACCGTGCCCTGGGCCTCGGGCGCCTCGACGGCGGCCGGTGTAGCAGGCTTGGCCGGGGCCGCCGGCGCATCCGGCTTCACATCCGCGGCCTTGGCCTCATCGGCGGAGTCGCTGCATGCGGCGAGCAGGGCCACGGCCGGGATGGCGGCCAGCGAGGACAGGACGTTTCTACGAGACAAGGAACGGATCATACGAATCACCTGAGAATGGTTGGATTTTGCAATGCAAAGGCTAGAAAAGGCGAGACTTGGCGCGAATTAAGGCATCGCTGTCCCCAATCCAATCGACAAACTTTACCCTGCCGATCACGAATACGCGATAGGGTGGCCAAGACTACTGTTTCCTTTCGCCGATAAGGGTCGCGCCGAGCCGCTCCAGGGAGGCGCGCAAAGCATCATCCTCGACCTTTCCGACCGTGACCGACAGTTTTGACTTTTCGGCGGCGGTCAGTGGCCTGAGGGTTGGTTTAGGCCGCCCTTTTTCCGTCGCCATCGGCTTCTGCACGATCTTGATGCGGCCGATGGCGTTGAAGCCAAGGAAAGCGTTGACCCTGTTGATGATCTCGCCGGTTTCGTGCTGCAGGTGGAGTGCCGCCATGCCTTCGCAAGCAATGACCAGCACCGCCGGCTCGAACGGATCGTCCTCGTGCATGCGGCGCGGCCACTGGATCTTTTCGGGGCGCGAGCGGCTGGCGAGGCGAGGACCGGCGATCTCTTCCCATGACTGGACAAGGCCGATCGAGATACCGGCCCGTTTGCGCAGCACCGGATCCAGGATCAGCATCGAAAGATCGCCGACCGGGACGGGATTGCCGAACGTCCTTCTCCCTGCCATGTACCTTCTCCAGCAAGACCTTCACCATGAATTACAGGCTAGGGCCAGTTCCCCGATCAATGGCACCGCATGACCAGACCCGCAAGGCCGTCCATCGAGATAGCGACGACATAGCATCACGGTTGCTCGGCTGGTATGACAAGCATCACCGCGACCTGCCATGGCGCGTCCCGCCGCGCGAGCTTGCGCGCGGTGCGCGACCCGATCCCTACCGCGTCTGGCTTTCCGAGGTCATGCTGCAGCAGACCACGGTCGAAGCGGTGAAATCCTATTTCCGGGCTTTCCTGGAGAAATGGCCGACCGTCGATGCGTTGGCCGCGGCGCAAACCGAAGACGTCATGAAAGCCTGGGCCGGGCTCGGCTATTATTCCCGTGCACGCAATCTGAAGGCCTGCGCCGATATCGTCGCCCGGCGAGGCGACGGGTTCCCGGACACCGAAACGGGCCTCAGGGAATTGCCGGGCATCGGCGCCTATACGGCGGCGGCCATCGCCGCGATCGCCTTCGACCGTCCCGCCTCTGTCGTCGACGGCAATGTCGAGCGTGTCGTCTCCCGGCTGTTCTCGATCGCCACGCCGCTGACCGAGGCCAAGGGCGAAATACGTGTCCATGTCGAGCGCATGGTTCCTGCCGCAAGACCGGGCGATTTTGCCCAGGCGATGATGGATCTGGGCGCCACGATCTGCACGCCACGCCGGCCGCGCTGCATGCTTTGCCCGCTGCGCGAGGATTGCAGCGCGACCGTTTCAGGCGATCCCGAGCGCTTTCCGGTTCGTTTGCCCAAGGGCGAGAAGCCATCGCGACGCGGAGCCGCATTCGTCGCGGTCAGGAGCGACGGCGCCATCCTTTTGCGCAAGCGCGTGGAAAAGGGACTTTTGGGCGGCATGACCGAGGTGCCCACGACCAGCTGGACCGCCCGGACCGACGGGGCGACCACGGATGCCGCGGCCCCCTTCCCTGGCAACTGGCGGCTCGCCGGCAGCATCACGCATGTGTTCACGCATTTTGCGCTGGAACTCGATGTCTTCCACGCTCATGTGGGTGGCGACACGCCCGCCGGCCATTTCTGGTCGACGCCCGCTGAAATTTCAGGGGAAGCTCTACCCACTGTCATGAAAAAGGTAATCGAGGCAGCGATACCGGGCGCGACCAAGAAGCAGCGCCCGCATTGAAGAGGACAAGCATGACCGAGATTCGCCACATCGTTTTCGACATCGGCAAGGTGCTGGTTCATTACGATCCCAACATTCCCTTCAGCCGGCTGATTCCAGACGAGGAGGAGCGGAAATGGTTCTTCGACAATGTCTGCACGCATGAGTGGAACATCGAGCAGGACCGCGGCCGGACCTGGGAAGAGGCCGAGGCGCTGGCCATTGCCGATCATCCCGACCATGCGGAAAACATCCGTAATTTTCGTCGCCACTGGCACGAAATGGCGCCCCATGCCTATGACGACAGTGTCGCCATCATGGAGAAGCTGATCGATACCGGCCACGACGTGACGCTGCTGACCAACTGGGCGGCCGACACGTTCGTCGAGGCTCGCGGCCGCTTTCCGTTCCTGGACCGCCCGCGCGGCATCACGGTGTCCGCCGAAATCGGGCTGATCAAGCCAGATCGCAGGATCTACGACCATCACGTCGCTTCATTCGACCTCGATCCGGTAGCTTCGCTGTTCATCGACGACAGCCAGAAGAACGTAGACGGCGCCAAGGCTGCCGGCTGGCAAGCGGTGCTGTTCACAGATGCCAGGACGCTTCAAGCGGACCTTGAACGCCTCGGAATCAAGGCGTGATCTGAATCACTTCCGGCGACCCGTTGAGAATTTGAATCAACGAGACGTCCCGAAAGCGGGCGGGGCTCAGGCCCCTGCCCGCTCCATGCCCAACCGAGCAATGCGGCGAAGCTCGTCGATCGGGGTCAGGCCGCCGCTGCGCTCGTAGTGCCAGAAGGTCCAGCCGTTGCAGGCATCGAGCCCCTGCACTTCCGCGCCGATCTTGTGGATCGAACCGGCGCTGCCGTCGATCGCCACGGTGCCGTCGGCGCGCACCTTGGCCGCCCAGCGCTTCTTGGCGTCATAGAGCGTGGCGCCCGGCGTCACCAAACCGGTGTCGATGAGACTGACGAAGGCAACGCGCGGTTCGGCGCGCTTGCCGGTAAGAACAGTCAGATCGGCGCCGTCCAGCGGCCGCACGGCGTCGATGCGCTCATTGGCGGCGTCGATATAGGCCTGCTCGCGCTCGATGCCGACAAAGTGGCGGCCGAGGCGTTTTGCCACGGCGCCCGTGGTGCCTGAACCGAAGAAGGGATCGAGCACGATATCGCCGGGCTTGGTCGACGCCATCATGATGCGGGCGAGCAGCGCCTCCGGCTTCTGTGTCGGGTGCAGCTTGTCGCCATTGTCGTTCTTCAGCCGCTCGCCCCCGGTGCAGATCGGAAACAGCCAGTCGGAGCGCATCTGGATGTCGTCATTCGACGCCTTCATGGCCTCGTAGTTGAAGGTGTAGCCCTTGCCCTTCTGGTCGCGCGAGGCCCAGATCATCGTCTCATGGGCGTTCTGGAAGCGGCGGCCGCGAAAATTCGGCATCGGGTTGGTCTTGCGCCAGACGACGTCATTGAGGATCCAGAACCCCAGATCCTGCATCTTGGCGCCGACCCTGAAGATGTTGTGATAAGAGCCTATGACCCAGATGGTGCCGTTGGGCTTCAGCACCCGTCGCGCCGCCAGCAGCCAGGCGCGGGTGAAAGCATCGTAGGCTTCAAAGCTCTCGAACTGGTCCCAGTCGTCGTCAACGGCGTCGACCTTTGACTGATCGGGCCGATGCAGGTCGCCATCGAGCTGCAGATTGTAGGGCGGGTCGGCAAAGATCACGTCGATTGATTTTTCGGGCAGCCGGTCGAGCGCGGCGACGCAATCGCCCTTGAGGATCGTATCCAGCCACTCGGACTGCTGAGGAGCATGGGAAAGCTCGGCAAGAAGACGCACGGCAGACATTGTTACACCCAGGGCACGCGTTACTGTTTACTCGCCGTTATGGTTACCGATCAGCGTAAATATTCAGTGAAGGCGCCGAGTCCGGACCGGCAATTTGCGAAGGCTGGCCTGTTGGTGTATGCCGCGCCGCCTGAGCCGTCTCGGCCTGACCCTTCCCTCGCGCATTCCGGATCGCCATGCCCCAGCCAGACCTTGTCATCTTCGATTGCGACGGCGTGCTCGTCGATTCCGAAATCATCGCCGCGCGTGTCGAGGCGGAACTCCTGACCTTGGCCGGTTACGAGATCTCGGCGGAGGAGCTCGCGGAAACCTATGCGGGACTGACCTTCAAGGACATCATGATGCGGATCGAGGAAAAATCCCTGATCCCGTTCCAGGCCTCGATGATCGACAAGGCAGAGGAGCTCGTCGATCGCAAATTGCGCAGCGACGTGCGCGCCATCGACGGCGTGCGCGACGCGGTTGCCGGTGTGACCGTCCCGCGCTGCATCTGCTCGAATTCACGCTCGGAGCGGATCGAATTCATGCTCGAGAAGGTCAATTTGCTGCCGTTCTTTGCCGGCCGCATCTTTTCGGCGCTGGAAATTCCGACGGGAAAAACCAAACCGGCTCCCGATGTCTTCCTCTTCGCCGCCGAAAAACTCGGCGCGAATCCGGCGAACACCTTTGTCATCGAGGATTCCGTGCATGGCGTTGCAGGCGCCAGGGCGGCGGGCATGCGCGTCATCGGCTTCACCGGAGCGGCGCACAGCTATCCCGGCCATGCGGACGCTCTGACCGAGGCAGGGGCCGAAACAGTCATACGCCGCTGGGCGGAACTGAAAAGCGTGATTGCCGCCTTGTCGGAATGGTCGGCGGACGCCTGAGAAAACGTGCGTCCAGACGGACGCACGTCAAGAATGCCACCGCTTAATTCGAAGCGGCGACTTTCTTCCTGTGGGTCGTCTTCTTCGACTTGTCCGTCGCTTTGGGCGTGGACTCGTCATAGCCAGCATAGGCTTGATAGTCCTGTGCCGACGGCTCGGGCACCACGACATTTGAATCAGTGAAGACGAACTGAGTGGCAACCGAGGGATCGGTCACCTGGACCTGATACTGATGGATCTGCGAGTACAGGACATCTGTTCCGTGCATCACCGCGACCCGGATCGGCATGGTGATGGTGCCCGCAGTGAACTTCGGGCCGGGAACGATCTTGCCGGCGACCGCGATCTTCATCGACAGCTGCCCATTGGCACGACTGCAATCGCGGGTCAGATCGGAGATCGAAGCCTGATAGATGATGTTCGCCGAATCGTCCTGCGGAGCAGCGGCTGCGTCCGGTGCCGGTGGGGCATTCTGGGCCGCGGCTCCCTTTTTCTTCCTGGGCGCTGGCGCCGCCTTGGCATAGGTGTTGAAGAAAGCGGTCCCGTCGCGCACCGTCACTTTGGGGCAGTAGGCCAGCAACTGGCTGGCGACAATCTTGGGATCCGCCGGCGGCGGTGGCGTTGTATTCTTTTTCCCGAAGCCGAGAATGCCATTGTCGCTTGATTGGCAGCCGGCGGCGGCAAGCATAAAGCCGGTAAGCGCAAGACCCGCGACAAAGCGACGGTTGAATGAACGAAACCCCATAGACTGCACTTCCCTCTCGCAAAGCTGGTGACGTATATCAACCGCGCGGCAAAAATGCGACTGAGCCAACGCAGAAATTCACCACTTCGCCGCGGATGAAAAGCCCGGCAACAATGGACCTGTGACGATGCAATATGTGAGTACTCGCGGGGAAGCGCCCGTGCTTGGATTTTCCGACGCGGTGCTAGCAGGCCTGGCGCGCGACGGTGGCCTTTATGTGCCGCGCGAGTGGCCGCAATTTTCCGCTTCCGAAATCCGCGCCATGCGCGGCCTTGCCTATCCCGATCTCGCCATCCGGGTGTTGTCGCCGTTTCTGGGCGGCGAGATAGCGCAGCCGGTTTTCGAGCGCCTGGTGCGTCAAGCCTACTCAACTTTCCGGCATGACGCGGTCTGCCCCCTGGTGCAGACCGCGAAAAACACTTTCATCCTCGAACTCTTCCACGGTCCGACGCTCGCCTTCAAGGACGTGGCGATGCAGTTGCTCGCGCGGCTGATGGACCATGTGCTTGCCGAACGCGGCCAGCATGCCACCATCGTCGGCGCCACGTCGGGCGATACCGGCGGTGCCGCAATCGACGCTTTTGGCGGCCGCAATCGCACCGACATCTTTATCTTTTTCCCGCACGGCAAAGTCTCGCCGGTGCAGCAGCGCCAAATGACGACATCGAGGGCCACCAATGTTCATGCCCTGGCCATCGAAGGCAATTTCGACGATTGCCAGGGCCTCGTGAAAGACATGTTCAACGATCACGGCTTTCGCGACCGTGTGTCGCTGTCGGGCGTCAATTCGATCAACTGGGCCCGCATCATGGCCCAGATCGTCTACTACTTCTCGTCGGCGCTGTCGCTCGGCGCGCCCGACCGGCCGATCTCCTTCACCGTGCCGACGGGCAATTTCGGCGATATCTTCGCCGGCTACGCCGCCAAGAAGATGGGCCTGCCGATTGAACGGCTGGTGATCGCCACCAACGATAACGACATCCTGGCGCGCACGCTGTCGACCGGCGAATACCGCACCAAGGGCGTGTTCGCCACGACCTCGCCGTCGATGGACATCCAGGTCTCGTCGAATTTCGAGCGACTGCTGTTCGAAGCGTCCGGCCGCAATGCCGAGACGGTGCGGCGCTATATGAACGGGCTGAAGCAGTCCGGAGCCTTCACCATCGAGGCCGATGAACTGGCGCGCATCCGCGCCGAATTCGACGCCGGCCGTGCCACTGTCGGCAACGTAACCTCCACCATCCGCGCGACGTTCGAAGCGAGCAACTACCTGCTCGACCCGCATACGGCCGCTGCCGTGCGTGTCGCGGCCGCCCATGCTTCGGACACTGTCCCCATGGTGGTGCTCGGCACCGCCCATCCAGCAAAGTTCCCGGCGGCGGTCGAGGCCGCAAGCGGCGTCTTCCCCGCACTGCCCGCATGGCTAGGTGGATTGATGACGGCTGAGGAAAAATACTCGGTACTTCCATCTGACCTGAAAATGGTGGAAGATTATGTCAGCCGCCGCGCGCGAGCGGCGCGTTAGGGAGTACTTGCCATATGGGTGTTGAGGTAAGCCGTCTGTCGAACGGCCTGACAGTCGCCACCGAAACCCTTCCAAGCATCGAATCCGTTGCACTTGGTGCCTGGGTCAAGTCAGGCGCCCGCAACGAACGTGATGAAGAGCATGGGATGGCTCACCTGCTTGAACACATGGCGTTCAAGGGGACCAAGCGGCGAACCGCCTTCGAGATCGCCTCGGAAATCGAGGATGTCGGCGGCGAGATCAATGCCGCCACCAGCGTCGAGACGACGTCCTATTATGCCAGGGTGCTCAGCGATGACGTGCCGCTGGCGGTGGATATTCTCGCCGACATCCTGCAGGAGTCGGAGTTCGACCCTCAGGAGCTCGAACGCGAGCAGCATGTGATTCTACAGGAAATCGGCGCCGCGCACGATACGCCCGACGACATCGTCTTCGATCGTTTCACCGAAACGGCGTTCCGCCACCAGACCATCGGACGCTCGATTCTCGGCACGCCGGAAACCGTCAAATCCTTCACCTCGAAGCAGTTGCACGATTTCATCGAGCGCCAATATGGCGCTGAGCGCATGGTGATCGTCGCCGCCGGCGACATAAAGCACGACAATTTCGTGCGCGAGGTCGAAAAGCAGCTCGGCGGCTTCCGCACCAAGGCCGACAGCACGATCCCGCAATACGCGCAGTATGTCGGTGGCGATTTCCGCGAGGATCGCGACCTGATGGACGCGCAGATTGTGCTAGGTTTCGAGGGCCGCGCCTACCATGTGCGCGATTTCTATGCCTCGCAGGTCCTGTCCATGATCCTTGGCGGTGGCATGTCGTCGCGCCTCTTCCAGGAAGTCCGAGAGAAACGCGGGCTGTGCTATTCGGTCTATGCCTTCCACTGGGGCTTTTCCGACACCGGCATCTTCGGCGTCCATGCCGCGACCGGGCAGAGCGACATCGCCGAGCTCGTGCCGGTGATCATCGACGAACTGCAGAAGGCCGGCGAAAGCATTCTGCAGCAGGAACTCGACCGGGCGCGGGCGCAATATCGCGCCGGGCTGATCATGTCCGCTGAAAGCCCGGCAAGCCGCGCCTCGCAGATCGCCCGCCAGATGCTCCTGTTCGGCCGGCCGATCGCCAAGGAAGAGCTGATGGAGCGGCTTTCGGCGCTCACCATCGAGCGGCTGACCGACTTGTCGTCGCGGCTTTTCTCAACCAAGCCGACACTCACTGCCGTCGGCCCTGTGGGCACGCTCGCGCCCTATGAAGCCATCCTCGATTCGCTTCCGGGCACGCATGCGACGGCCCGCAAGCTCGCCGTCTAAGACCATAAAAGCGTCGTGTTCGCGCTCCCTTTCTTTCGCCGTGACCTGCCGGCACTGAAAGGCGACCGCGTCACGCTGCGCGTCCCGTTCACCAACGACTACAAGGAATGGTCGGCGCTACGCGGCGAAAGCCGCGCCTTCCTTGAGCCGTGGGAGCCGCGATGGACGCCGGACGAGCTCGATCGCGCGGCCTGGCGGCATCGCATCAGCCGCTACCGCGAAGACTATGCTCAGGGAACGGCGATAGCCTTCTTCATTTTCGAGCGGGGCAGCGGCAAGCTCGCGGGTGGCATCACGCTCGGCAACATACGCCACGGCGTCTCCCAGAGCGGCCATGTGGGCTACTGGATCGGCGAGCGCTTTGGCGGCCGCGGCCTGATGACCGACGCGGTCAAGGTCGTCTCGCGATTCGCCTTCGATACGCTGAGGTTGCACCGGATCGAAGCTGCCTGTATTCCCGACAACGCCCGGTCGATCCGCGTGCTTGAAAAAGCCGGATTCCGGCGCGAAGGACTTCTGCGATCCTATCTCAGGATCAACGGCATCTGGCAGGATCACTACCTCTACGCCCGGATCGCCGATGATCCGCCGGGCGCTGGAACGAAGGGCTGATTTTTGACGAATTTCCTGCGAAACGGGCCGCTCTTCGCCCTTATCCTGGCGGCAATCGTCACGCTCTGCGCGGCGTCGTCGGCCTTCGCCGTCGAACCGATCAAGATCGCCCGCGACGACGTGGCGCTGGACCTTTCGGGCGCTGTCGAGATCTATCGAAACCAGGGCGACAATTTCCAGGTGTCGACCGCACCCGGACCCGATGGCATCGTGCGGCGCATCGAGGTCGAGGCAAAAGACGCACGCTCGACCGGCGACTGGGCGGTGTTCGCGCTGGCCAATACCACCGACCAACAGCTCGACAGGTTGATCGTCGCTCCGCATTTTCGCCTGGTGAATTCCGGCATCTTCTGGCCTGATCTCGGCTCGACCCGCCTGGCGGCGATCACGCCCAGCGAGGGCTTCGCGCTCGACCGTCAGACCAGCCCGGATGCCGACGTGTTCCGCGTCACCCTGAACCCCGGCACGGTCATCACCTTCATCGCGGAACTCGCCTCGCCGAAACTGCCGCAGGTCTATCTGTGGGATCCTGAATCCTACAAGGACTCGGTCAATTCCTACACGCTGTTTCGCGGCATCGTCATCGGCATCGCCGGCCTGCTGGCGCTGTTCCTGACCATTCTTTTCGTCGTCAAGGGAACGTCGATGTTCCCGGCGACCGCCGCACTTTCCTGGGCGGTGCTGGCCTATATCTGCGTCGATTTCGGCTTCCTCAACAAGATCATCGAGATATCGCCAGGCAATGAGCAGATGTGGCGAGCGGGAACGGAGGTGGCGCTTGCGGCGACCTTTGTCGTCTTCCTGTTCACCTATCTCAACCTCAACCGATGGCATGGCCATTTCAGCTACGGCGCGCTGGTCTGGATACTCGGGCTTGTGCTGATCGCCGGTGTCGCCATTGTCGATCCGGCGGTCGCGGCTGGTATCGCCAGACTGTCCTTTGCCGCCACGGCGCTGACCGGGCTTGGGCTCATCATCTTTCTCGGTGTACGCGGCTATGACCGTGCCATCATGCTGGTGCCCAGTTGGGTCATGGTGCTGTTGTGGCTGTGCGGATCGTGGATGGCGATCACCGGCATGCTCGACAACGACATTGCCCAGCCGGCGCTGGGGGGTGGGTTGATCCTGATCATCCTGCTGATCGGCTTCACGGTCATGCAGCATGCCTTTGCCGGGGGCGCACTGCACCAGGGCCTGTTTTCCGATCTCGAACGGCAGGCTTTGGCCGTCGCCGGATCGGGCGACACGGTGTGGGACTGGGACGTACTGCGCGACCGCGTGGTCACCAAACCGGACGTCAGTATCCAGCTTGGCCTGGCGCCCAACAGCCTTGGGGGTGCTGCCCGCAACTGGCTGCCGGTGCTGCATGCCGACGACCGCGACACATTCCGTACGACACTCGACGTGGTGCTGGAACATCGGCGCGGCCGGGTGTCGCAGAATTTTCGCCTGCGCGGCGCCGACGGGCACTATCACTGGTTTTCGCTGCGCGCCCGCCCGGTGATCGGATCGGACGGCGAGGTCATCCGCTGCGTCGGCACGATGGTCGACGTCACCGAGCAGAAAAAGTCCGAGGAACGGCTGCTGCACGACGCCGTGCATGACAACCTGACCGGCCTGCCGAACCGCGAATTGTACATGAACCGGCTGGAAGCCATCATTTCGATCGCGCGAACGGAAGAGAAGGTGCGTCCCACCGTCTTCGTCATCGACATCGATCGCTTCAAGCAGGTCAATGACGGGTTGGGCATCTCGGCTGGCGACACCATCCTGCTCACCATCGCGCGCCGCCTGCACCGGCTGCTCAAGCCGAAGGATTCGCTGTCGCGCTTTGCCGGCGACCAGTTCGCGCTGATGCTGCTTTCCGAACAGGAGCCGGCCCGCATCGCGGGCATGGCGGACGCGATCAAGCATGCGATCAACAACCCCATCACCTTCGCCAAGCGCGAAATCGTGCTGACCGCGTCGATCGGTTTGATCACCTGGACCTCGGCGCAGACCTCCGCCGAGGACATGGTCAAGGATGCCGAGCTTGCCATGCATCAGGCCAAGCGTTTTGGCGGCGACAGGATCGAGCCGTTCCGGCCCGCCTTCCGTACCGTTGGAACCGACCGGCTGCAGTTCGAATCCGATCTGCGCCGCGCTATCGAGCGGCGCGAATTCACGCTCGCCTACCAGCCGATCGTGCGGCTGGAGGATGGCAGTGTCGCCGGTTTCGAGGCGCTGCTACGCTGGGATCATCCGCGCCGTGGCATGATCCCGCCGGCGGATTTCATCCCTGTCGCGGAGAGCTGCGGCCTGATCGTGCAACTCGGCCTGTTCGCCATGCAGCAGGCCGCCGAGGATCTGGCGGGATGGCAAAAGCAGATCGGCGATGCGCCGCTGTCGGTTTCGGTCAACCTGTCCAGCCGCCAGTTGATCCGACGCGATCTGGTCAGCGACGTCCGTTCGGTGATCGCACGAGCCAATCTGAAGCCGCGCTGTTTCCGGCTCGAGCTTACCGAATCACTGGTGATGGACAATCCCGAGCAGACCGCCCATGTGCTGACCAAGCTCAAACAGCTGGGCATCGGCCTGTCGCTGGACGATTTCGGCACCGGCTATTCGTCGCTCGCCTATCTGACGCGCTTCCCGTTCGACACGATCAAGATCGACAAGAGCTTTGTCGACGACAGCACGCCGAAGCGCGCGGTGCTGCTCAAATCCATGGTCAACATGGCGCATGAGCTGGGCCTTTCGGTGGTGGCGGAGGGCATCTCCGACGAAAGCGATGCCCTGGAATTGCGGCAGATGGGCTGCGAATATGTACAGAGCTTCATGTTCGGCGCGCCGATGCCCAGCGATCAGGTGCTGAAGACGCTGAAGGAACAGTATCCACTTACTCAGGCGTGAAACGGCATAACGATCGTATCGGAACCACGTGGTGCCCGCCTATGCGTGACCGGCTGCCAGGCTGAGATGCGCGAGATCAATACCGATCGAGGCAAGGATGCGGTCGTATTTGCGTTCGATGTCGGCGTCGAAAAGGAGCTCGGGGCTGGCCGGGCAGGTCAGCCAGCCATTCTCGGCGATCTCGCTTTCCAGCTGGCCGGCGCCCCAGCCTGAATAGCCGAGCGCCATCAACGCACGCCTGGGGCCCCTGCCCGATGATATGGCCCGCAAGATATCGACCGTGGCGGTCAGGCAAATGTCGTCGGAAACGGTGAGCGACGATTCCACCCTGTAGTCGCCCGAATGCAGGACGAAGCCGCGGCTGCGGTCCACCGGCCCACCATTGCGCACCACGAAGTCGCGCGCCTTTGCTGGAAGACGGATCGCTTCCTGCTCGTTCATGATGCCGAGTTGCACAAGCAGGTCGGGAAACAGCATCTGCTGCGTCTGGTTGATGATCAGGCCCATGGCGCCTTCATCGCTGTGCGCGCAAACGTAGATGACGGAGCGCGTGAACCGGTCGTCCTTCATGCCAGGCATGGCAATCAGGAACTGGTCATCGAGAAAGCCTCGCGAAGCAGCCGTCTTCTTGTTGCGCAACAAGTCCATGTCAAGGAAGGTAACGCGTTTCCAAAGCGCCGGAAAGATGCGTTTCGTCCGATTCGACCAAGGCAGTAGTCCGGAGCGCAGGTCCCCAGCCTGCAATTGTCGCCGTCGGGATGGGTGGGGTTAACGCCCAGGCTGCGAGGTCACGCAAATATGATACAGGCAACGCCAATGAAACCATTGCGCCGACATGAACGCACGATCAAATCACCGCCATGCAAAAAAGCCTGAAGATCCTACTGCTCAGCACCGCCCTTGGGGCAGTGAGTGGCCTGCCCGCGATCGCTTCCTCATCGACCTGGTACAACAGCGAGGGCGGCAAGGTCCGTCTTGTCACGACCGGCAAACCGGACGAGACCGGCCGCATCCAGGGTGTCCTCGACATTTCGCTCAAGCCCGGATGGAAGACCTACTGGCGCGACCCGGGCGATGCTGGAGTGCCACCGCAGATCGACATCTCCGCCAGCACCAACATTGCCGATGCCCAGCTTTCGTTTCCCGCCCCCCAGCGCCACGATGATGGCTACGGCAAATGGGCGGGCTACGATTATCCGGTTTCCCTGCCGGTGACGTTCCGGCTGTCGGCGCCAAAGGATGCCGCGGTCATCGATGCCGATATCTTTCTGGGTATCTGCGAGACCATCTGTATTCCCGTGCAGACAAGGTTGACCGTGGATCCCGCAGCCGATCCAGACAATGTCGACGACGCTGCCCTGGTGAAGGCGGCAGTCGTGGCGCTTCCCGCGCCCGCAAGACCCGATTTCGGCATCAATGTGCTACCGGGCGACCATGAGAATCTGATTGTCGAGGCAAGTTTTCCGGGCAGTGCCGAAGCCGCCGATTTCTTCATCGCCGGTGAGCAAGACTACATGTTCGGCGCCCCGGCCCGCAGCGAGAAAGACGGCAAGCTGATTTTCACGGTGCCGATCCTCGACAGGCCGTCGACGATGCCGACGGGTGGCGGACTTCACTATACGCTGACAAGCGCTGCCGGTGCGGTGGAAGGGTTACTGCCGTTTCCTTGATCGGGCTGGCCTTGATGAGGTCTCTCGATGGTTGCGGAGCACGCGTTAGTCCGCTAACGCAGAGACGGGTTTTCCAATCAATCCGATGAGGCTCCGATGACCATTTCCGTTGGCGACAAACTGCCTGAGGCGACCTTCAAGACGATGACCGCCGACGGTGCGAAGGCCATCACGACGGCAGAGATCTTTCCGGGAAAGAAGGTCGTGCTTTTTGCTGTTCCCGGCGCCTTCACGCCGACCTGCAGCAACAACCATTTGCCCGGCTATCTGGAAAACCATGACGCCATCCTGGCGCGCGGCGTCGACACCATTGCTGTCGTCGCGGTCAACGACGTTCATGTCATGGGCGCCTGGGCACGCTTCACCGGTGGCGAAGGCAAGATCCTGTTCCTCGCCGATGGCAATGGCGACTTCGCCAAAGCGCTGGGCCTCGACATCGACCTGTCGGCTGGCGGCCTCGGTCTGCGTTCGAAGCGGTTTTCGATGATCGTCGACAACGGCAACGTCACCACGCTGAACGTCGAAGGCAGCCCTGGCCAGGCGGTCGAATCGGGTGCCGCGAAAATCCTCGAACAGCTCTAGACATCATGCTTGACGTCCTCTTGCGCGCCGTGGCGATCGGTATCGGCGCTACGGTCCTCATGGACCTCTGGGCGATCTTGCTGAACAAGGCGTTCGGACAAGCCAAGCCGAACTGGGCACCGGTAGGTCGCTGGGTCTGGCATCTGCGTGACAAGGTCTTTCACGACGACATCGGCCAAGCCGCGCCCTATCGGCATGAACTGGCCCTGGGTTGGGCCTTCCATTATTTCGTCGGCATCGTCTACGGCATCATTTTGGTCGCAGTGGCGGGAGCGGGCTGGCTGGCCGCGCCGACATTCCTGCCGGCCTTCATCCTCGGCATCGTCACCGTCGGCGCCGGCTGGTTCCTGCTGGCTCCCGGCATGGGTGCCGGCTGGGCTGCCTCAAAGCGTCCGAACCCGATGCAAATCCGGGCTCTCAACCTGGTTTCGCACACGATCTTCGCGCTTGGTCTTTACGGAACCGCGTTGCTGATCCGCTGAGAGCGCCAACAGCTCAGTAGCTTTGGGTCGAGCGGCGCACCGGCTTGACTGTCGGCTTCCTGACCTGTGTCGCGTCCTTCAGCGGCGCGGCTGAAAGTGCGGAACCCGCCGACTTCTTCTTGAACGGAGCCATACCCTCCCGAGCAAGTTCGTCGGCGCGTTCGTTCTCAGGATGGCCGGCATGGCCCTTGACCCAGTTCCAGGTCACCTGATGGCGCCTGTTGGCCTCGTCCAGCGCCTGCCAGAGCTCACCATTCTTGACCGGCTTCTTGTCCGCGGTCTTCCAGCCGTTTTTCTTCCAGCCGTGGATCCACTTGGAAATGCCGTCCATGACGTATTTGCTGTCGGTATGAAGGTCGACCGCGCAAGGCTCCTTCAGCGCATTCAGCGCCGAGATGGCGGCGAGCAGTTCCATCCGATTGTTGGTCGTCTCAGCCTCGCCGCCGGAAAGCTCCTTGGTGGTGCCGTTGAAGCGCAGGATCGCGCCCCAACCACCGGGGCCGGGATTGCCCGAACAGGCACCGTCGGTGAATATCTCAACGCGCTTGTTCATCTCGGTCATGTCAGTCCGTACTCGGATGGAGATTTGATGGCCCGATGGAAACGCATCCTGCGGATATATTCGGTCGGATCGCGTTTCATGACCAGACCGCCGTCGGGAACCGTCAGCCAGTCATAGAGCCGGGTCAGCATGAAGCGCAGCGCAGAGCCACGCGCCAGCATCGGCAGCGCCGCCTTCTCCGCCTCGCTCAGGGGACGAACGCTCTGGTAGCCATCAAGAAGTGCCGTGCCCTTGGTCAGATTGAAGGAGAAATCCTTCTCGAAGCACCAGGCGTTGAGGCAGGTGGCGACATCGTAGGCATAGAGATCATCGCAGGCGAAATAGAAATCGATCAGCCCGGAGAGCTTTTCACCCAAGAAGAAAACATTGTCCGGGAAGAGATCGGCATGGATGATGCCGGTGGGCAGGTCTCTCGGCCAATTCCGTCCGAAATCGACGAAATCGGCATCGACCTCGGCCGCCAGTCCAGCCTCGACCTCGTCGGCGCGATCGCGAGACGCGTCCCACAGCTTGCGCCAGCCGTCGATGGCAAGCGCATTCGGCCGACGCATCGAAAAGTCCGCGCCAGCCAGATGCAGTTCGGCCAAAGCCTTGCCGACCTCAGCGCAATGCGCAGATGTCGGGCGCCGCAGCGATAGCCCCTCGAGGAAAGTGATGATGACCGCCGGACGCCCGGCAAGTGTCCCGATCACCTCGCCATCATGTGCCGTCACCGGAAGCGGGCATGAAATCCCCTTGCGGGCGAGATGGCCCATCAGGCCCAGGAAGAACGGCAGATCCGCCTTCTCGACGCGCTTTTCATAGAGCGTCAGGATGTAGGACCCACTAGAGGTGTGCAGCAGGAAGTTCGAATTCTCGGTGCCTTCGGCGATGCCCTTGTAGGACAGGAGATTGCCGACCGGATAGTTCTTCAGGAATACGCCAAGCTCGCCTTCCGTGACATCGGTATAGACAGCCATGCGCGTCACGCGGCTCCGTTGACGAAGGCCATGTCGGCCGCGGTCAATTCGACATCGCGCAGAACTCTCATCACCGGAAAATCCTCCGTCTCCGTCGCCGTAATCGCCAGGTCGATGGTCACATCGAAGCGCTGCCTGAACGCATCGATGATCTCATCAACGATGATTTCGGGCGCCGACGCGCCAGCCGACAGGCCGAGCGTCGAAATGCCGGCAATGTCATTCCACGGAATCTCGGAGGCGCGCTGTACGAGAAGCGACATCGAGGCGCCGGCGCGCTCCGCCACTTCGACAAGGCGCCGCGAATTGGAAGAATTGGGAGCGCCGACGATCAGGAACAGGTCGGCGCCCGCCGCTGTTTCCTTGACCGCTTCCTGGCGATTGGTGGTGGCATAGCAGATCGATTCAGCCGCGGCCGCCTGCAAATCCGGAAAGCGGTCTTTCAGCGCGCGTATGATGCCGGCGGTGTCCTCGACCGACAGCGTCGTCTGGGTGACAAACCCCAGCGCCTGCGGATCGGCGGGCGTGAGCCTGGCGGCGTCGGCTTCGGTCTCGACAAGCGTGACCGTGCCTTCCGGCAGTTGTCCCATGGTGCCGATCACCTCCGGGTGCCCGGCATGACCGATCAGAAGCACGTGTCGGCCAAGGCGCTGGTGTCGCATCGCCTGCTTGTGAACCTTCGAGACCAGCGGACAGGTGGCGTCGAGATAGAAGAGGTTGCGCGCCTGCGCATCGGCGGGAACCGACTTCGGCACACCGTGCGCGGAGAACACGACCGGGCTCTGGCGATGCTCGGCGGGTATCTCGGACAGTTCCTCGATGAACACCGCGCCGAGACTCTGGAGCCCCTCGACGACATAGCGGTTGTGCACGATCTCATGGCGGACATAGACCGGCGCGCCATATTTCTTCAAGGCCAGCACGACGATCTGGATGGCGCGATCGACGCCGGCGCAGAAGCCGCGCGGCTGGCAGAGCCGGATCGTCAGGGGTGGCTTGGTGATCGGCTGAGGCATGATTCCATGTCGGTTGGTCAGATCGTGAACTCGAGCCGAAATGAGGTGCCTACCCCTGCCCTGTCAAGGGCATCGGCAGCGTTCGTTCCTCTTTCGCGGGACGGCGGAGCCGCAGGATGAGCACGCCGGCAAGCGCGGCCGCCAGCCCGTACCAGGTCATGGCGTATTGCAGATGACTGTTCGGCAGGTCGATGATGGTGACGCCTCCGACCGGCAAACCGCCAGGATTGGGCGTCTTGTCCGCGTCGATGAAGAAAGGCACCAGCTTGGCGCTCGCCGGCAGCCCGGCGCTCGCCGCCATCACGTCGCGGTCTTTCCAGAAAAAGATGTTCTTCGGCACGTCATTGTCGGGAAGCATCATCGACGGCTTGCCCGGCAATGGATTGCGGGCGAGCCCGGTGATCGTCACCTTGCCGGCCACTTGCCCCTGCAGGCGCTTGGCTGCGTTCTTGAGATCATAGGGCACGAAGCCGCGATTGATCAGAACGAAACGTCCGTCCTCCAGGGCAAGGGGCGTGTAGACGTTGAAACCGGCATCCTCCTCCCACGTCGCGTAGAAATGCCGCTCGCCCGAATGCAGGAAAGTGCCGGTCACCGTCACCGGCGTGTAGTCGACGTCGCCGGTCGAGGCGAACTCTCTCTCGACATCGGCCAGCGCCACAGGTGCCGAGTGGGTCCGCTGTTCGATGGTCTGGAGAAGCCCTTCCTTCCAGTAAAGGCGCTGCACCTGCCAGGTGCCGAGTGCCAGCAGGATGAAAAACACCATGAGGCCAAGGCCGATCGCCAAAACCTGTCTGGGGCGCGAACCGCCCTTGATGGTCGCCGACACGCCGCTCATTCGTCGCGATCCAGCCGGCCCTCGGCTGCCTTGTTGGCGTATTGCAAGGTGAGCAGCACACCCTTGATCAATCGAAGTGCCGTCAGACACAGCACCAAGGCCAACGGGATCCAGACCAACAAATGCAGCCAGAGCGGCGGGCTTAGCGTCACCTCGACCCAAAGCGCAAGGCCAACAATGAGGAAGCCGATGATCAGGATGACGAACACCGCCGGTCCGTCGCCGGCATCGGCGTAGGAATAGTCGAGACCGCAATTCGAGCAGCGCTTTCCGACGGTCAGGAAGCCGGAAAAGAGCCGGCCCTCGCCACAGCGCGGGCAGCGGCCGTGCAGCCCGGCCGAAATCGGTTCTATCGGTGGCCAGATCGCCTTGTCGTCGCTCATCCCGCCACCTTAAAACCCTTTGCCCCAAAAGGTAAGGCGGCCACGTCGCCGCAGCCGCCTTGCCAATTCACTCAGTCTGACTTCAGTGGCCTTCGATCACCGCGCCGGCCGATGCCCAGACGTAGATCGATGCGAACAGGAACAGCCAGACCACGTCGACGAAATGCCAGTACCAGGCGGCCGCCTCGAAGCCGAAATGCTGCTTGGGCGTGAAGTCGCCTTTCATGGCGCGGACCAGGCAGACCAGCAGGAAGATCGTGCCGATGATGACGTGGAAGCCGTGGAAGCCGGTGGCCATGAAGAAGGTCGCGCCGTAGATGGAATCCCTGAACGCGAATGGCGCGTGCATGTATTCGTAGGCCTGCACCATGGTGAACAGCATGCCGAGGCCAACGGTGAGCACCAGACCGTTGATCAGGCCCTTGCGGTCGCCATGCAGGAGCGCGTGGTGCGCCCAGGTGACCGTCGTTCCCGACAGCAGCAGGATGATCGTGTTGTAGAGCGGCAGGTGGAAGGGATCGAGAACCTCCATGCCCTTCGGCGGCCAGACACCGCCGGTGAATGCCGTGCGGGCATATTGCTGGGCCTCGCTCGGGAACAGGCTGGCGTCGAAGAAGGCCCAGAACCAGGCAACGAAGAACATCACCTCCGAGGCGATGAACATGATCATGCCATAGCGCAGGTGAAGCGACACGACCCGCGTATGGTGGCCCTCATGCGCTTCCTTGATGGTGTCCGACCACCAGGCGAACATCGTGTACAGGATAATGGCCATGCCGATGAAGAACAGCCACGGATTGGCGATGTTGTAACCGAAGATCGGGAAGCTGCCGCCCTTCAGGTGCTCCATCAGGGCGACACCGCCAAAGGCAGTTACGAGCGCTCCGACCGACCCCAGGAAAGGCCATGGGCTCGGGTCGACGAGATGATAGTCGTGATGTTGTGCGTGCGCGTCTGCCATATCAGCCCCCGAGATTTCCTTCGGTATTCGAAATTGTCTTGCTATTGCCCTTGACCGGCTCCGACGACGCGACCGGCTTGTTCTTCTCAACCGGGAACATCGTATAGGACAGAGTGATCGTCTTCACGTCCTTCAGTTCCGGTACATTCACGATATCCGGGTCCACATAGAACAGGACCGGCATGTCCAGCGTCTCGCCGGGCTTCAGCGTAGTGTCGGTGAAGCAGAAGCACTCGACCTTGTTGAAGTAGGGACCCGCCAGTTCCGGCTGCACGTTGAAGGTGGCACGGCCGGTAACCGGCCGATCGAACTTGTTGGTCGCCTGATAGTGCGCCTGCACCGTCTCGCCAATCTTCATCGTGATCGAGCGCTGGACTGGCTGAAATTCCCAGGGCACGCCGGCAGTGTTGGCGTCGAAGCGAACGGTGATCTCACGATCGAGCACGCGGCCGGCATACTGCTTCTCGGCACGTTGCGTGGTGCCGCCATAGCCAGTCGCCTGGCAGAACATCTTGTAGAGCGGCACCGCGGCATAGGCCATGCCGATCATGCCGCTGAAGAAGGCAAGACAGACCGCCGCGACAACGCGGTTGCTGTTCCTCTTGGCCTGATTTGTCACCGGTTCGATGCCCATCACATCTTGCCCGAGAGGTTATGGCCGAACTTCACGATGGTCGCGATGTAGAAAATGACAACCAGCACCGCAAGCGCCAGACCAATGGCAACCGAACGGCTGCGCTGGGCTTTCTTTTGGCGCTCGGTCAACGTGACCATCTCGAGCTTTTCATCAATCATGGTCATGCCCCGCCCATGGCAAGTGCGCGTTCGACAACGCTATCAGCCAGATAGGCCGCGAAAATGGCGAAGAGGTAGAGCAGCGAATAGGCGAACAAGGCCTTGGCCGGTTTCATGACGCGGTCATCGTCCGCCATCGCCAGCACTTTCCACGCATACCAGACAAAGCCAATCCCAAGCAGCGCGGCGGCCACACCATAGATCGGCGTGGTGTAGCCAAGCATCCACGGCAGCACGCCAACCGGGGCAAGAAGCAATGCGTAGGCGAAAATCTGCCGGCGCGTCGATGCCTGTCCGGCCACGTTCGGCATCATCGGAATGCCGGCACGCCCATAGTCATCGGACTTGAACAATGCGAGCGCCCAGAAATGCGGCGGCGTCCACAGGAAGATGATCAGGAACAGGATGACGCTTTCCAGGCTGACCGATCCGGTCACGGCGGCCCAGCCGATGACGGGAGGAAAGGCTCCGGCGGCGCCGCCGATAACGATGTTCTGCGGCGTCCAGCGCTTCAGCCACATCGTGTAGACGACGGCATAGAAGAAGATGGTGAAGGCGAGCAGCGTCGCCGCCAGCCAGTTGCCGAGCACGCCAAGGGTCATCACCGACAGCACCGACAGCACCAGCCCAAAGGCTAGCGCCTCGCCGGGCCGGATGCGGCCAGACGGGACGGGACGGCCTGCAGTACGCGTCATCACCGCATCGATGTCGGCATCATACCACATGTTGAGCGCGCCCGACGCGCCGGCGCCGATGGCGATCGACAGGATCGCAATGACCGCCAGCAGCGGATTGATGGCCACGGGCGCCGCAACCATGCCGACGAAGGCTGTGAACACCACGAGCGACATGACGCGCGGCTTCAGGAGGGCGAAGAAATCACCCGCGGTCGCTTCCGACATGCGGAAGGCCGCTTCGTCAATACTGGTTTTGTCGGCAAGGGCCATGCGTACTTAAGTCCATCATTCCGTTGGCCAAAACCGCCGGCTGGCCGGCGGTTTCGTATTCGAGCAGGAATCTGCCTTACTTGATCTTCGGCAACTGCTCCCACTGGTGGAACGGCGGCGGCGAAGGCAGCTGCCATTCAAGTGTCGTTGCGCCTTCGCCCCACGGATTGGCGCCAGCCACCCGCTTCTTCTGAAAGGCTTCGAAGACGCAGTAGAGGAAGATCGCGACGCCGACGGCCGAGATATAGGAGCCAATGGACGACACATAGTTCCAGCCGGCAAACGCGTCCGGATAATCGATGGTGCGGCGCGGCATGCCTGCGAGACCGAGGAAGTGCTGCGGGAAGAAGATCAGGTTGACGCCGACAAACGTGACCCAGAAGTGGGTGTTGGCGATCACCGGCGAGTACATGTAGCCGGTCATCTTCGGGAACCAGTAGTACCAGCCAGCGAAGATGGCGAACACCGCGCCCAGCGACAGCACGTAGTGGAAGTGCGCAATCACGAAATAGGTGTCATGCAGCGAGCGGTCGAGGCCGGCATTGGCCAGCTGGACGCCGGTGACGCCACCAATGGTGAACAGGAAGATGAAGCCCAGCGCCCACAGCATCGGCGTCTTGAACGAAATCGACCCACCCCACATCGTCGCGATCCAGGAGAAGATCTTCACGCCTGTCGGCACCGCGATAACCATGGTGGCGAAGACGAAGTAGCGCTGCGTGTCGAGCGACAGGCCGGTCGTATACATGTGGTGCGCCCAGACGATGAAGCCCACAGCGCCGATCGCAACCATGGCGTAGGCCATGCCGAGATAACCAAACACCGGCTTCTTCGAGAAGGTCGAGACGATGTGGCTGATGATGCCGAAGCCCGGCAGGATCAGAATGTACACTTCCGGGTGACCAAAGAACCAGAACAGGTGCTGGAACAGGAGCGGATCGCCGCCATTCTCCGGCGCGAAGAAGGCTGTGCCGAAATTGCGATCGGTCAGCAGCATCGTGATGGCCCCGGCGAGCACCGGAAGCGAGAGCAGCAGCAGGAAGGCGGTGACCAGAACCGACCATGCAAACAGCGGCATCTTGTGCAACGTCATGCCAGGGGCGCGCATGTTGAAGATGGTGGTGATGAAGTTGATGGCACCGAGGATCGACGACGCACCGGCGATGTGGATCGAAAGGATCGCCAGATCCATGGCCGGCCCGGGCTGGCCCGAGGTCGACAGTGGCGGATAGAGCGTCCAGCCGCCACCGACGCCATAGGCGCCCGGCGCGCTCGGCATGAACATCGAGGTGAGCAGCAGGATGAAAGCCGGCGGCAGCAGCCAGAAGGAGATGTTGTTCATGCGCGGGAAGGCCATGTCCGGCGCGCCGATCATGATCGGCACCATCCAGTTGGCAAAGCCGCCGATGAGCGCCGGCATGACCATGAAGAAGATCATGATCAGGGCGTGCGCGGTGGCGAAGGCATTGTACATGCTCTTGCCGCCGTCGATCGCGGCATCACCGTTCATGCCATAGACCATCTGCGCCAGGCCGCTGAATATCTGGATGCCCGGCTCCTGCAACTCCATGCGGATAGCCACGGACAGCGCGCCGCCGATGATGCCCGCGAAGATAGCGAAGATCAGATAGAGCGTGCCGATATCCTTGTGGTTGGTCGAATAAACCCAGCGGACCCAGCCGTGATACGGCTTGTGGTCGTGCCCGTCGTGAGCTGCAGCGTCTGCCATGTTCCGCTCCGTTCCCTGATCTTTTCTGGCCGCGGCGTCAGTTGCCGGCGACCGCTACCTTGTTCTGGCTGTCAACCTCAGCCATCAGCGCCTTGTTGGCACTGGGCAGATTGGCTTTGGCTGCTGTCAGCCAGCTGTTGAATTGCGTCTCGGAGACCACGCGAATGGCGATCGGCATGAAGGCATGGTCCTTGCCGCAGAGCTGCGAACACTGACCGTAATAGAGGCCTTCCTTCTCCGCCTTGAACCAGGTCTCGTTGGTACGGCCCGGAATGGCGTCGATCTTGATGCCGAAAGACGGCATCGCGAAGGAATGGATCACGTCGGTCGCGGTGACAAGCACGCGGGTCATCGTGTTGACCGGCACCACCAACTCGTTGTCGACGGCCAGCAGGCGCGGATAGACCTTGCGATCCTCCTTGCCGGCGGCGGCGCGGTCAGCATCCTGGAGGATCGCGGAGTTGAAGGTGAGCGTGTTCGCGACCTGGTATTCGTAGTCCCAGTTCCACTGATTGCCCGTCGCCTTGACGGTCAGCTTCGCCTCTTCCGGCGGCGTATACTGCGCCGTCAGCAGCTGGAATGAGGGAATGGCAAGGCAAAGCAGGACGACCACCGGACCGACAGTCCAGATCACCTCGATCAGCGTGTTGTGGCTGGTCTTGGACGGAACCGGGTTGGCGCTCGCGCGGAACCTCACCACGCAATAAGCGAGAAGCAGCATTACCAGGACGGTGATCGGGACGATGAACCACATCGTATAGTTTCCGAACCACTCGATCTGCCGCATCATGTCGGTCGCCGGAGCCTGGAAAGTGGTCTCCCAATTCACCGGCTGGTCGGCACGGGCGGATGTGCCGGCGAAAAGCGTGGTAGCGGCCCCAGCGCTTGCTAGATACCTGGCGCTTGCTAGGAATGTTCTCATCGCCCTCATCGTCTCCCAGTTCCTCGCGGTTGCGCCCACGAGAATAACGAACAATGCCGGGACGGGAATCCCGGACAGTCTCAAGGTGGTTCAAACCATACTCTTTTTCCCTCCGCAAGAAAGGACCGGACGAAACCGTGCGGCATTTTTGCGCGCAAGCGCGGATGGCGGTTCAAAGGCAATCGCGATACAGGCGAATCGCGTAGACTGATCCAGCGGACGTATTCTCGCGGCATGTCTGCACGGGCGAGCCGAACCGTCGCAATTCGGGCGAAATTGGCACAGAAAAGCGCTGTATCGGCGTTTTTGGGGCAGACCGCGTGCGGTCTCGTCCTTTACTTGGCTTTGGCGCGGCTTAAAGTGCCGTGATTCGTAATGGAGCCGTCATGAACCCTTGGCTTTCGAGACCCTTGGCGAAGGTCATCTTTCTTGCCGCCCTGTCAGGCATCAGCCTGTCCGGCGTCGGCCAGGCCAATGCGGTGCAGCCCAGCGGTACGGTTCGCTCGACGCATGGCGCCTGGTCAATCATATGTGACACGCCTGCTGGCGCCACGTCGGAACAGTGCGTGATGATGCAGAACGTCGTCGCCGAGGACAGGCCGGAGATGGGGCTTTCCGTCGTTGTCCTGCGCACCGCCGACAACAAGGCGGAGATCCTGCGCGTGCTAGCGCCGCTTGGCGTGCTTCTGCCCAATGGCCTCGGCCTCAATGTCGACGGCAAGGACATCGGCCGCGCCTACTTCGTGCGCTGCTTCCAGGACGGCTGCTATGCCGAGGTCATTCTCGAAAAGCCGCTGCTCGACACGCTGAAGTCCGGCACATCGGCCACCTTCATCGTCTTCCAGACGCCTGAAGAAGGCATCGGTATCCCCGTCGACCTCAAGGGCTTCGCCGACGGCTTTGCCGCCCTGCCCTGACGGCGGAGCCTTTCGCGGCTGGCCAAGGATATCATCAACCAGGAGTGACGCCGACCACCCGTCGGCCAGTGCATTTGTCTTCACAACGCCGTGGGGACGATTGTCTCGGCGCGCCATCGCGCCTACATCGTGGCAAAGAACCAATTCCTCCTTCGGACGGACCTGCCATGAACAGCCTGATCGGCCAATTCGACATTTCTGACGATCGCATCAAGCAGATCGTCGCGGACACCATCAACGGCGCCGACGATGGCGAACTGTTCCTCGAATACAGCGAAAGCGAAGCGCTGATGTTCGACAATGGCAAGCTGAAGACCGCAAACTTCAACACCGACCAGGGTTTTGGCCTGCGCGCCGTTGCCGGCGAAGCCAGCGGCTACGCCCATTCCAGTGACCTGTCCGAAGCCTCGCTGCTGCGCGCCGCGGACGCTGTTTCGACAGTCAAGGGCGGCTATTCCGGCACGCTTGCCGCGGCACCCGTCCGCACCAACCGCCATCTCTACGGCGACGAGAACCCGATCCCCTCGCCCTCCTTCGAAGCCAAGGCAAAACTGCTGCAGGAAATCGACGCCTGGCTGCGCGCCGAGGATCCGCGCGTGCGCCAGGTTTCGGCATCGCTGACCTCATCGTGGCAGCATGTCGAGATCGTGCGCGCCGACGGCCAGGTGGTGCGCGACATCCGCCCGCTGGTCAGAGTCAGCGTTTCGGTCGTCGTCGGCGACGGCGACCGGCAGGAGAGTGGTTCCTACGGAATGGGCGGACGCAAGGCGTTTGGCGAATTCCTGGTCGAGGACAGCTGGAAGCACGCCGCCAAGGAAGCGCTGCGGCAAGCGCTCGTCAACCTGGAAGCCATTCCGGCACCAGCCGGTACCTTCGACATCGTGCTGTCGAGCGGCTGGCCGGGCGTCATGCTGCACGAGGCCGTTGGCCACGGATTGGAAGGCGACTTCAACCGCAAGAAGACCTCGGCCTTCGCTGGCCTGCTGGGCCAGCAAGTCGCCGCCAAGGGTGTGACCGTCGTCGACGACGGCACCATGCCCGAGCGGCGCGGCTCGCTCACCGTTGATGACGAAGGTACGCCTTCGGCCCGTAACGTGTTGATCGAGGATGGCAAACTGGTCGGCTACATGCAGGATCGCCAGAACGCCCGGCTGATGGGCATGAAGGCCACCGGAAACGGCCGGCGCGAAGGCTATGCGCATCAGCCCATGCCGCGCATGACCAACACCTTCATGACAGCGGGCGACATGGAGCCGGACGAGATCATCGCCTCGGTCAAGAACGGCATCTATGCCGTCTCCTTCGGCGGCGGCCAGGTCGACATCACGTCGGGAAAATTCGTGTTCGGCTGCACCGAGGCCTACATGATCGAGAACGGCAAGGTGACGCAGCCGATCAAGGGCGCCATGCTGATCGGCAACGGACCGGATGCCATGCACCGCGTTTCCATGATCGGCAATGACATGAAGCTCGATACCGGCATTGGCATGTGCGGCAAGGCCGGACAGGGCGTGCCGGTCGGCGTCGGCCAGCCGCATTTGCGCATGAACCAGATGACGGTGGGCGGCACCCGGGTTTGAAGGCAAGCGTGAAACGGCTATCGTCGTTTCACCTGTCAATCATCTGAGCGTCGTTTTCACGCCATGCCCGGTTCCAATCTTGTCATCCTCACCGGCGCTGGCATTTCGGCAGAGTCGGGCATCGCGACCTTCCGCGATTCCGACGGCGTGTGGGCGAAATACGACCTTCAGGATGTGGCAACACCTCAAGGTTTTGCTCGCGACCCGGCGAAGGTGCATGAGTTCTACAACATGCGGCGCCGGCAGATGAGTGAAGTCATGCCGAACGCGGCTCATATCGCACTGGCGAGGCTCGAGCTGGAATTTTCGGGTGATTTCCTGCTGGTCACGCAAAACATCGACGACTTACACGAGCGAGCCGGTTCGAAGAACCTGATCCATATGCACGGCGAATTGCGGCGCGCACTTTGCCAGGAGTGCGACACCAGCAGTTTGTGGCACGACGACTTGTCGGCACTTTCGCACTGCCCGGTCTGCAGTGCCGATGGGCAACTGAGACCCGACGTCGTCTGGTTCGGCGAGATGCCATACCAAATGGAACGAATCGGTGAGGCATTGTCGCGCTGCGACCTGTTCGTGGCCATCGGAACCAGCGGCAGCGTCTATCCGGCCGCAGGCTTCGTGGAGGAAGCACGTTCCGCAGGGGCGTGTACGGTCGAACTCAACCTCAAATGCGCTGGCTGGGCTTCCCGATTCTCGGAACAACATGAGGGGCCGGCCACCGAAGCCGTGCCGGCTTTCGTAGAGCGCATCCTTGCAGGCACCGGTTGAAATCGTGCCTTGACCTTGAAGCCGACAAGACTTTCGTCTATCTTACAGCCGTCTTACATTGAAGGGCGACATCATGGCCGCTCCAGATAAGCTGACGACCATTGTCTCTACCAAGGGACAGGTAATCCTGCCCAGTTCGATCCGGAAGCGCAGGGAATGGGGTGCCGGCACGCGCCTCCTGGTCGAAGATACCGCGGAGGGTGTGCTGCTGAAAGCTACCCCGGCCTTTATCGAGACGCGGCCTGAGGATGTGTTTTCATCCCTTCCCAACGGCGGTAGGCCGAAGACGCTTGAAGAAATGGATGCCGGCGTGCTTGCCGAAGCGCGGCGACGCCATGCTCGCGATTGATACCAACCTGGTCGTCCGTTATCTGACAGGCGATCATCCCGAGCAATCTCCCCGCGCCCGGGTGTTGATCGACGGTCAAGCAGTCTTCGTCGCCGTCACGGTAATCCTAGAGGCCGAATGGGTCTTGCGTAGCGCATATGGTTATGCGCCGCCTGAGATCATCCGTGCGTTACGGGCATTCGGCGGACTCCCCACGGTGGAACTAGAGGACGAGGCGGTGGTGTCGTCGGCGCTCGACCTCGCGGAGAAGGGGATGGATTTCGCTGACGCGCTTCATCTGGGAAAATCCGTCCATTGTGTGAGCTTCGCCACCTTCGATCGCAAGCTCGTCAAGGCTGCAGGGCATGAGAACGTGCAAGAGGCATAGCGCCAGTTATACGCATTCTAGCCCAACGGATATTGGGATCACTTAGCGCCTTCTTTTCGGCTTCTCCAGCAGCGCCACCGCCTCGACGTGTGGCGACCACAGGAACTGGTCGATCGGCGTCACGCTTTTCAAGGTGTAGCCGCCGTCGAGCAGGATGCGCAAATCTCGCGCGAGCGTCACCGGATTGCAGGACACCGCCGCGACAAGCGGAACATCCGAGCGGGCGATCTGCTTCGACTGGTCCTCTGCCCCCGCGCGGGGCGGATCGAAGACAAGACCGTCGAAGGCGTTCAACTCCTTGAAGGTGAGCGGCCGGCGGAACAGGTCGCGGCGTTCGCCCGTCACCCGCTTCAGGCCCGTCGCGAAGCGCGATCCCCTATCAAGAGCCGAAAGGGCTGCCGCGTCACCTTCGACCGCATGGACCTCCGACTTCGCTGCAAGCCGCAGCGCAAAGCTGCCGCAACCGGCGAAAAGGTCGGTGATCTTCTTGGCGCGCTTCAGGTGGGCGCCGACGATATCGGCCATGGTCTGCTCGGCGGCCTCGGTCGCCTGCAGGAAGGCGCCGGGCGGCACGGCCACAGCGACGCTGCCGAACATGACCACCGGCTTCCTTGGCTCGATGATGATCTCGTCATCGATGGACAGCCTGGCAAAGCCCTGCGCGATGACAAAATTGGCGGCGATACGGCGCTGGTGTTCGCCAAGCTTGCCGGACTCATGCACAGCGATATCAAGGCCCGAGCCGGTCACAGTGACGGCCAGCCGGAACGATTTGGTGGTGGCGCATACCAGCTCGGCGAGCGCCTTCAGCTGACCCAGCGCGCCGACGATCTCGGGCAGAGAGATCGGGCATTCCGATATGGAGATGATCTCCGGCGACAGGTGGCGATTGAAGCCGAGCGCCATGCCTGTTTCGGTACGCCGGGCGGCAAGCACGACACGGCGGCGCGTGTGTGGTGCGCAGGCGACCAGTTCGCCGATGTCGCAGTCGATGCCCTTCAAGGCGTGCACCACCTTGTCGCGTTTCCACTGGCGATAGGCATCGGCCTCGAAATGCTGGAGCGCGCAACCGCCACATTCCGTGAAATGGCGGCAGGCGGGATCGATGCGCAGCGGCGAGGCCTCCAGCACAGCCATCAGCGTGGCGCGATCCCCCTGGCGCGCGGCGGTGACGACCTCTCCGGGCAGCGTGAACGGAATGAAAAGATCGCCGCCTTCGGTCTCGGCGATGCCGTCGCCCTGGGCGCCAAGTTTTCTGATGGTGAAGCGTGCGCTCATCGATCCTTGATCCCACCCAGCAGGAATTCGCGATTGCCGTCGCCGCCTTCGATGGGCGACAGGTGCAGCCCGAGCGAACGCCAGCCGGGAACGGCGTCCAGCCAATCCTGCAGCAGGCCGGCGACACGGGCGGCATCGTAGGGATCCTTCAACAGGCCACCCTTGCCGATCGCCTCCCTGCCCGCCTCGAACTGCGGCTTGACCAGGAACACAGCACCCGCACCGGGCCTGGCGATGGCGAGCGCCGGCGGCAGCGCCAGTTTCAGCGAGATGAAGCTGACATCCGAAACGATGAAGTCAGGAATGCGGTCGCCGAGATCGGCGACAGTCAGATCGCGGGCGTTCAGGCCCTCGATGACCGTCACACGCGGATCTCCGCCAATATCGGGATGCATCTGCCCATGGCCAACATCGAGAGCCGTGACATGGGAAGCGCCGCGTTCGAGCAAGACCTGGGTGAACCCGCCAGTCGAGGCGCCGATGTCGAGCGCCTCGCGGCCAGCCGGATTGAAACCGAAATGGTCGAGCCCCGCGATCAGCTTGAGCGCCGCACGCGAAACGTAGCCCTGGGCGGGATCATCGACAGCAATGACGCATTGGCGCTGCACGGTCTGACCGGGCTTGCGGGCAAGGACGCCGTCAACCGTCACCGTGCCGCGTTCGACCGCGTCACGGGCACGCGAGCGGCTGGCAAACAGGCCGCGCCCGACGAGGAGTTCGTCGAGCCGCTGGCGTGTGCTGGCTGGCTGCGGGGAGTTCATGACCTTCATTGGCGAAAGCCGGCGGCGAAGGCAAGGACATTGAGGCGTGACGAGGATATCGACGCAAGACGGGTGATCGCAAACGCCACTGCCGAGCGTGTTGAATATCGCTCGTGGGATCGGGCACAATGCCAGCGACGAGGTGCCGTTGCTATTGGTGAGGAAGCGGGATGCTGACCGGACGTTGCCACTGTGGTGCTGCTCACTGGACCCTGGAGGGTGATCCAGGGTCGATCACGGCCTGCAATTGCACGCTTTGCAGTCGCTATGGTGCGCTCTGGGCCTACGACTATGTCGACGAACGCATCCGCGTTGCGGGATCGATGAGCGTCTACAGGCGCGCCGGACAGGAAGCTCCTTCGCTCGAGATCCTGTTCTGCCCGACATGCGGCTGCGTCCTGGCCTGGCGTGGTTTGCGCGCAAGCTCCACCGGCCGGACCCGGATCGCCGTCAATGTCAGGCTTGCGCCTCCCGAGGCCGTAGCCGACCTCGCAATCGACCATTTCGATGGCCTTGAGACATTCGAGGATCTGCCGGGCGACGGCCGCTGCGTACGCGATATGTGGTTCTAGAAAATCGTCCGCGAGACCTGGCGCTCGACAGCCGGCGTCAGACCGTCATTGCCGGAAGCTTCCTTGTGCGGCTCGGCTGCGGCGGGCACGGCCGAGGCCGGCGTGGCATCCGGCAGGACGACCAATTGAGGAACCTGCTTGTAGGAGAAGCCGCCACGGATGCCGCCGATCTTGCCGGCGACGATGTCCTTCACCGCTTTTTCGAGGTTGCGGTCATAGCGCGTTTCGGCTCCTGCCGGTGCGCCGACAGCCAGCAAGAAGGCCATGGCGCCCAGAAACGTCTTCATTCTCGCTGTCTCCCTGCCTGGGGCGATTTCTAGCAGGGCGCCGTTGAAAAACGGCCAAGAGACACGGTAAGCAAAGCACCAAAATGCAGCGTTAACAATGCGTTAAGAGATCAGGCGAGCAATCTGATTCAAGCCCTTGAGGTTTTGAGTCAGGCGCGCTGTGCGCGGGCTGCGTGCCCAAGCGCGGTGAATACGGTGCGCACGATGCCGGCGGCGTCCAGTCCCGCATCGGCATACATCTTCTCGGGCTTGGCGTGATCGGTGAACGCGTCGGGCAGCACCAGCGGCCGGACTTTCAGGCCGCTTTCCAGCAATCCGTCATGGGCGAGGAACTGCAGCACATGGCTGGCGAAGCCGCCGACCGCGCCCTCCTCCACCGTGACCAGAACCTCATGCGAGCGAGCCAGCCGCCGGATCAGATCCTCGTCGAGCGGCTTGGCGAAACGAGCGTCGGCGACCGTGGTGGAAAGCCCTGCCGCGCCAAGTTCTTCGGCTGCCATGAGACAATCCTGCAACCGCGTACCGAAGGAAAGCAAGGCAACCTTGGTGCCCTCCCTGACGATGCGCCCTTTGCCGATCTCGAGAACCGAGCCACGCTCCGGCATGTCGACGCCGACGCCGTTGCCGCGCGGATAACGGAAGGCGATCGGGCCGTCATCGTAGCTTGCCGCGGTGCGTACCATGTGGCGAAGCTCGGCTTCATCCGCCGCCGCCATCACCACAAAACCGGGCAGCGTTGCCAGGAAGGTGGTGTCGAAGGCGCCGCAATGGGTGGCGCCATCGGCGCCGACGAAACCGGCGCGATCGATGGGGAAACGCACCGGCAGCTTCTGGATCGCGACGTCGTGGACGACCTGATCGTAGGCGCGCTGCAGGAAGGTCGAATAGATGGCGGCAAAAGGCTTGTAGCCTTCGGTGGCGAGACCTGCGGCGAAGGTCACCGCATGCTGCTCGGCAATGCCGACATCGAAGGTCCTTGACGGGAACGCCTCACCGAACAGATCGAGGCCGGTGCCGCTGGGCATGGCGGCGGTCACGGCCACGATACGATCGTCCTCACGGCCCTCCTGGATCAGGCTTTCGGCGAAGACCTTGGTGTAGGCCGGCGCATTGGCAGGAGCCTTGGCCTGCGCGCCGGTGATGACGTCGAACTTGTTGACGCCATGATATTTGTCAGCGGCGGCTTCCGCCGGCGCGTAACCCTTGCCTTTCTGGGTGACGACATGGATCAGCACCGGGCCCTTGCCATTGTCGCGTACGTTCTTCAGCACCGGGATAAGGTGCTCCAGATTGTGCCCGTCGATCGGGCCTATATGATAGAAACCCAGTTCCTCGAACAGCGTGCCGCCCGTGACGTAGCCGCGCGCATGCTCGACCGCTCTGGTGATCGCACGATCGGCGCGTTTGCCGAGATAGGAGGTCAGCTTCTTGCCGAAATCGCGGAGACCGACATAGGTCTTGCCTGATGCCAGGCGCGCCAGATAGGCGCTCATGGCGCCGGTTGGTGGCGCGATCGACATGTCGTTGTCGTTGAGGATGACGATCAAGCGGGCATCGAGCGCGCCGGCATTGTTCATCGCCTCATAGGCCATCCCGGCCGACATGGAGCCGTCGCCGATGATGGCGATGACGTTGTTGCGTCCTCCCGACAGGTCGCGGGCGACGGCCATGCCAAGGCCGGCGGAGATCGAGGTCGATGAATGCGCGGCGCCGAAGGGATCATATTCGCTTTCGACGCGCCGGGTGAAGCCGGACAGGCCCCCTTCCTGCCGCAGCGTGCGGATACGGTCGCGGCGGCCGGTCAGGATCTTGTGCGGATAGGCCTGATGGCCGACATCCCAGATCAGCCGGTCATCCGGCGTGTTGAAGACGTAGTGCAGCGCGACCGTCAGTTCGACCACGCCCAGGCCGGCGCCGAGATGCCCGCCGGTGAGAGAAACCGCGTCGATGAGCTCGGCGCGAAGCTCGGATGCCAATTGCGGCAGATCGCTCTCGGCAAGCGTCCTCAGGTCAGCGGGGATGCGGACCTTGTCGAGAAGCGGCGTATGCAGCGTTGCGTTCACGGGTGCTCAGGCTTTCTGTTCATCGGCGGGATAGGCCGCCGGCTGGCGAAAGTAAATGCGTGTCAGTGACGCGGATCAGCCGTGGCCCTAGCCTTCCGGCAGCGGAATGAATTCTTTCTCGTCTCCAGGAACGATATCGAAACGGCCCGTCTTCCATTCTTCCTTTGCCTGTTCGATGCGTTCCTTCGACGACGAGACGAAATTCCACCAGATGTAACGCTTCGAGCCGAGCGAGGCGCCGCCAAACAGCATGAAATGCGCCCCGCATTCCGATGAAACGACGATCTCGTCACCGGGCCGGAACACCAGCAGGCGTTCCGCGGGAAAAACATCGCCGGAAATCGAGACATCGCCTTCCAGCGTGTAGATGGCACGCTCCTCGGCATCGGCCGGGATTTTCACCTTGGCTCCGGGTGCCAGACGAAGGTCGGCATAGAGCGTGTCGGAGGCCGTCTTGACCGGCGACCGCAGGCCGGCGAAGTCGCCGATAACGACGCGTCCGCCGACGCCTTCGGTGCCGATCTCTGGAAGGCGCGAGGCAGCAGTATTCTCGAAAACCGGCGCCACTTCTTCCTTGTCGTCCGGCAGCGCCAGCCATGTCTGCAGGCCGGAAATCGACATCGGCGCTCCCCGCAACTCTTCCGGCGTGCGCTCGGAATGGACGATGCCGCGCCCGGCCGTCATCAGGTTCACGTCACCAGGCTGGATCACCATTTCGGTGCCGAGCGAATCGCGATGCCTGATCTTGCCGTCGAACAGATAGGTCACCGTCGACAGGCCGATATGTGGGTGCGGCCGGACGTCGAGCGCGTGGCCGGCCCGCAGGATCGCCGGCCCCATGCGATCGAAGAAGATGAAGGGACCGACCAGCCGCCGTTTGGCGGTCGGCAGAGCGCGGCGCACCTCAA
Source organism: Mesorhizobium shangrilense (assembly GCF_040537815.1). NCBI lineage: Bacteria > Pseudomonadati > Pseudomonadota > Alphaproteobacteria > Hyphomicrobiales > Phyllobacteriaceae > Mesorhizobium > Mesorhizobium shangrilense. The sequence continues at coordinate 2,590,537 of NZ_JBEWSZ010000001.1, forward strand.
AGCCGCCAATGTCCTTGGCGTTCGGGATCACCATCAGCTCGATCTGATCGCTGGCAAAGGCATCGCCGGCTTCAGGGTCTTTTCCGGGGAAGAAGCTCATGAACTCTCCTGTCAGCCATTGTTGGCTGCTTGGCTGCATCAAGCGAACCGGATCGCCGCCTTTGCCCGCAGTTTGGCCGCCACCTCTTCACGGTTGCGCGGATGCTGGTTGGTTTCAAGGGAATCGAGAAGCTCGCGCGCGGATGCGGCGATTGCTTCGACCGCATGATCGAACGCGTGCTGGTTCTGCTTGGAGGGCCGCGTCGTTCCGCTCAGTTTGCGGACGAACTGGAGTGCCGCGTCGTGCACCTCGTCATTGGTTGCCGGCGGGTCAAAATTGAACAGGGTCTTGATATTTCTGCACATCGCCTCCGAACCTCCTCTTGTCCTGGGGCCGTTTCAATCGGGACGAATTCTATCCTCGATCATGATCATGTCCAAAACCCGATGAGGCGAAGCCGCGGTCCAGACGCGCCTCAATCCGCATCGAGCGGTTCAACACCAACGGGCTTTCCGTCGCGCGAAAGCCTGATCTTCTCGACTTTGTCTTCGGCGGCCTTCAGCAGGCGGTCACAATGCAGCTTCAGGGCCTCGCCGCGCTCGTAGATACGGATCGACTGATCGAGCGGCACGTCACCACGCTCCAGATCGTCGACGATCTTCTCCAGCGCGTCGAGGGCCTGCTCGAAGCTCATCGCCTTGACGTCTTCGTTGGTCTCACCAGCCATGGTCTATCCTTTCATCAGTCGCCCGACATGGGCGGCGACCGAAAATGCCAATCCCTGCAGATCGTAGCCGCCCTCGAGCAGGCTGACGAGCCGGTTGCCGCTGTGGCGTCCGGCGCGCTCAAGCAACTGGCCGGTCGCCCAGTCGAAATCATCCTCGGTCAGGTTGATCTCGGCCAGCGGGTCGCGGTGATGCGCGTCGAAACCGGCGGAGATAATGATCAGATCAGGCGCGAAACTGTCGAGGGCCGGCAAGACGCGCGACAGGAAGGCGTCGCGAAAAACCTCGCTGCCAGTCTGCGGCGCAAGCGGCGCGTTGACGATGTTGCCGGCACCGGTTTCGCTCTTCGCTCCGGTGCCGGGGTAAAGCGGCATCTGGTGCGTGGAACAGTAGAGCACGGACGGATCGTCCCAGAAAATGTCCTGTGTGCCATTGCCGTGATGCACGTCCCAGTCGACCACGGCGACGCGTTCGACACCATGTTTCTTCTGCGCATAACGCGCGGCGATTGCCGCGGTGTTGAACAGGCAGAAGCCCATGGCTGTCGTCTTTTCGGCATGGTGGCCGGGTGGCCGCGCGGCGACAAAGACATTATCGGCACGGCCCGCGAAAACGTCGTCGACAGCCGCGTTGGCGGCACCGATCGCCGTGATCACCGCCTGCCAGCTCTTCGGGCTGGCCACGGTATCCGCGTCGATGCGGGCGATGCCCTCGTCGGGAATGGCGGCTCGAACGCGCGCAACGAAATCGGCGGGATGCGCGTACAGAATGGTGGCCTCGTCGCCTTCCGGTGCCTTGACGCGATCGAGCGCGGCAAAGGGCTCGTCATCGAGCACGCGTTCGATGGCTCGCAGCCGGTCGGGCCGCTCGGGATGGCCGGGCGGCGTCAAGTGCTCAAGGAAGATCGGGTGGGTGTAGAGCCTTGTGACCATGCTCCGATATAGGCGTGCCCGGCCGGTTTGACCATGTTTTCGCGGATCGAAAGGGCGACATTCAACAGGGTTTAGAGGCTGGCAACAGGGTTTAGGCTGGCAACAGGGTTTAGGTGCTGGGTGTCGGCTCAGTCCAGCGCGAGCCGCCGAAGGAAGCCCGCGCCTTGTCCTTGAGGTCCCTGAATTTCGAGGACACTTCGGCCAGCTTCCGGTCCCAGTCGGGATTGGGCGCCTGGCCTTCGATGGCCTTGAAATAGACCTGCATCAGGCACGCGATGGCGAAGGGCTCTATGAAGGCCGCCTTGAAGGCCCAGGCGAAGACGATGGCGAGCACGAAGGCCCAACCGGCGAGTTGCCCGGGCATGAGGAAAAGAATGGCGCCGGCCGGGGCCAGCATCAGCAGGAAGATCACGAAGGACACGCCCCACATGATGACGGACAGCCAGACGGCGTTCTTGACCATGGTCTTGCCGTTCTGGGCGTAGAGCACGACGCCTTGCCGCGCGGTCTCGAAGGGCGAGGATGAGTTGATGCGGATGTTGTAGCCGAGGATGATCTCATCGACATAGGTCAGCGACAGACGGATCACCGTATTGATGAAGCTGACAAGGCCGCTCAGGCCGGGGATGGGCAGGAAGGCGGCTATGCCGCCGATCAGGCCGGTGACGGCACGGACGGCGCCCTTGACAAGCTGGTCTACGACGAAAAGGACGTTGGCTTCGGCGAAGCGTTGCGTGACGACCTCCTTGGCATAGGCAATCTGGTCCTGCCCGTCGGGAACATCGTGGCCGTCGATCAGATGCACCATGACGGCGATGTGGCCGGCCTTGACGATGTAGAGGATGTATTCGCGTATCCAGTAGACGGCGATGGAAACGAGGCCGAAACCGACCACACCGCCCCACATGGCAAACGACAATGGGCCGTCAGGGTCGGTGGAGATATGGCCAACGCCATAGCCGACACTCGCGCCGGTCCCGGTCGCCATGATGTAGGCCAGCGTGATGCCGAAATAGACGATCATGCGAAAGACGATGAAGGGCCATGTCCGCACCATGATGGACACAGACCTGCCGATCTCGAAATCCCACATGCCCCGAATCTCCCCTCAGAGATGGCTGTGGAGGATGCGCTCAAACAGGCTATTGTCAATCGTGGGCAGTGGCGCTGGACCGCAGTGGGAATGTCAGCTCGGCTCCGAACCCGGCTTTTTGAGCAAGCCTTCGAGCAGTTGCTTGAACGCAGCCACCACCTTTTTCGAGGTCGCTTCAGGGTTCTTCGAATTGGCGATCCGCTGCGACGCCTGGCTGCTCGCCCCGTTGATCAGCCGCGCGGCGGTTTCGGGGTCGAGGCTGGCGACGACCATCCCCTCTTCCTGCAGCGTGGCCAGATGATCAGCCATTGAAGCGACGCATGCATTGGCATTCGGCCACTGCGCGGGATCTCCCAGCACGGCTGGACCGTCCCGGAACATGATGCGCTGGATTTCCGGCTCCAGCGCCATCTCGATGTAGGTTGTGCATTCGTCGACGAAGTGCTGCCAGCGGGTCGGCGCTTTCGATGCGACCTCATTCACCCGAGCAGCCATCTCGCCGTCGATCTCGGCGATCACCGCCTGCAGCAGCCCCTTCTTGTCGCCGAAATGATGATAAAGCGCGCCGCGCGTCAGCCCTGCCGACGCGGTGAAATCGTCCATGGAAGCGTCGGCATAGCCGGTCGTGCCGAAAGCATGACGGGCGGCGGCTATGAGCTTGGCGCGCGTCTCTGCGATCATCTCCTTGCGAGGTTTGTGCATGGCTTCTGGCCCTATCTACATACGCCGCGTATGCCAATTGACATACGAGGCGTATGAACTATCTGACACTCATACGCTTCGTATGTAATTGTCGAACCTCCCTTTGTCGAGGAACCCCATGCAAAACCCCTACTCGGAAATCTTTCGCGCTCCCGGAGCCAAAGGCTTTGCAGCCGCGGGCTTCATGGCGCGCCTGCCGATCGCCATGGCTCCAATCGGGATCGTGGCGATGCTGTCGCAGATGCGTGGTGAATACTGGCTTGCCGGCGCCGTCTCCGCGACATTCGCGCTGGCCAACGCATTCGTTGCGCCGCAGACATCAAGACTGGTGGATCGGCTCGGGCAGACGCGGATTGTCGTGCCCACCACCATCATCTCCGTACTGGCGTTCGCGGTTCTGATCGCCGCGGCCAATCAGGATTGGCCGGTATGGACATTGTTCGTATCGGCACTGCTGGCGGCGGCAATGCCGAGCATGCCCGCAATGGTGCGCGCGCGCTGGACCGAAATCTTCCGAGGCCGGCCCGAGATGAACACCGCGTTCGCCTTCGAATCAGCGGCGGACGAACTGGTCTATATTGCCGGGGCATCGCTGTCGGTGGGCCTGAGTGCCGCCCTGTTCCCGGAAGCGGGAATGCTGGCGAGCACAGTGTTCCTCGCCTTCGGTTCGACAGCCTTCATCCTGCAGCGCTCGACCGAGCCGCAAGTGCGGCCGGCAGAGCATCGTTTGCGCGGCTCGGCAATCCGCCTGCGGCAGGTTCAGATCATCACCTTCGCCCTGATCTTCATCGGCGCGACCTTCGCGACCACGGAAGTGAGCACGGTGGCGCTCACCAAGGAGCTTGGCCAACCGGGTGCCGCTAGCCTCGTTATCGGCGTCTACGCCCTTGGGTCGTTCGTTCTCGGCATCATCGTCGGGGCGCTCAACCTGAAGGCACCGCTGCAACGCCAGTTGGCAATCGCGGTCGCCATCATCGCGCTCACCGCATTGCTGCCGCTCACCGCCGGCACGGTGCCGCTGCTGGCGCTGACCGTCTTCGTCAGCGGCGTGGCGATCTCGCCGACCTTCATCACGGCGTTCGGCCTCATCGAGCGGCACGTGCCGGAGGCGATGCTGACGGAAGGCATCACCTGGGTAGCCACCGGCATTGGCATCGGCATGGCGCTGGGGTCGTTCGCCGCCGGCGCGGTGGTGGATGCGTTCGGCGCACAGAACGGGTTCTGGGTATCGGTAGCGTCGGGCGCTATCGCACTAGCCACCGTGCTGCTTGGCCAGCGCAGCCTTGCCAGCCGCAAAGACGATCCGAGCGGCAGCGAAGCAGCCGTCGTTCCCGCCTGATGGTCCATAAGGCGCCCGGTTCCAATACACCGGGCGCTTTTCGCGGCTAACCGTTCAGAGGATCTCGGTCTTGGCGATATGAATGCCAAACCCTTCGAGGCCGACATAGTGACGTTCGCGCGAGGCGATCAGGTTGATCGAGGAAATGCCGAGATCCTTCAGGATCTGTGCGCCAAGCCCGATCTCACGCCATTCATTCTCGCGGCGACGAGCTTCTTCGTGGTCCTCGCGGTCGCCGGAAACAGGGCGCTTGCGCTCCTGGTGGGCAACGCCGACGGACCCCTCGCGCAGATAGACGATGACGCCACGCTTGCGCTCGCCCATGGCTTTCATGACGCCGTCCAGCCTGTGGCTGGTGCCGAAGACGTCGGTCACGACATCTTCCGAGTGCAGGCGCACCGGCACGTCCTCGCCGTCGCGGATGTCGCCGAAAACGATGGCGACATGATGCATCGAATCCCAAGGCAGCGTGTAGGTGAAGACTTGTGCCTTGCCGCCAAGCGTGTCGATTTCGGAGCAAGCCACGCGCTCGACCAGCGTTTCCTTGCGCTGGCGGTAGGCGATGAGGTCGGCGACAGAAACCTGCTTGAGACCGTGCTCCTCGGCAAAGGCCGCGACCTGCGGGCCGCGCTTGACGGTGCCGTCGTCATTGACGAGTTCGGAAATGACGCCGACCGGCGGCAAGCCGGCGAGCTTGCAGAGGTCCACAGCCGCTTCGGTATGGCCCGAGCGCATCAGCACGCCGCCCTCGCGCGCGATCAGCGGAAAGATATGGCCGGGACGGACGAAGTCCGCACCGCCGACATTGCCGTTGGCAAGATTGCGCACGGTCAGCGTGCGGTCCTCGGCCGAAATGCCCGTCGTGGTGCCGTGCTTGAAATCGACGCTGACGGTGAAGGCCGTGGTGTGGGCTGAATCATTGTCGGCGACCATCGGCGACAGATTGAGGCGCTTGGCCTCCTCGCGCGGCATCGGCGTGCACACGATGCCGGACGTATGGCGAACGATGAACGCCATCTTCTCCGGCGTGCAATGCACGGCGGCAACGATCAGGTCGCCCTCGTTCTCACGCCCGTCATCGTCCATGACGACGACGATTTCGCCGCGTTCGAAGGCACGCAGGGCTTCGACGATTTTCTTCTGATCGTAGGGCATGGAACGCTCGCTTCGCTCACGGAATAGGGGAGTAAGGGAATAGGGCAGTATGGGAGCAGGGAAAAGGGAAAATCGGCTGTCCCGGCGGGCTGCGTAGCATACTCCCCTACTGCCTTACTGCCCTACTCCCCTCCCAGTTTGTCCGCGGTGACGCAGATAGTGATCGGCGATCGCGCAGGCAACCATCGCCTCGCCGATCGGGACGGCACGGATGCCGACGCATGGATCGTGGCGGCCCTTGGTCATCACCTCGACGTCGTTGCCGTCCTTGTCGATCGACTTTCGCGGGGTGAGAATCGACGAGGTCGGCTTGACGGCGAAGCGGGCAATGATCGCCTGGCCGGTCGAAATGCCGCCAAGGATGCCGCCGGCGTGGTTGGACAGGAACACCGGCTTGCCGTCATTGCCCATACGCATCTCGTCGGCATTCTGTTCGCCGGTGATGCGGGCGGCCTCGAAGCCATTGCCGATCTCGACGCCCTTGACGGCGTTGATCGACATCAGGCCCGAGGCAATGTCCTGGTCGAGCTTGGCATAGATCGGCGCGCCAAGACCCGCGGGGACGCCATCGGCGACGATCTCGATGACGGCGCCTACCGATGAGCCCGCCTTGCGGATGCCGTCGAGATATTTGGTGAAGACGGGAACGGAAGCAGGATCGGGCGTGAAGAACGGGTTCTCGGCATCGCCGATGAAATTCCAGTTCCAGTTGGCGCGATCGATCGACTTTTCGCCCATCGACACCAGCGCGCCGCGCACCACCATGCCGGGGACGACTTTGCGGGCCAGGGCGCCAGCGGCGACGCGGGCGGCGGTCTCGCGCGCTGAGGAGCGGCCACCGCCACGATAGTCGCGGATGCCGTATTTGACGTCATAGGTGTAGTCGGCATGACCGGGGCGGTACTGGCGGGCGATCTCGCCATAGTCCTTCGAGCGCTGGTCGACGTTCTCGATCATCATCGAAACCGGCGTACCGGTGGTGATCATGGTCTCGCCGTCCTCGTCGAGGACGAAGCCGGACAGCACCTTCACCTCATCGGGCTCACGGCGTTGTGTGACGAACCGCGACTGTCCCGGCCGGCGCTTGTCGAGTTCGGCCTGGATCTCCTGACGCGTGAAGCGGATGCCGGGTGGACAGCCATCGACGACGCAGCCCAGTGCCGGACCATGGCTTTCGCCCCAGGTGGTGACTCTGAAAAGATGGCCGAACGTATTGTGAGACATGCAAACCAGCCCTGCCCGGCTTGAACCCGGCTTAGCGCATGCCCCCCGATAATCGGAGCGATTTCGAAAAAGATCATGCGCAAATCAAAAAGTGCTACAGCGTCCTTTGCGCGTCCAAGAGGACACGCGGCGCTGTAGTCTGCCTTCTATTGGCGTTTTCCACAGGGGTCAAACTATGATCCAGCAGATTTAGTTTTGACACATTCGGTTGGTTTCTGCTCTGCTCGATCCGCCTGTTGAACGCCCGCCGCCACTGCGCGGGCGCAAGGATTAAAGAGGACGATGATGCGTACCCTGATTGGCGCCGTTGCCGCTACATTGCTGCTTTCCACCGCCGCGTTCGCCGGCCAGACCGAGGGCCTCATCAAGAAGGTCGACAAGGATGCGCTGACGCTGACGCTCGACGACGGCAAGTCCTACAAGCTGAATGCCGAAACCGATCTCGATGCACTGAAGCCGGGCATGGACATCGTCATCGCCTACGACGTGACGAACGGCGAGAACGTCGTCACCGACATGGAATTGCCGGACAGCTCGGCCAACTAGAGCGTCGGCGGCACTCCAAACTCACACAACAACGGCCTGAAAATCGCTTCCGGTTTTCGGGCCGAAGTTTTGTTGGCGCTACAACCACTCCAGACGCTGGCCCTGAAGTCGCAATATACGATCCTGCGGCACTTCCAGGTTCGCCGCGTCTTGCTCGGGCACGCCTTCAACAAGGCGAAACAGCGTCCTGATGACACCGCCATGCGTGACGCAAACGGTCTGGCGGGTCAGCGCGTCGAACCAGGGTTTTACCCGCTCGAGCAGCATCTGGTAGCTTTCGGCGGCATGGCCGGGCGGCTGGAAATTCCATTTGTCCAAAGCCCGTGTCCTGCTCGCCCCCGGGTACCGCGCCTCGAGCTCGGGAAAGGTGAAACCTTGCCAGTCGCCGAAGTTGACTTCGACGAGGCGAGGATCGGTACGATAGGCCTCGGGATCGAGCTTCATCGCCGCGCGCACGCGCTCCATCGTCTCGCGCGTCCGTTTCATCGGGCTGGCGACAAAGTCGAAATCCCAGGGATTTCCAAGAAGTTCAGCCAGCCGATGCCCGTTTCGGGTCGCCTGCGCGCGACCGTGCGCGTTGAGGTCGGTGTCGGCCTGGCCTTGCAGCCGGTATTCGGCATTCCACGCCGTCTGGCCGTGGCGCGCGATATAGACCAGCGGGTACATAAGGCCTTCCGGAACGGATGGGGAAGAACGATCGGCGGTGCTAATCCTTGACCGTCGAAATGTCCGGCGCGTCGACCGCCTTCATGCCGACAACGTGATAGCCGGAATCGACATGGTGGATCTCGCCGGTGACGCCACGCGAAAGATCGGAGAGGAAATAGACGGCGGAATCACCGACTTCCTCCTGCGTGACCGTCTGCTTCAGCGGCGAATTGTATTCGTTCCACTTCAGGATATAGCGGAAGTCACCGATGCCGGATGCGGCCAGCGTCTTGATCGGGCCGGCGGAGATCGCGTTGACGCGGATCTTCTTGCCACCGAGGTCGACGGCCAGATAACGCACGCTGGCTTCGAGCGCCGCCTTGGCGACACCCATGACGTTGTAGTGCGGCATCACTTTTTCGGCGCCGTAGTAGGTCAGCGTCAGCAGCGAACCACCGTCCGTCATCAGCGCCTCGGCACGCTTGGCGATGGTGGTGAAGGAATAGACCGAAATGTCCATGGTCCGCAGGAAATTGTCGCGCGTCGTCTCGACATAGCGGCCAGTCAGCTCGTCCTTGTCGGAAAAGGCGATGGCGTGGACGAGGAAATCCAGCTTGCCCCAATGCTTGGCGACATTGGCGAAAACCTCATCGAGGCTCGCCGGATCGGTGACGTCGCAATGGCCTGCAACAAAGGCGCCTAGTTCGGCCGCCAAAGGCTCGACGCGCTTCTTGAACGCTTCGCCCTGGTAGGTCAGCGCGATCTCGGCGCCATGATCGACGCAGGCCTTGGCGATGCCGTAGGCGATCGATCGATTGTTGGCGACGCCGAGAATAAGGCCGCGCTTGCCGGCCATAAGGCCCTGTCCACCCGCCATGTGAGCGCTCTCCGCAAGATTTTCTGCTTTGTGGAGTGCCCTATCGCACAGGCACAGGGCCCCTTCAAGCGCTCAACGCGGACAGTTCGGGGGACAAAGGTGTGAGATCAGCCTTTTTGGTCGCGCATCAGCGCTTCGAGCGCGCTGTCTCCACCTTCTGGCAGCATCAAACGCACATGCGCGTAGAGATCGCCATGGCCGCCGGCTTTTTCCGGCAGGCCCCTGCCCTTCAGCCGCAGGACCTTGTCGGAGCTCGACCAGGCCGGAACGTTGACCGCGAGTTTGCCGGTTGGCGTCTCGACCGGCACCTTGGCGCCAAGCACCGCGTCCGCCAGCGTCACCGGCAGATCGGCATGCAGGTCGCGGCCCTCGATACGGTAGCGCGGATGCCGACGGAGGTGAATCTTGACCAGCGCGTCACCGGGCTGGCCTGGCCCCTGCTCTCCCTGCCCTTTCAGCCGGATGGTCTGGCCGTCCTCGACATATACAGGCAGTTTGACCGCGATCTTGCGGCCATCGGGAAACATAGCCGTGACTTTCTCCGCGGTCGCCGCTTCCTCGAGCGTCACGTCGAGCGTCACGTTCAGGTCAGCAGCGGTCGCCTGCTGGCGGCGGTCACCCGCACTGGCGCCGCGCGCGCCCGAAAAGGCGTCGCCGAAAATCTGGCTGAAGATATCGCTGTTGCCGTCGAACGGGTCGCCGCCCGGGCGGCCCGAGCGAAATTCGAATCGCGAGCCGCCAGGCCCTTGCTGCCTGCGAAAGCCGCCGAAAGGATCGCCGCCGCCAGCGGCACCTTCAAAGCCCTGGAAACGCGGCTTGCCGTCGGCGTCGATCTCGCCGCGGTCGAAAGCCGCCCGATTCTTCTCGTCGCCGACGATCTCATAAGCCTGGTTGGCCGCGGCAAAGCGGTCCTTCGCCTTGGGATCATCCGGATTCTGGTCCGGGTGATGCTTCTTGGCGAGCTTGCGGTAAGCTGATTTAATGTCTTTGGCCGATGCGTTCTTGGCAACGCCCAGCACCTCATAGGGGTCGCGCATGCGTCCTGCCTGCAAGAAAGGGTGAATCTACTGGCCCCTATATGCGCTTGCATAGGAAGAAATTCCAGTGCCGAAGCGCCAATAATAAGTGCTGAAAGTCAGAGCGCCTTGAAGTCCTGCATGAGCCAGATTCCAGCGCTCGCCAGACAGGCTTCGCCCTTGAACAAGGCAACGCCGTCGAAGCTTTCGCGCGACGCGGTAAAGCGGCGGCAAAGCTGACCCTTGTCCTTGAATTCCGCCAACTCCGTAATGGAGCCGCGCGATCCCGTGCCGGAATTCGCCCACGGCACGGCTTGTCCGCCAAGTTCCTGGATGTCGGCCGATGACACGGCGTTGCGGATCGTTGTCTGGTCGGAGGCGCGATCCGAATCGATCGGCGTCGCCGAAGCAGGTGTGCTGCTGGTGATGAGCGAGCGGTCGACTTCCGCTTTCTGCAGGCTGAAGCCACCCGCGCCACAGCCGGCAAGCGGGATGGCCATCATCACGATCGCGGCTTTGGCGCTGGCCGAAGCAATAAGGCTCCATTGCCTGCTGTCAAAAGCTTGCGCGATACGCGACAATAGGCGACCTCCCTTTGGCTTCGTGACAATCCGGGTTTCGTGACAATCTTGGCTTCACGACAATTTGAGAAAAACTATGAGTGATGCAGAGTTAACAAGCAGTGACTTTACCGAGGCCGCAGAGCCGTTTCGCCTCTTTGCGGCATGGCTGGACGACGCCACGAAGAGCGAAATCAACGACGCCAATGGCGTGGCGCTGGCGACCGTCGACGCCGATGGCATGCCGGATGTACGGATGGTCTTGCTCAAGGGTTTCGATGAAAGCGGGTTTGTCTTCTACACGAATTTCGAGAGCGCCAAGGGCCGGGAGATTCTTGGCAGCATGAAGGCGGCGATGTGCTTTCACTGGAAGTCGCTGCGCCGGCAGGTGCGCATTCGCGGGCCGGTGGAGATCGTCAGCGACGCCGAGGCGGACGCCTATTACGCGACACGCCCACGCGGCAGCCGTATCGGCGCCTGGGCCTCGAAACAGTCACGACCACTGGAAAGCCGTTTTGCACTGGAGAAGGCTGTCGCCGAATACACCGCGCGCCACGCCATCGGCGACATTCCACGGCCAAAATACTGGTCGGGTTTCCGCATCGTGCCGCAGACCATCGAGTTCTGGCACGATCGCCCCTTCCGCCTGCACGACCGCCTCGTTTTTTCCCACGACGGCAAGGGCGGCTGGGACAAGACCAGACTCTATCCGTAGAGACGAAGCTCAGGCCTTCTTTCTTGTCATGAACGCGGTGAGTGCGGCGCGCGCCTCGTCCGACTTCAGCCGCTCGCGAAAATGTTCGCTTTCCTCTCCTATGCGGGCGACAAGGTCGTCGCGTGAGCCGCGCATGAGGTCGCGCGCGATCTTCAGTGCCTGCGGTGGCTTGGCAGCAATCTGGCCCGCTGCAGCCAGCACCGAGGCCTCCAGCGCGCCCTCTTCGACCACTTCATAGATCAGCCCCACAGCCTTTGCGCGCTCGGCCGAAAAGCCTTCACCAAGACCAAGCAGCGCGAAAGCACCTTGCTGACCCAGAATCCGCGGCGCGAGCAGGCTCGACCCCGCCTCGGGCACCAAGCCGAGATCGACGAAAGGCGTCCTGAACACGGTGCGTGGCGTGGCGAAGGTCAAGTCGCAATGCAGGTTAAGTGTCGTGCCGATGCCAACCGCGATGCCGTCGACGCCAGACACGATCGGCTTTTCCACGCGGGCCAGCGCGATGAGGAAATCCCAGACCTCGGTGCCGCCATCGCCGCCGGTGGCCACGACCATGAAATCGGCAAGGTCGTTGCCGGAGGAGAAGGCGCCGGGCACGCCGAGGAAGACGTGGACGCGAACAGCCGGATCGGCGTCACCTTCGGCCAGAGCAGCAGACATCTTCGCATACATGGCGCGCGTCAGCGCGTTCTTCTTGTCCGGACGGTTCATGCGGATGATCTGGATGGCGCCCTGGCGCTCAACGAGGATATGATCTGTCACGAGGCGATCCTTTGAACGTCGGGAAATTCAGGCTGTAATCAGCGCCTTGCCGGCCGCGGAAAGGCTCTCGCCGCCAGCTGTCACACGCTCCTTCAGCGCACGCACCTCGCCAAGCAGGTTTTCGGCGAAAAAGCGGCAAAGGGCGACGCGGCCATGATCGGCAAGCGCGCCCTGCGCCAGATAGGCGCCCCCGGCGGCAAGCGAGATGAGCCTGAGATAGGGCGAGGCTCCAGCCGTCGCTGCGTCAACCTGGCCGGCCGCCATCAGCCCCTGCAGAAAGCGCGTTGCTTCGACAAGGTCGTCCAGTGCCTGGTCGAGACCATCCGCGGTGCGGCCGAAACCTTCGACGTTGGAGATCCGCACCGCATCGGCGACAGCCTTCAGTTCGGCAATGTACCTAAGCACATGCTCACCATCGCCAAGCTGCAGCTTGCGCGTCACCAGGTCTATCGCCTGGATGCCGTTGGTGCCCTCATAGATCGGAGCGATGCGGGCATCTCGGTAAAGGGCGGCAGCACCCGTCTCCTCGATGAAGCCCATGCCACCATGCACCTGGACGCCGAGCGAGGCGACCTCGACGCCGACATCGGTCGAAAAGGCCTTGGCCAGCGGCGTCAGCAGATTGGCGCGGTCGCGCCAGTTTGCTGCGGCCTCGCCTTTGGCGGCGCGCGCGCGGTCGATGGCGTGTGCACAGGAATAGCTTATGGCGCGCGCCATCTGGGTCAGCGCCTTCATCGTCAGTAAAGTGCGCTGCACGTCCGGGTGGTGGATGATCGGCGCCATGCCGGCACCATCATAGCCGGCGGCCTTGCCTTGCCTGCGCTCATTGGCATAGGCGAGCGCCTTCTGTGTTGCAGTCTCAGCCACTGCCACGCCCTGCATGCCGACGGCGAGCCGCGCATTGTTCATCATCGTGAACATGCAGGCGAGGCCCTTGTTCTCCTCGCCGATCAGCCAGCCGATCGCACCTGGCTTGGCGCCGTCAAAACCGTCGCCATAGATCATGGTGCAGGTCGGCGAGGCATGGATGCCCAGCTTGTGCTCAAGGCTCGAGCAGAAGACGTCGTTGCGTGCGCCCAGCGAGCCATCGTCGCCGACCAGAAATTTCGGCACCAGGAACAGCGAGATGCCACGCGTGCCGGCGGGCGCATCGGGCAGCCGCGCCAGAACCAGATGGATGATGTTGTCGGTGAAATCGTGCTCGCCATAGGTGATGAAGATCTTCTGGCCGAAGATGCGATAGGTGCCGTCACCGGCGGGCTCGGCGCGGGCACGCAATGCATTCAGATCCGAGCCTGCCTGCGGCTCGGTCAGGTTCATCGTGCCCATCCACTCGCCGGAAACCAGCTTGGCAAGATACTTCGCTTTCAGCGCATCGGAAGCATGCTTGTCGAGCGCCTCGACCGCGCCCATGGTCAGCGTCGGGCCGATGCCGAAAGCCATGGCGGCGGAGTTCCACATTTCAAGCGCGGCGACGCCGAGCATCGTCGGCAACGCCTGTCCGCCAAACTCCTCGGGTCCCGACAACGCGTTCCAGCCGCCGTCGATCCAGCGGCGATAAAGTTCCTTCCAGCCAGGTGGAGTGGTGACGGCGGCGCCATTCAGCACCGCTCCCCTTTCGTCGCCGACCTTGTAGAGCGGCGCCACCTCGTCGGTGGCGAAACGGCCGGCCTCGGCAAGAATCGCATCAACCAGATCCTCGCCCAGATCGCCGAAAGTGCCGGCATCCAGGCAGGGCTTGAGGCCAGCCACGTGCTTCAGCGTGAAGGCTATTTCCTCGACGGGTGCCCGATACATGCCGCTCGCTCCTCCTCAGTCTTGCGCGCCAACCCTAAGGCCTGCGCGAGCGCAAGACCATCGCCCTTGGGCGGCCTCTCCTTCTTCTTTTTACGTAAACGTCAAATCTTGTCACGCAGATTTTGCAAACTTCGAGACAGGCGCTAAATTCGGCAAGTGCCCGACAAATTCGACAGGCGCTCGACACGAACAGATCGGAACCCGCCATGCTTGCCAGACCGGACGCCTATCGCTGCATCGAATGCGGACTGCCCTACCGGGCCGATGGTTTTTCCTACCATCAAGGCAAGATCGAGAATGGTGCGGCCTACTGGTCGGATCGCGGCATATTGTGCTCGCCGCGATGCTCGCTTGCGCACTATCGCAAACGCGAGGCCGAGGGGACGCTACCGCAGGCGCCGGCGCCCGACCCGTTCGAAATCCAGCCTTTCAACCGCCGATAAGTCGTCGCACCATTTGGCGCTCGAAAGCCGGACACCTCCCGGCGTCGGCATTGATCACCCTAAAGCATTTCGTTAACCATGACGGTTCAGGATCGATCTTCGATCAACGGGGATAGTCTGTCCGAAATGCCGGCGCACGCCCTTCATCGCCTGGCGCTTCTGGCCATCGCCGCCGCGATGGCATTCACGCCAACCGCAAAGGCCTCGGACTTCTCCGAGCCCTGGAAGGACGCCGACCGCGCGCTGGTCATCGACGCCTACGAATACAATTCCATCGACTGGGCGCAACTTGCCACCGACAAGCGGATCGTCGGCTTCATCAACAAGGCGTCGGACGGCATGCCGCCGCCCTATTTCTGCTTCGGCAAGGACACCGAGGTGCAGCTCTGCAAGGCGTTGTGGAGACGCTATGCCGTCACGCGCGAACTGTTCCAGACACGCAAGGTCGTGGCCAAGGCACTTGGCCTGAAATGGGGCGCCTATCACCTCGCCCGCCCCGGCAATCCGGTCGACCAGGCCAATAATTTCATCGATTTCGCCGAACCGGGGCCGGATGATCTGCTGGCCCTCGACCTTGAGGACAACGACCCCACGCAATGGATGTCTCTGGAAGACGCCGAGGAGTTTGTCCGCCAGGTGCATCGGCGGCTCGGCCGGTTTCCCATCCTCTACGTCAACGGCAGGACCGCCCAGCACATCGCTGACAACAGCTACAAATACCAGCTTCTGTCGCGTCTGCCGCTCTGGTACGCCCGCTATAAACCCGCCATCGACGCGCATTTCCCCATGGGCAACTGGAACCGCTACGCATTGTGGCAGTTCTCGGCGCAAGCCAATTGCGGCAAGCTTCGATGTCCCTACAGGGTTGCGGGCACGCCCAACGACATCGACGTCAATGTTGCCGCGATGGATGCGCCAAAACTGCGCGAACTATGGCCGTTCGGCGGTTTGATCGACGTTCCCGTGGATTATCTCGCCAGCATACCCGTGCCTATTCCGCGCGAGGCGGCCCTCAAGGGCAATGTCGCCATCACCTATGCCAATGTAGCGGCGCCGCCCACTTTCAGCGAACTCGTCGCTACGCTCGGTACTCGGTGGGCCTCATTCCGCGACGGTTTCCATATGCCGGCGGTCAAGACCGTGCCACGCCAACAGCGGGGCATTGCCGACTATGTTGCCTGGATGCGGAACGGAAAACGCTTCGCCTTCAATGAACGGGTCGCACCCAAGCCCGACATCGACCCTCTCGCCACCGGCTCGATCGGTTTCGACCACGGTCTTCGTTAAGCTGCTACCTGGGCAGGCTGGAACGAGGTTGGCGAAACGGCCTCAGCCGGTCTGTTCCCGTGCGATGGCCTGCCAGCCAATGTCGCGACGGCAGAACCCTTGCGGCCAGTCGATCTCGTCGATGGCGGCATAGGCCTTCTTCTGCGCCTCGCCGACAGTCTTGCCGGTCGCCGTGACATTGAGCACGCGGCCGCCATTGGCGACGAGTGCACCGCTGTTGATCGCCGTGCCGGCATGAAAGATCTGGACGCCGTCCTTGGCCGCTTCTTCGACACCGCGGATAACCGATCCCTTTTCCGGAGCGGCGGGGTAGCCTCTGGCGGCCAGCACCACGGTGAGCGCGGCCTCGTCGCGCCAGCGCACCGACATATGCGCGAGCTGGCCGTCGGCGGAAGCGTTGAGCAGAACCAGCAGGTCATCCTTCAGCCGCATCATCAGCACCTGGCATTCGGGATCGCCGAAACGGGTGTTGTATTCGATCAGCTTCGGCCCGTTGTCGGTGATCATCAACCCGGCAAAGAGCACGCCGGAAAACGGTGCCCCGAGCTCGGCCATGCCGCGCATTGTCGGCTCGATGATTTCCCGCATCGTGCGGTCGATCATCTCCGGCGTCATCACCGGGGCGGGCGAATAGGCGCCCATGCCGCCAGTGTTGGGACCGGTGTCGCCGTCAGCGACCCGTTTGTGGTCCTGCGCGGTGCCGAAGGGCAGCGCGGTGACGCCGTCGCAAAGGCAGAAGAAACTCGCCTCCTCACCGGTCATGAATTCCTCGACCACCACTTCGGCGCCGGCGGTTCCGAAGGAGCCATCGAAACAGGCCGCGAGTGCTGCCCGCGCTTCGTCGATTGTCATGGCCACGGTGACGCCCTTGCCGGCGGCGAGACCATCGGCCTTGATGACGATCGGCGCACCCATCTTTTCGACATAGGCCTGAGCCAAGGCGAGATCGCTGAAACGCCCATAGGCGGCGGTCGGAATGTTGTATCTGGCGCAGAGATCCTTGGTGAAACCCTTCGATCCTTCCAGCCGCGCCGCAGCCTTGGATGGGCCGAAGACTCGTATATCTTGAGCGCGCAGGTCATCGGCAATGCCGGCGACCAGCGGCCCTTCCGGCCCGACGACGACAAGGTCGATCGCCTTGTCCTTGCAGAAGGCCGTGATGGCCGCGTGATTGGCAATGTCGAGCTTCACCAGTTCGGCTTCGCGGCCGATGCCGGGATTGCCCGGCATGGCGTAAAGCTTGGTCAGCAACGGCGATGCCGCGATCTTCCAGGCCAGGGCATGTTCGCGGCCGCCGGAGCCGATCAACAAAACGCGCATGCCATTATCCCTTTGCCGTTCGACAACGAGACTGCGCTATTGCCCGTTCGCCGACGGGTCAAGACATTTGGCGACTTTCGTTGCGATTGCGCACCGGAACATTGTCGCCATCAGGTCGCCCTTGGGCGTCCTGATGCGTACCCCTGGCGGCCATCATCAGCTCTGGAAGACGACCGGAAACCAGTCCTCACGCAGCTTCTGGCCGGGCTTCATGTCATGGCCAGGATAGGGAGGGGATGTGCGGCCGGGCCGCTCGACATAGCGCGCGTCGTCGCCGACCCACCGAAGCGAGAGCGCCCTGCGCCGTGCCGGCGTCATGTTGCCGCGCGCGCCATGCGCGGTCCTGAAGTCGAACAGGATAGCGTCGCCCGGTTCCATTTCCCACTCGAGAACCTTCAGGGTCGGATCGTTGTCGGGATCGGGTACCGGCAGATAATCGCTCTCTCCGGCATAGAAATTACTGTCGTCGAGCCAGCGCACCGGCAGGATCATCTTGTCCCATTTGTGCGAGCCGGCGATCAGGCGCAGCGTTGCCTCCTTCACCGGATCGATGGGAATCCAGAAACTGACGGTTTGTCGTCCGTCGACGAAGTAGTAGGGGATGTCCTGATGCCATGGCGTCGGCTTCTGCGTTCCCGGTTCCTTGACCAGAACGTGATCGTGGAAAAATTGGGCGGAGCGCGATTGCATCACCGCCGCCGCAATGGCTGCAGCCGGTGATTCCCTGACGACTTCCACGAATTCGGGGATGCGCTCCCAGTTGCAGTAATCGTCGAAGAAACTGCCGCGGCCGTTGGCGATGTCGGACGCGGTGGCGCTGCGGTTCTGCATGTTGCGCTCGATGCCGGCAGCGATCGTGTCGACCCAGCCCTTGAAAGCGCCGCGTATGCAGACTGCGCCGTCACGTTGGTAGTCGGCAATTGTCTGGGCATCGATATGTTGGGAAGCCATTGGTTTCTCCTGCGTTGGATGGCCGACTATCGCAGCCCTTTCACATCGGGTAAAATAATAACTTCTCATACATCACATAGTGACAGCCTATGAATTTGACCCTCGTTCAACTGCGCTACCTCGTTACAGTCGCCAGGCACGGCAGCGTCACCGCCGCTGCCAGAACGTTGAATGTCTCACAGCCCTCGATTTCCGTGGCGATCGACAATGTCGAGCAGGCCTTTGGCCAGAAACTCTTCGTCCGCCAGCGGGGAAGCGGCGTCTCGCTGACCTCATTCGGTCGCTCCGCCGTGGCCAAGGCAAAGCAGGTCCTGGCCGAGGCCGACGAGCTGGCCGGTCTTGGATCACGCGAGGCTGTGGTCGCCGGGGAGCTCGTGTTGGGATGTTTCGAGGACCTCGCGCCCTATTTCGCGCCGGCGCTTATCCGGTCCTTCTCGAAACGCTGTCCGGCTGTCGAGATCGTCGTGCGCGACGAGACCTTCGAGACGCTGGGAAGACGCATCCGCGATTCCGCCGTGGATCTGGGCCTTACCTACGATCTCGGTCTGCCCTCGCATTTCGCCCGTATCCTGCTGCACGAACTTCGGCCGCATGCGCTCTTGCCGGCCGGGCACCAGCTGGCGGATCGTCCCGCGGTCAGCCTGGCGGACCTGGCTGCTTATCCGTTGATCACGACGGACCAGCCGCAGAGCTGGCAGCATATGCTCGACCTGTTCCTGAGCCGCGGCCTGTCGCCCGTGGCTGATATCACGACAAGTTCGTTCGAACTCCAACGCAGCATGGTCGCCAATGGCTTCGGCGTCGCGGTGAGCTACACAAGGCCGCATGGCGACCGAAGCTATGATGGCCTGCCGCTGATCTGCAAACCGCTGTCGGATCCGCTTCCCATGCAAAGAATCATCCTCACGCACGACACGCGCCAACGGCTGTCGAACGCCGCGCTGGCGTTTATCGAGGTGGCGAAAGACTGGTTCTCGACCCACGACGTTTTCGCGTCATGATACTTGTTTGAGGGCGAGGCTTGGCGCTTGACGGCTTCGGCCTTCACTGCCACTCCAGCACAATGGAACCTGTCCAATCGAAAGCAGCCCAGGGTCGTGTCGCCGACGCGCCGAGTGGCCATTGGGTCTACCGGGCCTTGCCGCGCTGGCTGTGGCCTTACGCGCAGTTGGCCCGATGGGATCGGCCGATCGGCTGGCAGCTGCTGCTGTGGCCCTGCTGGTGGTCGGCAGCACTTGCGGCGAGCGCCTATCCTCGACCCGGCGACCCGCTGCTGTCGCTGTTGCCGGCGCCCTGGTATCTCGCGCTTTTCCTGATTGGCGCCATCGCCATGCGCGGCGCCGGTTGCACCTACAACGACCTCGTCGACCAGGACATCGACAATCAGGTCGAGCGGACGCGGTCACGGCCGCTGCCGTCGGGCAAGGTCACGCGCCGAAAGGCATGGTTGTTTCTCGTAATCCAGGCGCTGGCGGGACTCGTCGTTCTCCTGCAATTCAATAGTTTCGCCATCCTGCTCGGCATCTGTTCGCTTGCCATCGTCGCCGTCTATCCATTCATGAAGCGGTTCACCAATTGGCCGCAATTCGTGCTCGGCCTTGCGTTTTCCTGGGGCGCGCTGATGGGGTGGGCTGTGGAGTTCGGCGACATCGATGGTCCAGCGATCATGCTCTATATCGGCTCGATCCTGTGGGTAATCGGCTATGACACGATCTACGCCCACCAGGACAAGGAAGACGACGCCCTGGTCGGCGTACGCTCGACCGCAAGGCTGTTCGGCGACAACACCAAGACCTGGCTTGTCGGGCTCTATGGCGGGGCACTGGTGTGCTTCGCCATCGCCTTTGCGTCAGCTCAGGCGCCAGTGCCGGCACTGGCCGGATTGATCGCCGCCGGCGCCCATATGATCAGGCAGATTTCCGTGCTGGATATCGACGATGCGGACCAATGCCTTCGGCTGTTCAAGTCGAACAACCAGGTCGGCTGGCTGATCTTTCTCGGGCTGATCGGCGGTGCCGTGTGGGTGGCGCTGAAGCCGCTGGTGTAGCGGCCTGCGGCAGGGGATTGCTCCCCCCGGCCCTTCGCAGGCTCCTTGCCCTTCGGGCGTTCGGCACCTTCAAGAGGTCCACTGGACCTTTTTGATCCGCCCGAAGGCGGACCGGGTCCTCACCGTTCGAAGTTCGAAAAGCCAAGCGATTGGCTTTTCGTCTGCTATCGCGGACCGCTTCTCACTCCCGCGAAATGATCTCCTGGCCACCGATGACCAGCCTGAGACCCAGGTCGCCTGCCCTGCGGCGGGCGAGGAAGCGCGGGCGGCGCATGGTGGAAATACGTCCCTTGCGACGATCCTGCGCCGGCAACGTCTTGATGGCGGCGCCAAGCGATTCCTCCAGAGTGCGGGCAACGCCATCGGACTCGATCAGCAGCATCGGCAGGCGGTAGGCGTCGGCCCAGGCGCGCCAGTCGGCGGCGACATCGTCGAGATCGTCAGCGACCAGCAGCGGTACAGACAGCATCGGATCATTGTGCAGCAGTTCCAGGGTCACCGTGACATTGCCTTCGGGATCTTCCATCGCGCGGGCGGCAACGCCGCGGAACGCGTTGGCGGGCAGAGCGATGATCGCCGGCACGCCGCTCATCTCCAGCATGCGACGGATAACGGCGCCGCGATGGTCGATGGTGAAGGTAACGTCGCCATAGTCGTCGCGCGTGGCATAGCTCACCACTTGCGGCAGGCGAAATGGGTCGAGGCGCATGTTGCGTCCCGCCCAGACTGGCTTCAGTCCGGTGTTCATACTGTGCCTTCCTGTCTCTCCTGAGAGCCGGTATCCGGTTCTCTCCGGGTCGGTTTTTCCGACCTCGTTTGTGGGGAGACAGTAGCGCCGGGTCCTTACCGCCGGGCTTAAGAAAGTCGGTTAAATTTTGCTGATCTCAGGGATGGTTATCGGAATGCAACCAGACACAACATCTTGAAAGGATCAGATAACCTTACCGGGATTCATGATCCCGGCCGGATCGAACGCCGCCTTTACTCTGCGCATGAGATCGATCGCCATGGGCGGCGCCGTGGCGATCAGTTCATCCCGTTTCAACTGACCGATGCCGTGCTCCGCCGAGATCGAACCATGGAAGCCACGCACCACGTCATGCACAGCCTTGTTCATCGCGTGGTAGAGGTCGAGGAACGCCTCATCATCGCCGTCGACCGGCCGGGAGATGTTGTAGTGAAGGTTGCCGTCGCCCATATGGCCGAAGCACACGACGCGTGCACCGGGGCTCACCGAAGCCACGGCGCCGGCGGCCTTTTCGATGAACTGCGGTATCGACGCGATCGGAACCGAAATGTCGTGCTTAATGGACGCGCCCTCGGGCTTCTGGGCTTCCGGCAGCACCTCGCGGAAATTCCAGAAGGCTTCGCCCTGTGCAAGGCTGGCGGCGATGACGGCATCGCCGACGATATCCTGCTCGAGGCCGGCTGACAGCACCTCCTCGATCAAACCCCTCGCATCCTCGGCCGAGCGGCCCGAAGAAATCTGCATCAACACATACCAGGGCCAGTCCTCGACCAGTGGCCGCGTCACGCCCTGGGCATGCGCAAGCGTGTAGTCATATGGTCGCTTGCCGATCAGTTCGAAAGCGGTCAGCGCGGCACCGGCGCGGTCCATTGCCATACCGAACAGCGAAAGTGCTGCTTCGGGCGACGACAGGCCGACAAAGGCCACTTCGCGGCCCTTGGGTTTTGGAAAAAGCTTGAGCACGGCGGCGGTGATGACGCCGAGCGTGCCTTCCGCGCCGACGAACAGGTTCTTCAGGTCGTAGCCGGTGTTGTCCTTCTTCAGCTTGCGCAGGTCGTCGAACACTTCACCGGTCGGCAACACCACTTCGACACCCAGGCAGAGTTCGCGTGCGTTGCCATAGGCCAGCACGCCGGTGCCGCCGGCATTGGACGACAGATTGCCGCCGATCTGGCAGGACCCCTGTGCGGCGAGCGATAGTGGAAACAGCCGGTCGGCGGCATCGGCCGCCTCCTGCAGCGTCTGCAGGATGACGCCGGCCTCGACCGTCACCGTGTTGGACAGGACATCGATCTCGCGGATGCGGTTCAATCGCGACAGCGACAGGATGATCTCGTGGCCGGACGTGTCTGGCACCTGCGCGCCGACCAATCCGGTGTTGCCGCTCTGCGGCACGACCGGCGTTCCGGTCTCGGTCGCCAGCCGCATGATCCGGCTGACCTCCTCGACACTGCCCGGCCGCAGCACCAGCGAGGTCCTGCCATGCCACAGGCCGCGCCGCTCCATGAGATAAGGTGCGATATCCTGCTGGTCGCGCAGCGCATATTTGTGGCCGACGATTGCCGCAAAGCGCTCAATCAGGGCCGGGTCCAGGTCTCTGAAATTCTCGGTCATGGAAGAAAGCTATGTCTCCGAGGCGATGTTGTCACGTGGGGCGGCGGCGCGCGAAAGCCTGTCATTGATCGCTTCGCCCAGTCCTTCGAAAGGGATCGGCTCCACGGCGATCGTCGCGGCGCCGCTGCGATCAAGATCCTGCATATAGGCAAAGAGATTGCTTGCCGCCTCGCGCAGGTCACCGGCCTCGGACAGGTTGACGAGTGCCACAGCGCCTTCCCAACCGTCGGCGCGTCGATTGCCGAAAGCCAGCAACGCTTCACCTGCGTCCACTGTCTGAACATTAAGCCGCACCGCTGCACCCGGCGCATAGTGCGAGGCAAGCATGCCTGGCGCCTCGATCCCCACTGCTGTACCGCGCAGCAGCGTCTTGCCCAGGGCCGACTCGATCTCTGCAGCCGCGATACCACCGGGCCTGAGCAACCGCACCTCCGAGCCCTCGACCTTGACGATCGTCGATTCCAGGCCGACGGGCGTCGCGCCGCCATCGACCACCAGCCTGATCCTGCCGCCGAGATCGTCGGACACGGCCTGCGCCGTCGTCGCGCTGATCTTGCCGGATGAATTGGCGCTTGGCGCGGCGAGCGGGCGGCCGAGCCTGGCGATAAGGTCGCCGCCAAAGCCTCGGGGCATGCGCAGCGCGATCGTACCCAGCCCGGCGGTGACCAGCGGATGAATGCCGTTGCCGGGCCGCTGCGGCAGCACCAGCGTCAACGGCCCCGGCCAGAATGTCTCGGCCAGCTTTCTGGACAGCGGATCAAACAGCGCGATGCGCTCGGCCATCGCCATATCCGCGACATGGGCGATCAGCGGATTGAAGCGCGGGCGGCCCTTGGCCTCGAAAATGCGGGCCACGCCAATGCCGTTGGTCGCATCCCCGGCGAGCCCATAGACGGTTTCGGTGGGTATGGCGATGACGTCGCCACCTTCGAGCAGCGCCAGCGCCCGCTCCATCGCCTCCCCAACGACAATTATCTCAGCCACTCTCATCACCTCATGGAGGCTGGTGCGTAGTACGGCGGTGCCCACGGGGCAAGTCCGGGTGTCGGCGAATCATAAATCCCTAAAATGGTATGTTTCCCCGCAAGCCGACATCAATTCCCGCACTGTATGGTGCCGGCTCGCTGGGCAAGGGGTTACCATCGTGCGTATTCACATCATCGGTTCTGTCGTTATGTCGCTGGCGGCAATAGCCGGTACGGCACAGGCGTCGTCTCTCATCGTTCTTGGGCCGTCAGGCTCGACGCCGTCCGTCGTCAAGCTCGTTGCACTTGAACAGTCCAAGGCAGCCGACATCAAGTCCTCGGTCGTGGCGCTCGGCGAGCCGACGCCGGATGTCACCTATGAGAAAGTGGCCGCTCTCCCCGAGCAGCCAGCGGCCAAACATGGGCCGATGCAAGCGCCGATGATCATTCGCGGCGGTGTCGTCGGCAGCGCCTTCGATACGCCCGCGCCCCGCGCCGCACCGGCAGGAACCGCTGCCGCACCAGCGCCGGCGGCAACCGCCCGCATGCCGGCATCGGGAACCGCTGCAGCAACTCCCGCGAACGGCATGGCGTCCAACAAGAAGGTTGCTTCATCCGCGGGCACGCGTGCCGCGACACCACAGCCAACGCCCATCCCCGGCATCGGAAAACTCAAGTAACAGTCAGCACTACCGAGGTCTGACGGAAGCCGAGGCACGAACAAAACAGGGCGACGCTCGCACGCCGCCCTGTTCCGTCGACAGAAATCCGCAGGTGGAAGATTTCAGGCGGCAACGTGTTCGTCGGCGTCGTCTGCCTCTTCGTCCTCTTCCTCGTCGTCGGCGTGATCGCCTTCGGCCTTCACGCCCTCTTCGGTTTCATCTTCTTCATCGTCGTGTTCGTCTTCCTCGTCCTCGTCGTCGTCCGAGAGGGTAGCGGCTTCTTCGCCTTCGCTATCCTCGTGGTCGTCGCCTTCCGCGTGCTCGTGCGACTGGTCGGCGGCCTCGAGGGCAGCGGCGGCATGATCGACGGTGGTTTCGGAAGCGGATTCAAGCGCCTCGGAGGTGCCCGAGGTTTCTTCAGTCACTTCGATTTCGTGAGCGGAATTCATGGAAGCCTCCGTTGGGTTGGGGAACATGTCCCTTTTGCCACGGAGAGATCATCGTCATATGACTGTAAGCCGGCTTGAACGGCCGGCCGGAACAAAATTTTTCTCGGAGCCTAGAGCTCGTTTTCCGCGCATGATCCCGCCCGAACCACAGATCCGCGAAGCAAAACGGAATCCACGTTTCGCTAACGCGGTCCTTCGGTCTCGAACTCTCAACCAGCGATCTTGGAGAAATCCGCGACCTGATCGGTCGCCGTGCGGATGCGGGTGAGCAGTGCCAGGCGATTGGCGCGCACGGCCTGGTCCTCATCATTCACGAGAACGCGTTCGAAAAATGAATCAACCGGTTCACGCAGCACGCTAAGCGCCAGCATGGCGGCGGAAAAATCTTCGTTTTGAATCGCTTCGCCGGCTTGCTTCTCAGCTTGATTCACCGCCGCGAACAGCGATTTCTCGGCATCTTCGCGAAGAAGCGCCGGCTCAACATGTTCGGCGACCTGCGTTTTCTTCTTCTCCTCGGCGGCCAGGATGTTGGCCGCACGCTTGGTGCCAGCGAGCAGGTTCCTGCCATCCTCGGTCTCGAGGAACTTGCCGAGCGCTTCCACGCGACGGACGATCTGCAAGAGATCGTCGGATTGCGGCGTGATCACCGCATCGATCAGATCATGGCGGGCTCCCTGGTCACGGAGGTAGACCTTCAGGCGGTCGTGGAAGAAAGCAAGGAGATCACGGATCTGGTCCGCACCATCCCCTGCGTAGCGCGCGGCAGCGCTGGCGAAAACGGAAGCCAGTTTCAGCTGGATGCGGTTTTCGACCAGAATCCTGACCACGCCCAACGCTGCGCGCCGCAGCGCGTACGGGTCCTTCGAACCGGTCGGCTTTTCGTCGATGGCCCAGAAGCCGACCAGCGTATCGAGTTTGTCGGCGAGCGCGACAGTCCCTGACACCGGATCGCCTGGCACGTAGTCGGACGGGCCTTGCGGCTTGTAGTGTTCCTCGATCGCTGCGGCCACGGATGGATGTTCACCCTGCAGCAACGCGTATTTGCGGCCCATGGCGCCCTGCAGTTCGGGAAATTCGCCGACCACTTCGGTGGTGAGATCGGCCTTGGCCAGCACGGCTGCGCGGCGCGCCAGCACCGCATCGGCGCCGACGATCGGCGCCAATTCCTCGGCAAGCCGGGCAATACGCTCCACGCGCCCGCCTTGCGTGCCAAGCTTGGCATGGAAGGTCACGCCGAGATGGTCGAGGCGGGCCATGCGCTGGTCGAGCGGCTTGCTCATATCAAGCCCGAACTTTTCTGCCGATGCCTGCAACTGGTCGAGATCCGGCAGGTCGCCCTGGTCGGTCTTCCAGAAGTAGAGCGCGTCGGACAGGCGTGCGCGTACCACCTTGCCGTTGCCGCGCGCGATCTCCTTGCCGCCGTCGCTGGCTTCGATGTTGGCGGTGAGGATGAAGTGGTTGGAAAGGCCCTCGTTCGCGCCTTGCGGCCGCGTGACGAAGCATTTCTGGTTGGCGCGGATGGTGAGCCGGATCACCTCGGCCGGAATGGCCAGAAAATCCTGCTCGAATTCGCCCATCAGCACGACCGGCCATTCGACGAGCCCGGACACTTCCTCCAGCAGGCCTTCATCCTCGACCAGATCGAGCCCGTTGGCGAAAGCGAGATTTCTGGCGTCGGCGAGGATGATCTCCTTGCGGCGGTCGGCATCGAGCACGACCTTGGCAGCCTCGAGCTTGGAGACATAGTCGTCGAAACGGCGCACGGTGATTGCGCCCGGCGCATGGAAGCGGTGGCCGTAGGTGACATTGCCGGCGCGAATGCCATCGATCTCGAAATCGACGATCACCGGTTCCTCGGTCTCCGGGCCGAAGGTGCAGAGGATCGTCTGCAGCGGCCGCACCCAGCGCAGGGAACCCGGTTTCGCGGAGGCTGGCCCCCAGCGCATCGATTTCGGCCAGGGGAAAGTACGGATGATGCCCGGCACCAGTTCGGCGATGATGTCTTCCGCCGCCCTGCCCGGCTTCGAGATGTGGGCGACGTAGAAATCGCCTTTCTTCGGGTCGGAATGAACATGCGCCTCGGCGATCGAAGACAGGCCGGCCTTGCGCAGGAAACCCTGGACCGCCTGTTCGGGCGCCGTCGTGGCGGGCCCCTTGATTTCCTCACGGATATCCTTGGAACGCGCGTTCAGGCCCCTGATATCGAGCGTGAGGCGCCGCGGCGTCCAGTATTCGCGCGCCGCCTCATAGGTCAGGCCGGCCTCGACCAGACCGTCGGTCAGCATCTTCTTCAGGTCGCCCGCCGCCTTGCGCTGCATGCGCGCGGGGATTTCCTCGGAGCGAAGTTCTAGAAGCAAGTCGGGCATAGGGTCATCTCATGCGGGAGAGTGGTCCGCGCGGGGCATAGCAACTCGGCTGGCTGCTGTCACCCTTTCCGCGCATCGATCGCCGACTTCGGCCGTTTTCCGGAAGTTTTCGAGGTGCTGTCGGGCTGATGCCGGCCCGCTCGTCCTTGGGTCAAAGATTTCCATGAACCGAACGCAGCGCTGAAGCGACCCACGCTCAGGCAGAGAACCATTGGCTGAACGACCATGAAAACGGCATCGAGACTCCTGCAGATCCTGGCGCTCAGCGCCTGCTTCACCGCACAGGTTCATGGCACGTTCGCGATGCCGGGCGTTCGCCGCGCCCTGCAGACGATGGAAGCCTTCACTGTCCTCTCGATGAAGAGCTAAGCTGCGACCCCACCCGCCTGCGTCAGCAGAAACGCCTCGCCGCAGGCCTTGGCCAGATTGCGTACGCGCAGGATGTAGCTCTGCCGCTCGGTGACGGAAATCACGCCGCGCGCGTCGAGCAGATTGAAGACGTGGCTGGCCTTGATGCACTGGTCGTAGGCAGGAAACACCATCCTGTGCATCGGCAGATTGTCATTCGATGCTGGCGCGCCGGCAGCCAGCAACGCCTTGCATTCGGCCTCGGCGTCCTCGAAATGGCGCAGCAGCATGGCGGTATTGGCGTATTCGAAATTGTGGCGCGAATATTCCTGCTCGGCTTGCAGGAAGACATCGCCGTAGGTGACCTTTTCAGCGCCCTCGCGGCCGTTGAAATTGAGGTCGTAGATATTGTCGACGCCCTGCACATACATGGCCAGCCGCTCCAGGCCGTAGGTCAGTTCGCCCGCCACCGGCGCGCATTCGATGCCGCAGACCTGCTGGAAATAGGTGAACTGCGACACCTCCATGCCGTCGCACCAGCATTCCCAGCCGAGACCCCAGGCGCCCAGTGTCGGGCTTTCCCAATCGTCCTCGACAAAGCGGATGTCGTGCAGCAGCGGATCGACGCCGATCGCGGCGAGCGAGCCAAGATAAAGCTCCTGCAGGTTGGGTGGGTTCGGCTTCAGGATTACCTGGTATTGATAGTAATGCTGCAGCCGGTTCGGGTTCTCGCCATAGCGGCCATCCTTGGGCCGACGCGAAGGCTGCACATAGGCGGCATTCCAACGCTTTGGCCCGAGCGCGCGCAGCGTCGTCGCCGGGTGAAACGTGCCGGCGCCGACTTCCATGTCGTAGGGCTGCAGGATGACGCAACCATATTCCGCCCAGTAATTGTGCAAGGTCAGGATCAGCCCCTGGAAGGAGCGGCTGGGGTGCATGTGGGCGGGGATATTGTTTGTCACTGCGGCCTCGCGGAGCGGTGGGATGCGGACTTTCCGAAACCGCCTTTGCGAGCCGAAACGTCCGCACCTTCTCGGACCACGCTCTAGATGTCCGCCTCACTGGCGTCAAGGCAAGGCTCGCGGGCCTGGCTGCCGACGAGCAAAGAAATGTCGAACGCTTTGCTGTGAGTTGGCCCATTGCCGATCATAAGCGGACGCAGTCTGTTCGACGCTCCATCAGGCCAGCGAGACCAGACCAGCCATGCCCAACCCGATCACCATTCGTCCTGTCACTCGAAGGGATTTCGACCAGTGGCTTCCGCTTTGGGACGGCTACAACGCGTTTTACGGACGATCCGGCGAGACGGCCCTGCCCGACGAAATCACGCGGATGACGTGGTCGCGCTTCTTCGATGCCTATGAGCCGGTTCATGCGCTGGTTGCCGAGAACGAAGGCCAACTTCTCGGCCTCGTACACTACCTGTTCCACCGCAGCACCACGGCGATCGCGCCCAACTGTTATTTGCAGGATCTCTTCACCAACGAAGCGTCGCGCGGCAAAGGCATCGGTGGGGCGCTCGTCAACGGCGTCTACGAGCGGGCACAGGCCGCCGGCTCCGGCCGGGTGTATTGGCTTACGCATGAAACCAACCACACGGCGATGAAGCTCTACGACAAGATCGGCGAGCGGTCGGGGTTTGTCGTCTACCGAAAGCTGTTCTGAAAACGAAAACGGGGCTCCAAAAGGAGCCCCGTTTGCAAATCAAGATGGCCGATCTATCCCTTCGGCGTGGGCGTCGGGTCGGGCTTCACCTTCGGTGTTTCTTGCGCCGTGTTGGATTCGATCGGCGGCAGGCCCTTCAACAGCTTCTGCTGCAGGGCGGCGAGCACGTCGGGATCGGGCTTCAGATCGCGAGCCTGGTTCCACTGGTAGGTGGCTTCGAGCTTTCGGCCGACGCGCCAATAGGCGTCGCCCAGATGGTCATTCAGAACCGGGTCTTCCGGCTTCAGCGACACCGCGCGTTCCATTTCGCGCACGGCATCGTCAAACCTGCCCATGCGGAAGTAGGCCCAGCCCAGCGAATCGACGATGTAACCATCGCTCGGCCGCAGGTCGACGGCCTTCTGGATCATCGCAAGGCCTTCCTTGAGATTGATGTTCATGTCGACCCAGGAATAGCCGAGATAGTTCAGGACCTGCGGCTGGTCGGGGAACAGTTCCAGCGCCTTGCGGAAATTCGGCTCCGCCTTCGGCCATTCCTTCAGTCGTTCATAGGCGATGCCACGCTGGTAGAAGACGGTCCAGTTGGCGGCCACGGGCGTCTTGATCGTGGCAATGGCCTTGTCATAGAGCTCAGCCGCCGAGCGGAAATCTTCCTTCGAGGAATAGACACCGCCAAGCGCCAGATAGGCGCGCATATCGTTGGGATGCGCGTCGACAAACCCCTTCAGATGGGTGATTGCCTCGTCATTGCGACCAAGATCGGCCAGGTTGAGCCCGAGCTGCAGATCGGAAATTTCCTTCAGCGGCGAAGAGTTCGGAATCCGGCGATAGAGGGCAATGGCCCCCTCGCCGTCCTTCAGCTGCTCGGAGACAGCGGCAAGCTGGACAAGTGCCGCGTCGCTGTCGGGCCTGAGCGCCAGCGCATATTGCAGATAGAGACGGACAAAGGGCTCGCCGCCGCCACGATTGAGCGCGGTGGCGAGATCGAGCAGGATTTCCGAGGCACCGTCCGACGGGGTGGCAACCAAGGGCGGTACCTTCTCGCCCTTGGTGATCTTGTCGCGAAGGGCGGCGATCTCAAGCTTGCCGGGTGAGAACGCCTCGGCCTGGTCGAGCACCGCAAGCGCCTTGGTCTTGTCGCCCTTGCGGGCAAAGAAGGAGGCATAGGCCTGCGCGTTGCGCATCCATGTTTCGGGAGCCGCGCTGCCGGCCGCAGTGTCCTGCATTGTCGCGGTGTAGAGCGCTTCGGCCCTGTCGGGCAAGCCCGACGCATCCGCGATCAGCGCGCGATGAAAGGATTTGAAGAGGCCGAACCAGTCGGGGCCCTGGAGCTTGTCGATTGAAGACATGGCTTCCGTTGCATCACCGGCGCCTTGCTTGGCCCAGCCGGTCATCACGCCGGCGATAAGCCGGTCAAGGTCGGATTCGAGCGAAAGCTTCAGCCATGACTCGGCCTTGGAAAAATCCTTCTTGTGGAAAGAGTCGACCGCCAGCGCGAGGCGCGAGAACCGCTCGACATCGGGAACCTGCTTGAGTTTGTCGGCATAAACTAGGGATTCGTCGAAGCGACCTTGAGCGATCAGCGACAGCATCAGGCTCTGCTGCAGGCCGGTATCGCTCGGATTGAAAGCCAACGCCTGCTTGTAAAACGCAATGGCGTTATCGAGATCGTTGTCGCCCTCGGCGATCCTGGCCGCGAGATAGGCTCCCGAGAAGGATGTGATCTTGACTGGTTCGGTGGCTTGCTTGGCATGGGCTGGCAGACCCGAAATCGCCATGCCCGTCACAATTGCCAGCCCTGTCAGCCAGCGCGCACGTCCTTGCCGCATCGTATCCCTTTCAGCCGGGCACCATCTCCGCAACAGCGGGATCGCCGTAGACTCGATCTTTCCGGGCAAAGCATGGCCTTTTTGGGGTCACGCTTCAATCCGGCCCGAATTCACAATCGGGTCATGCCTTTCATACAATCGGGCCACGGCATTAATAAAGTCTGGCGCGTGGGAAATCGTTGAGCGGAGCGATGGTTTGGACGAATTTCGGGTTCGAAGTACACGCAAACTATTGAGTTCCAACAGTCAGGATACACCGCTGCTTGCTGACACTCGACGCCATAGCGGCGGCCGGCGGCGATCTTGGTATCGCCGATGGTGAATTCAAATGATCCGGCGCACCGGCGGCACCGGGCGCCGTCAAAGTCTCCACTCTGCAGTGGATGCCTCGCGTATCCGGGCTACGGGCATGGAACCGAAGAAGATTTCCAAGAAGATGATCAGGCGTCGGTCTGGGAGAACGACATGCATAGAGACAAGGACCTTCAAGCCATGGCGTTCACAGCCAGGAGAAGGGCAGCTAAAATCAGCACGGAGCCCGTGATCGCGTCCATCCATTTGAGGTAGGTCGGGCTGTCGAAGCAGCGAGACAGGTTCACCCCGGCCAAGCTCCAGCCATAGAACTTGATTGCGGAAGCCGCGAGGAACCCACCAGCGAACCCCGCCTGTTCCTCACTGCCGTAGCTGGATGCAAGAACGCCGACGAGAAACATTGCCTCAAGCCAGACCAGCGGGTTGAGCCAGGTGACGATTAGCATCGAACCGATCGCCTGGAACCGGGACTTGCAATGTGCTGGGACCATCCTTGTCCCGGGTGTCCGGCTGGTCCTTTGCAGGATCCGCGCTCCCCACCATGCGAGAAATCCGGCGCAGCCCACCTGCAGAATGTCGGAGAATGTCGGATACCGCGTCAGCAGCGTTCCAAAGCCGCTGACACCCATGGCCACCAGCGCGAATTCAGAAGCGTAACCGGTGGACGCGACCGCAAGCGGGTGACTGCGCGTCAAGCCCGCCTGGATAAGCATGAGGTTCTGGGGCCCAAGTGAAAAGCTAAGCCCGAGGCCGAACACGAAACCAGATGCCATCGCCTGCGACAAGAAGAGATCGGCGATCATTGCCCTGCATCCATGTGGCGGCATGGCCTGGCCGCTTCATCCGGAAACAGACAACTCTGACATTCAAGATCGGCAAGCCCATGCGTGTGGCGGCACGAAGCGTCGCCTCGTTCTTCCGATCGCGCACCGTTCCGCATCTGTCGCCTCCCGCAAACGAAACACCGCGATAAAGGGGGCGTTGCCGTGTTCGTTGCCCTGGGAGACTGGACGGAAGCGCACGCCCCCGAATATCGGCAAATGCCTGCAGACAAGTCAAAAGCCACCCCACGCTGTGGAACATGGTCACGTCGAGTGTCGGAAGCGGTGCGCGAAAGTACCGATTTCAGGAAACATTGCAGGTATTTGCCGACTGTTCGGCCACGTCGGGTCCATGCTGCGAGGCAGTCGCTACACGCGCGTATCCGGATAAGAGCTGGCTGCAACCTGGCTGCACAGCCCAGCCCATTCGCAGCCTTGACAAGCATTGCGCGTGAGGCCCGCGGAAAAGGCCTCCCGCATCCGCGCCAATGTCTGCGCGTCGAGATCAATGCGGATGCCCGGCTTGATGGGCCGAGCCAGCAAATCCCCGACATCCCGCGCCGCGAGACGATCCCGCTCGACGACACTCTCGCCCCAACAATGCGGCTCCGGCTCGCCTAGCAACGGAGCGCAGATATCGTCAGGACCGGAAACGATAAGGATGTCCTCGCCCCGGCTGAGGCGCCCCGCGATCACGTCGTAGTTGGCGGTGAAGGCGGGGCTGTATCCTTTGCCAACGTAGGTCAGCAGGCAAAGCAGGTGATGGGGACGCAGTCTTATGGTCATCTGTTGCAATCAGGGATTGGCCGGCTTCGCCTTGTTGCCGGAAAACAGCTTGAGCGTCGCGGCGGCCAGCGCCGACTTCAGCACCCCGCCGACAATGAACGGCATGAAACCGAACGTGACGGCCTTTTCCGCGCCGATCATCGCGGCGAGCCATGCCGTGCCGAGAGCCAGACAGGCAAGGTTGCCAAGCAGCATGGCTGCGAAGGCAAGCACGACCCGGTTGCCGTTCCAGCCGCGTTCGGCCAGCCAACCGACGAGGGCACCGGTGATTGGAAAAGCGAAGAGATAGCCGCCAGTCGCACCAATGAAATGATGGGCACCGCCCGCGCCGCCCGCCAGCACCGGGAAGCCCAGGGCGCCCTCGACAAGCCATGCGGTGATGGTGACCGCGCCAAGCCGCCAGCCATAGAGCGCGCCAATGAGCGTCACGGCAAAGGTCTGCATGGTCACCGGAACCGGCACCATCGGCACTTCGATGTAGGATGACAGCGCCAGGAACAGCGTGCCGAGGACAACAGCACCGGCCTGCCAGCCAAGGGAGCGATCCTGAAGCCGGAGCGGACTGAAAGACGGGCTGCGCGGCGCGAATGCGATGTCGGTCATGATGGCTTCCTTCTGGTTGTCGAAATTATAGATAATTTCTTTCTTTGATCTATTATCGAATCCACAAATCCAGACGGATAGCAACCCCTCTTGGGCGGAAAGCGCTGGAGGACAGACAAACCCAGGGGTCGCGGTGCGGATTCCAGTATCCAACGAATGGGAGACTGGCGCCGATAGGCCTAGCCGACGATGGCGAAAGCCTCGCGCGTGGTTCCAGAGGCCGTCTTGACTGGCTTGCGGCCGATCCACTGCACGTGCCGGCCAAGCGTCGCGGCCGCCGATTCGGTGTTGCCTTGTCGGAGCGCGCCAAGGATTGCCCGATGATCCTGATCGGTGCGGATCTCCCACTCGGAGCGCCATGCGGCGAACAGGAAGCGTGCGCTTGCGGCGTGCAAATCATCGATGGTGGCGAGAAGGCGCGGCATGCCGCAAGGGGTAAGGATCAGCCGATGAAAGGCGCGGTTTGCCTCTTCCCACGACCGGACGTCGCGCGATTTGTCGCCGGCCTTGGTCGCCTCCTCCGCCAGATCGAGAATGGCTGCCGTCAGATGCGGCGCGGCATGACGCAGTGCCAGCACTTCGAGTGCGGCCCGCATTTCGGCGACTTCCTTGACCTCGCCAAGGTTGAAAGCCGCGACACGCACCCCACGGCGTGGTTCGCTGACCGCCAACCCTTGCGCCTCCAGGCGCCGGAAAGCCTCGCGTACCGGAACATGGCTGGTTTCGAATTCTTCGGCGATGTGATCCTGCCGCAAACGGGCACCCGGCTCGATGGCGCCCGATATGATCCGGTCCGCTAGCACCTTGCTGATCCGGACGGCGATGGTCTCGTCTGTGCGCTTTGCCATTTTTTATAGATAATTTGCGGCGCGGCACATTGTCGAGACGACGGCACCCGAAATCTTGAGTGCCGCCCTGTCGTCACCTCACGGCTACTGGATAAGCTTTGCGTCCAACGCCTGCATCGCCACCGTCACCAGATCGTGCAGCCGTTCTTTCGACACGCCGTCGCGCGCCTGCACCGAAAGGCCAAACAGCAGTGTGGTGTAGTAATCTCCCAGGGCCTCCGGATCGGTGTCCGGCCTGAGGTCGCCATCGCGAACGCCCTTTGTCAGGCGCTCGACAATCAATGCGTTTCGCGCCAGGCGCCGCTCGGCCAGCCAGTGCAGCACACCGTCATTTTCGGTGGCGCAATTGGTCGCGGCCGAGACAACCATGCAGCCCTTCGCACGCAGCTTGGCGAACGTCTGGCGACGCGCTTTTCGACACGCTCGACCCTGGTCGGCGGTATGATCATGGGGGCGGCCGGCACAGCGCTGATGGTCCTTGGAGCGCCCGCCGACAGCAGCTATCTGTCGCTCGTTCCCGGCCTGATCATCTCCGGTGTCGGACAGGGCATCGTCTGGACCGCCATGTGGATCGCGGCGGCTTCGGGTGTGGCCCATGAGGAACAGGGCGTCGCCTCGGGGATGGCCTGCACAACGCTCAATATTGGAAACGCGATCGGCATGGCGACCTTGATCGCCATCGCGAACAGGCATCTCGGGGGGCTGACAGGTGATGCGCTGAAGACCGCAACCGCGGACGGTATTCAGCTCGCCTTCTGGCTCACGGCGGCGGGCATCGTGATCAGCCTGCTCGCTGCAATGGTCCTGCCGGGAAAACCGAAGTAGGCGGCACCGCTGCGAGTGACGCCGTTCAGTTCACACGGCTGATGCAGAAATCGATGACATCGATCAGCGCCGATTTCTGCGGCGTCGCTTCCAGCGGCGCCAGCGCGTCACGGGCGATCTCGCCGAAATGGCGGGCGCGCCCGATCGTGTCGGCTATGGCGCCGTGGCGGGTCATCAGGCCGATCGCCCTCTCGAGTCCGGCGTCATCGGTGACATTCTCCTCGATGGCGCGTTTCCAGAAGGTGCGCTCGGCCTTGGTGCCACGCCGATAGGCGAGGATGACCGGCAAGGTCACTTTCCCCTCACGGAAATCGTCGCCGACATTCTTGCCCAGGTCCTTGCTGGTGCCACCGTAATCCAGCGCATCGTCGATCAGCTGGAAGGCAAGGCCGAGGTTCATGCCATAAGAGCGCAGCGCGGCCCGGTCGTTGCGCGTCGCCTGGGCAATGACGGGGCCGACTTCGGCTGCGGCCGAAAACAGTGCCGCCGTCTTGGCCTTGATGACCGCGAAATGCTCGTCCTCGGTGGTTTCGAGATTCTTGGCGGCGGCAAGCTGCATCACCTCGCCCTCGGCGATGATCGAGGCGGCACTCGAAAGGATGTCGAGCGCTTCCAGCGAGCCGACATCGACCATCATGCGAAAGGCCTGTCCAAGCAGGAAATCGCCGACCAGCACGCTCGCCTGGTTGCCCCAGATCATGCGGGCGGTCTTCTTGCCACGACGCATGCCGCTTTCGTCGACAACATCATCGTGCAGCAACGTCGCGGTGTGCATGAACTCGACCGACGTGGCGAGCTTGACGTGGCCCTCACCGGCATAGCCGAACATCTGCGCGGCGGCGAGCGTCAGCATCGGCCTCAGCCGCTTGCCGCCCGACGAGATCAGATGGTTGGCCACCTCCGGGATCATCTCGACGTCGGAGCCGGCCTTGGACAGGATCAGTTCGTTGACGCGCCCCATGTCGGCGGCAGTCAGGTCGATCAGATCCTTGATGGAGGCGGGTTCCCGCTTCCCGTTTTCGATGTTGAGAACGACACCCACCACAGATACTCCCGTCCTAGATAAACGCGTGCGACGGCACCCTTAGTCCCGATTTGGACTCTAGGGCGGCAAGCACCGGCACGGCAAGTGGCGAATTGGCGCGGTGGCTGTAACAGCTTGTTGACCGGCACCAAAGCTGCGCTACGGTCGACGCATGATAAAGGGTTGCATCATCAGACTGTGGCCCTCGTTGTCGACAGTCGGCCTGCTTGTCGGCACCCTCTTCTTCGCGGCGTCGCTGACGCCATCGCTCAATCCGCGCAGTTTCCTGGTGCAAGGCGTTCTTTCCGGCTTCTGCCTTGCCGCGGGCTATGGAGTCGGTGTTTTCGCGCGGTTGAAGCGTCACTTCGCGAGGCAGTGAAGAGATGTCGGAAATGCCTGAATCAGCCCGCCCGTTTACATCGGACGGCCAAGCTGCGAGTTTCGCTGGATGATAGAACTCATCCGCACCAACGACGCCGTCATCATTTCCTTTGTCGAATCGCTGATGCGCGATGCCGGCATCGGCTGTTTCGTCGCTGACCAGAACATGAGCGTGCTCGATGGCTCGATCGGCATCCTGCCGCGACGCGTCATGGTCGACGCCGACCAGGTCGACGCGGCGCGGCGCATCCTGACGGATGCCGGCATCGCCAACGAGATCCGCCAGAAGTAATGTCCGCGTCGCCCGCCGCCCTTGCCCCGGACATGCCGGCCCACACGGTCGACGCATTCCATCGCGGGCGCTTCTGGCTGGTGCAGCCGAAGCAAGGCGGGCATCGCGCCGGGATGGATGCCATGATGCTGGCGGCCTCAGTACCGTCGTCATTCGCAGGCCGCCTCGCCGATTTCGGCGCCGGCGCCGGCGCCGCAGCCCTGGCGGTGCTGTCACGCTGTCAGGCCGCCGAGGCGGTGCTGGTCGAGCGCTCTCCCGAAATGGCTGGATTTGCCGCGACGACGCTTGCCCATCCAGGCAATGCGCATCTGAGCGACAGGGCCTCGGTGCTGACGGCCGATGTCGCGCTGTCGGGCCGGACCCGCTCCGCCTCTGGCTTGAGAGACAATGCGTTCGACTTCGTCATCATGAACCCGCCGTTCAACGCCGCCGAGGATCGCGCGACACCCAACGCGCTGAGAAAAGAGGCGCATGTCATCGAGGACGGGCTGTTCGACAACTGGATTCGAAGCGCCGCGGCCGTGGTCAAGCCACGCGGCGGGCTATCCGTCATTGCCCGGCCCGAACAGCTTGGCGCCATCCTCGACGCGATGGCCGGCCGCTTCGGCGATGCCGAGATGCTGGCCGTCCACCCGCGCCCGGAGGCCGCCGCGATCCGCATTGTCGTCAGGGCGACGCTCGGCGCGCGCGGCAAACTGTCGATCCGTCCACCGCTGATGCTTCATGCAGCATCGGGTAACGGCCCCGCGGAGCGGACGGAGATGATCAACAACGGGCTTGCTTCGCTGTTCGGTGACTGATTTCCGATTGCGCGCGTACCCCAAGGGCGCTGCACGCTTTTGGGGCATTGCCGTTAGCCGGGGAATTCCTACATGCTTTCCACCCATTGACCGGAGACTGCAACCTCGTGAAACGCCTCTTCAACCGCCTGCTGCCGAAATCCTGGCGCTCCACCGTCGTCACCGTTCCGGTCATCCGGTTGCATGGCACCATCATGTCGGGAGGCCAGTTCCGGCAGAACCTGTCGCTTGCCTCCACGGCCGGGCTCATCGAAAAAGCATTTTCCTTCGACGCGCCAGCGGTCGCCATATCGATCAATTCGCCTGGCGGCTCGCCGGTCCAGTCGCGGCTGATCTTCAAGCGCATCCGCGACCTGGCCACGGAGAAGAACAAGAAGGTGCTGGTCTTCGTCGAGGATGTGGCGGCATCGGGCGGCTACATGATCGCGGTCGCCGGCGACGAGATCTTTGCCGATCCGTCCTCGATCGTCGGGTCGATCGGCGTCGTGTCGGCCTCGTTCGGCTTTCCCGAGCTGATGAAGAAGATCGGCGTGGAACGCCGCGTCCACACCGCCGGCCAGAACAAGGCCGTTCTCGACCCGTTCAAGCCGGAGAAGAAGGAAGACGTCGAGCGGTTGAAGGCCCTGCAGCTCGAAGTGCACGATACCTTCATCGAACTGGTCAAGGACAGGCGCGGCAAGAAACTCAAGGATGATCCCGATCTGTTCACCGGCCTGTTCTGGACCGGCAAGAAGGGGCTGGAGCTCGGCCTCGTCGATGCGCTGGGCGACATGCGCACCGTCCTGAAGACCCGCTTCGGTCCAAAAACCCAGCTCAGGCTGGTCACGGCGCCGCGCGGTTTCCTCAGCCGGTTCGGCCTGTTTGCCTCAGCCAAGGGCTTTTCGGCGCCAGACATCGCCGCCGCTGCCGCGAGCGGCGTGGTCGATGCGGCGGAAGAGCGCGCATTGTGGGCTCGCTTCGGGCTTTGAAAAAGCTACAAAAGCGTCTAGCATAGAGGCTTGACCCACCCGACCGGCCGCATTTGCCGGCCTTGCGAGGGAGGAGTTTTTGACATGCCACAGATCATTTTCTTCGCTGTCGTCGGCGTCGCCGCCTATTTCGGCTACCGGTCCTTCGTCAAGGAAGCCGATCGCGTGACGGCAAAGGTGCGGCGTGCCGAGAAGCAGGCCGCCAACGGTACAATGGGAACGCTGGTCAAGGATCCGAAGACCGGTGAATACCGGCTGGCCAAGGACTGAACATCATCCCTATCACAGCTGAGACAGTGAATTCCGGCGCTCGGACATGGGCCGCGCATGCCAAGATCAATCTTGCGCTGCATGTCACCGGCAGGCGTGACGATGGTTATCATCGGATCGAAAGCCTGGCCGTCTTCACCAGGTTCGGCGACCGGGTCGAAACGGAGCTTGCCGACAGCGACACATTTTCCGTGTCTGGCCGATATGCGTCCGCTGTGCCGCTCGACGACAGCAATCTGGTGCTGCGGGCGCGCGACGCACTGCGAAAAGAGGCGGGCCTTCAAGGGACGCCACCTGTAGCCATCAGACTGGAGAAGAACCTGCCGGTAGCCGCCGGCATTGGCGGCGGCTCGAGCGATGCGGCAGCGGTTCTGCGCGGTCTCATCCGGATATGGAATCTTGACATCGACAATGCCGTTCTGGCGCGGATTGGCCTTGCGCTTGGCGCCGATGTGCCGATGTGCCTCGCCGCAAAGCCGCTGATCGCGCGTGGCATCGGCGAGGAATTGTCGATGGTGCCCGATTTTTCGTCGCTTGGACTGGTTCTGGTCAATCCGGGCACCGCCGTCGCCACGGCCGATGTCTTCAAGGCGCTCGCCCGTCGCGACAATGAAGGGCTGCCGCCGCTTCCGCGTGTCCTCGACTTCCATGGCGTGCGCAACTGGCTGGAGATCACGCGCAACGATCTTGAGCCTGCCGCACTCGCCATGCAGCCCGCCATCGGCAGGGCGCTGTCCCAACTGACCCGGGCCGGAGCGGGGTTTGCACGGATGTCCGGTTCCGGCGCTACCTGCTTCGGGCTGTTCGAGACCGGCAATGTGGCGAAGCGCGCTGCTGCCGAGATCCGCGGCCGCCAACCCGATTGGTTCGTGGCGGCAACGCGAAGCCTGACATCGGAGGCCGATCCCCATGGCCAGGACTGACGAGAGCCGCGCCTTCATCCCCGTCCGCATCGCCGTGCTGACCGTCTCCGACACGCGCAGCCTTGCCGACGACAAATCCGGCCAGACGCTGGCCGACCGCATCGCGGAGGCCGGCCATGTACTGGCCGCTCGCGACATCGTCACCGACGACCGCGAAAAGATCCGCGACAAGGTGCTGGGCTGGTCGAAAGACCCGGCGATCGACGTCGTCATCACCACCGGCGGCACCGGCTTCACCGGCCGCGACGTGACGCCGGAGGCGTTGGAGCCTATCTTCGAAAAGCGCATGGATGGCTTTTCCGAAGTGTTCCACCGCATCTCCTACGACAAGATCGGCACATCGACGATCCAGAGCCGCGCCACGGGCGGCGTCGTCAATGCCACCTTCGTCTTCGTGCTGCCAGGCTCGCCCGGCGCCTGCAAGGACGCCTGGGACGGCATATTGAAGCCGCAGCTCGACTACCGGCACATGCCCTGCAACTTCGTCGAGATCATGCCGCGCCTGGACGAGCACCTGCGGCGCGGCACCAAAACCGCATAAGCAAGGCTTCGCCCTCCTCCACCCAGCTCAGCGGATGACCGGCTCGCCATGGAACCGACGGCGCGAAGGTGGCGACACGCCGAAGCCGACTTCCATCATCAGCCTCGGCGTGCGCGTCGGCACCGTCCCCATGTGGAACCCGAACGGATCTTCGACAAAGCCGAGGCCAGCCTGCCCCGTCAGTGTGATCGGGCTTTGTTCGCCATAAACGTTAAGAACCTCTTCCGCCGGATGGCCGACGAGAAGCGTCATCTGATGCTTGAGAATGCGGCGGTTGTGGCTGCCCCGGACATAGACATGCGGGCCGGTATCGGCGTCGACAGGCACCAGGTAGAAGAAGAATTTCAGCATCCGCCAGTCGTCGAGGTCGAAATGGTATTTGCCGAGCGACGCCAGGTTCTTGTCGGCATCGGATGCCGCCCCTGTAGGAAAGCTCCACCAGACCCGCGTCGTGATGAGTTTGGCCTGTCCACCCAGATAGTGCGCGGCGATGTCGAGAAGCAGCGGATCGCGCTGCACGGCAAGTGCGGCACCGCAGTCGAGTACACGTTCGAAATAGTGCCCGCTGAGCAGCGGACGGCCGAAACGTCTTTCGGCATCGGCATGTTCGCCCGGCATGAATTCGAGCCGGCGATCGAAATTGCCGAAGCACGGCGTTTGCCCGGCGAAGCGGGCGATCTCGTCGTGGATCGATGACGGCAGGACAAGCCCGGAAAACAACCCATCCGATCTCAGCGCATCGACGGCGGCCTCGCCGTCGACGCCTGTGAACATTGTCTCATGGGCGTTCCGTGCCGGCCGCGCCGGCTTTGCGCCGAGCCAATGCAGCCGCCGCCCCGGCATGGTGCGCGCCAGCATGAACATCGGAAGCCATGCCGGATTTTCACGCAAGTCAGACAGATAGGTCGGTATGCGCGCAGCAATGCGCTGAAACAGGCTGCCGTTTCGGGCCACGGCCTCGAGGCTTGCCGTGCCGGATTTGTCGGGGGGTGAAAGGCTCATCGGGATCCTCGGATATGAGGGCAGCACCGACAAAGCATCGGCTGCTTACCGCTCCGGCATGACCCAAACCTGATTAACCCGCCTGAAGCAGGGTAACCCCACGTCACGTCTTGTGCAACGCACAATTAGCAATGTGCGGTGCAAAAATCATCCGCAGATCAAGACGGCTTGATGCTGGCCGGTGTAGCCGGCCGTCCAGTCAGGGCGATTTCCTCGGCCTCGGCGGGGCCACCCATATCTCGGCATCGAGCTTCCTCGTCGCCAACCCTCGTGCAATCGCCTCCCCGCTATCGGCGTTCTTCGAAAGCGCGCTGGCCTGACGCCTGTTGATCAACATTCCTTCGGCCAGGGCACGGTTTCCCGAAAAGACCCGCGACAGAAATGGCGTGCGGCTGCCGCGCGCCGGCGAAAAACGCGCGGCCATGGTTTGCCTGGCGGTGTGGGCGACGACCTCGTCGGTCCATCCCTCCACCAGCCTGGCGCCAGGCTCCAGCAACAGCAGCCAGTCGCCCTTGGCCTGCCCGATGCCAGACGCCGTGCCGCCGGTCACGTATTGACAGCCGGCGTGTTCGGCAACCCGGTGCGTCTGATCGGTCGAACCGGTGTCGCAAACGATGACTTCGCGCACCACGCCCTCGACCGCTCCGCCGACCAGCGACGCAAGCGTGCGGGCGAGGCCCTCCTCGTCATTCAGGGTTTCAATGAGAACGCTGAGCATGCTTAGCCGAATAGCGGAAAGCCGGGCGCTGCGCCAGTTTTTGCGATGCACCATACAAAGTTCTTGATTTGTTCTCATTTGCAAAATAGGAATAGTTTCATGAACAGAGCGATTCGACAGATTGCCGACAGTCCTTGGGAGAGGGCGAAGATGGAACAGATCGTGCGCGCGGACATTGCAGCTTTCGGGGCTGGAAGAGCCGAGATGGCAAATGCGATGATCGAGCAGAGCGGTGTGCGTGTTCGCCCTGACCGCAACCGTGGACGGTCGGCGGGCATCAATCCATCCGGCAGGTTCGAGCCGGTCAGCCGGCATGTCTTCGATGATGGCTGGAACTCGCTGGAGGAATTGCCGCCGTTCAAGACCGAAGTGCAGGTGGAGAAGCCGCGCACAATCATCACCCGCAACGAATCGCCGGACATCTCCTTCGACCGTTCGATCAACCCGTACCGTGGTTGCGAGCATGGCTGCGTCTACTGCTTTGCCCGGCCGACGCACAGTTTCATGGGCCTGTCGCCGGGTCTGGATTTCGAATCGAAGCTGTTCGCCAAGCCGGATGCGGCGCGGCTGCTCGACAGGGAATTGTCGAAGGACGGCTATCAGCCGCGCACCATCGCCATCGGCACCAACACCGACCCCTACCAGCCGATCGAGAAGCAGTACCGGATCATGCGCGAGATCCTCGAAGTGCTGGAGGCACGAGGCCATCCGGTCGGCATTGTCACCAAATCCGCTTTGGTAACGCGCGACATCGACATCCTGTCGCGCATGGCCGAGCGCGGTCTTGCCAAGGTGGCGTTGTCGGTCACTACAATGGATCGCATGCTGGCACGCACGATGGAGCCGCGCGCGTCGACGCCGACCAAGCGGCTTGAAGCGATCCGGCAGCTTTCTGATGCCGGCATCCCGGCTTCGGTGATGGTCGCACCCATCATCCCCGGCCTCACCGATCAGGAGATGGAGCGTATCCTGGACTCGGCGCGAGCAGCGGGAGCGCTGGAGGCCGGCTATGTGGTGCTGCGCCTGCCGCTGGAGGTCAGCCCGATCTTCAAGGACTGGCTGCTGCGCCACTATCCGGACCGCTATCGCCACGTCATGTCGCTGATCCGTTCGATGCGCGACGGCAAGGATTACGATTCGGAATGGGGCAAACGCATGAAAGGTGCCGGCCCCTATGCCTGGCAGATCGGGCGGCGTTTCGAGATCACCGCCAAGCGGCTTGGCCTCAATGTCGAACGGCGCACGCTTCGGACCGACCAGTTCGTTGCCGCCGGAAAAGACCAGGTGCAACTGACGCTACTTTGAGAGCGCAGTTCATCGCGGTGGTTTGATCTGTCGCAGCACCAAGAATCCCGTCCGGCCTGCCCCGGCCTGCAGACGGTGCCCTCCCGGTCCGGCGCCCCACCCGACCCGGAGGGACTTGCGGAGAATCGGAGCCAGTGCGAACCTCGCCGCAACATGGCTCGCGCGCGTTCCGATTCTCCGCCTCTCTTCGAAATCATCGAGAGACCCGATTTCTCCTTCGAGACGAAGGCGATGGCGGAAGGCCTGTGGCCAGTGGCGGGGATGGATGAAGCCGGCCGGGGACCGCTCGCGGGACCGGTCGTCGCCGCAGCGGTGGTGCTCGATCCCGCCAACATCCCGGAAGGGCTTGACGATTCCAAACGCCTTAGCCATCTGCAGCGAGAGGCATTGTTCCTGCGCATTCTCGGCTCAGCGCTGGGCGTATCCATGGCCTCCATCAGCGCCGAAGGCATCGATAGCAGCAATATTCTGAAAGCCAGTCTGGAAGCGATGCGCCGCGCGCTGGTCGGACTGCCTGTTCAACCGAAGCTCGCTCTCGCCGACGGGCGCGACGTACCGCCGGGACTGCCTTGCGCGGGGCGCGCGCTGATCAAGGGTGACCAGCGCTCGCAGTCGATCGCCGCGGCTTCGATCGTCGCCAAGGTCATGCGCGACCGCATGATGTGCGGCTGCGGCAACCATCACGATCGCTACGGGTTCGAGGTCCACATGGGCTATGCCACGGTCCGCCATCGCACGGCGATCGAGGCGCATGGGCCCGTGGCGCGGCTGCACCGTGTGTCCTTTGCGCCATTCAGGCTTGGCGGGACTGAGGTGGCGGGAGAAGAGAGTTTCGCCGGGCTCGATTGAGTTGAACGGCTGAGCACCTAATCTCCCCCCTCGGGGGGAGATGTCGCCAAAGGCGACAGAAGGGGTCCTCTCAACCA
This sequence comes from Mesorhizobium shangrilense, assembly GCF_040537815.1. Lineage (NCBI taxonomy): Bacteria > Pseudomonadati > Pseudomonadota > Alphaproteobacteria > Hyphomicrobiales > Phyllobacteriaceae > Mesorhizobium > Mesorhizobium shangrilense. The sequence goes on from NZ_JBEWSZ010000001.1 coordinate 2,634,707, forward strand.
GCTCGACGCGCGCCTCTTGGCGACGAAAGATCAGCTCGGCGCTTCACGCGCGGCGCCCCCCTCTGGCCTGCCGGCCATCTCCCCCTCGAGGGGGGAGATAGGCGCTCAGCCGCCTTCGCGGATCTCCACTGCCACACAACAAAAAAGCCGCCAGGTTTCCCAGGCGGCTTTTCCGAAGTTTCCGGCGATCGGCTCAGTTGAGCTTCGACTTCACGTCCTGCAGCGAAGCCTTGAACAGGTCCGCGCCCGCCTTGGCATCGACCTTGCCGGCAAGCAGCGCGCGCGCTGCTTCGACGGCGATATCGACGGCGCTGGCACGCACTTCGGCGACCGCGTCACGCTCGGCCTGACCGATCTTCTGCTCGGCTATCGCTGTGCGCCGCGCGACATAGTCCTCGGTCTTCTTGTGCGCGTCGGCGGCAAGCATGTCGGCCTCGCGCTTGGCGGCGGCGACAATGTCGGCGGCCTCCTGCTCGGCTTCCTTGCGCTTGCGCTGGTACTGGCCGAGCAGCTGCTGGGCCTCCTCGCGCAGCCGGCGCGCTTCCTCGAGTTCATTGCTGATCTTGGCCGCACGACCGTCAAGAGCCTTGGCGATCATGCCGGGCACCTTGATGTAGATCACAATGCCCACGAAAATGATCAGGGCAATCGTGGCCCAGAGTGTTGCTAGAGCTGTAGCGTCCATGATGCGCCCCTCACCCGGCCACGGATTTGACGGCGGCCGCGACCTCGGCCTTGCTGGCCTTGCCACCGACAAGCGCCTCGACGATTTCCGAAGCGGTGTCCTCGGCGATGCCGCCGACTTCCTTCATGGCATTGGCCTTGATGGAAGCAATGCGTGCCTCGGCCGCACCGAGCTTCTCGTCGAGCGCGGCCTCGACCTTCTTGCGTGCCGCCTCGACTTCCGCCTTGGCTGCATCGCTTGCCTGCTGACCAATCGTATTGGCCTTGGTCTTGGCTTCCGCCAATTCCTGTTCGTAGGCAGCGACAGCAGCGTCGGCTTCACCCTTCAGCTTGGCCGCCTGGTCGAGGTCCCGTGTGATGCGCTCGTTGCGGACGTCGATGATGCCACCAACGCGCGGCATCGCCACCTTCTTCAAGAAGAGGTAGAAAAGCCCGAAGGTAATCGCCAGCCACAGAAGCTGCGACGGAAACGTCGACGGATCAAACGGCGGGAACGCGGCATGCGCCTCGCCGGGCACTGCTGTGCCCGAATGCGTATCGCCTCCCGCGCCGGTAGCCGGCGCGGTCTCTTCCGCAAAGGCAGATGTCACGAACATCTTATTTCCCTGTCCATACGGTAAGGCCGCACCATGCGCCTCACTTCGTCAGCCTGTTGTTCTTACTTGAACACCAGGAGGAGAGCGATGAGGAGCGAGAAGATGCCCAGAGCTTCGGTCACGGCGAAGCCGAAAATCAGGCGGCCGAACTGGCCATCGGCAGCCGACGGATTGCGCAGCGCGCCCGAGAGATAGCTGCCGAAGATGTTGCCGAGGCCAATGCCCGCGCCACCCATGCCCACGCAAGCGATGCCCGCGCCGATCGCAGCTGCTGCAGATACGTCCATGTTAAACTCCTGTCGTTCCGTTGTCGTTGCAGTTTGTAGTTGGCGTCATGCGCCGGTGAAACTTTTTAGTGACTGGGGTGCAGAGCGTCGTTGAGATACATGCAGGTCAAGACGGCAAAGACGTATGCCTGCAGGAAGGCGACGAGCAATTCCAGCGCCGTCAGCGCCACGGCCATGGCCAGCGGCAGCACCGAACCCGCGATACCGACAGCGCCCAATGCACTGAGGCTCACGACAAATCCCGAAAACACTTTCAGCGTAATGTGGCCAGCCAGCATGTTGGCGAATAGACGAACCGAGAGGCTGACCGGGCGCGAAACGAAGGAAATCACCTCGATCGCCACCACAAGCGGCATCAGGTAGATCGGCACGCCGTGCGGCACGAACAGCTTGAGAAAGCCCAGACCGTGTTTCATGAAGCCGTAAACGATCACGGTTCCGATCACCAGAATGGCGAGACCGAAGGTGACGATGATGTGGCTGGTGATGGTGAAGAAATAGGGGACAAGGCCAAGCAGGTTGGCAACGAGCACGAACATGAACAGCGAGAACACGAGCGGGAAAAACTTCATGCCTTGCGTTCCGGCAGCGTCCCTCAACATGTTTCCGACGAATTCGTAGGCCATCTCGGAGACGGACTGAAGCCGGCCAGGAACGAGGCTGCGGCTCGACGTGGTGAGATAAAGGAAAGCCGCTGCGACAACCACGGTCGCGACCATGAACAGTGCCGAATTTGTGAAGGACAGGTCATAGCCGCCGATATTGATCGGAATCAGCTTGATGATATGGAACTGGTGGATCGGATCGACCTTGTCAGCTGCCACGTTCAAACCCCATCACTGCCGCGCACGGCCTCATTACAACTACCGCTCATCAAGAGCGGCCATTTCCATCGTCCCGGTCACGGCGCGGTTTCTCGCCCTGTCCGAATTCTGCCACCGCCCCTGCGGAACGCAGCACATTGAGCACGCCGGCGCCAAAACCCAGCAACAGAAACACGATCAGACCCCAAGGCGATGTCCCCGCCTGACGGTCGATGATCCAGCCAAGACCGGCGCCCACCACCACTCCGGCGATAAACTCGCTGGATAGTTTGAGCGCCTGGCCATATCCGGCCGCACTGCCCGCTTTCGCGTCGTCTTTCCCCTCGAGCCGCTCCGGCCGCCTTGTCGCAAGCGATGCTTCAAGTTCACGCCGACGGCGCTCAAGATCGTCGTCACGGATGTCGGCTGCATGCTGTTTGCCGGGGCCGGTTTTTCCGGTTCCGTCTGGCCCATTCTCGTCGGCCATCGCAACCCCCTTGCCCGGTCAGACCGTCACCGTCCGTCCGCTTCTAAAGTCGCCGGCAACATAGTTAGAGGGTTTGCGCCCGTCAAGCCACGGGCCGAACTTCAATGTGATGTATTTTCTACTTTAAAATCAATACTTTAGAAAGGTGCGACATCGTGCCCGGCATGGCGGCGAGCAGGCGCGGCCCGAATCCCCCGCGCGACAGGTCTTTGATCGACCCCGCTCACAGGAAACCCGGCGGCGACTATCGCGCCGTCAACTCCAGCCGCCGCCATAGGTGCGATAGAAGATATGCAGGCCGATCTTGGTCATCTTCTGCATCGTGCGCGCCCAGCCCGGATGGACATACTGGGCATAGTAGTGGGTCGACGATCCCACTTCAGGAATGAATATCTTGCCGGCCGTGACGGCCATGGCAATGTCCTGAGCGGTCTTGTAGGCGACAGGGTTTTCGATCCGCTTCTTTCGCCCATCACAGGCGAACGAGAACTGGCAACGGTTGAACCAGCTATCGTTCTGGTAGACGACACCGCAGATCGAGTTCGGGTAGGCCGGATTGCGGACGCGGTTGAGGATGACCTGGGCGACGGCGGCCTGGCCGCGCACGGATTCGCCCCTCGCCTCGAAATAGATGCCGTTGGCAAGGCACGCCTGCTCCGGCTTGGAGAAGACGCTCGCCGGAAGCGGGTTCTGTATCCATGCGTGATCGCCCTTCGCCATCGGCGGAATGAAGCGGCCATTGTCCGGCTTCTCGTCCTGCAGCAGCACCTCGAATGGCGACGCCTTGGCATAGTCGGGCGCGGAGGATGCATAGGCCGTCGCCAGCACGTCGGCCTTGTCATTGTTGACCAGGGCGGCAAGCATGGCCGGCACGCCGGGATCCGGCTTCTTGTCCTCGCGCGCGTGGAAAGCGGCGGCGATCTGGACTTCCTTGCCTTTGATCCGCGGCTTGGCGAAGGCCATCTTCAGGTCGCTGTCCATGCTCGGACGCAGCAGGGACGACGTGCGCTCGAAGATCGAGCCGGCGTTGAAGTTTTTCGGCGGCGCCACTGGCGAAACCTGGATGATGCGGCCCTTTTTGTCGGCACGCATAATGCGATCCTCGTCGGGCGATCCACTGACCTTGCCGCCCTTGCCGCGAAACGACACCGCGCCGATGCCGGCAAGCTTGACGCCGGATCCGGAGAGCGAGCCAGTGGTATCGGAATCGGCGAAGGGCATCTCGGCCGCATGAACCGAGCCCGCGACCGATTTCTCGACATAGGCGTTCCAGCGGACGTTCGGCGCCTCGAGGCCGGAAATGAGGCTCGTCATGTCCTGATAGGCGACAACGGTCGGAAAGCCGATCCAGATGCCAAGGCCGATAACGAATGGAGCGATGAAGGAATGTTTTCTCTCACCGGCGGCGGCGACAAGCCGCTTCAAAACACGTCGATGCACGGAACTCTCCAGGAACGCTACTGAACCCCACTGGAGAGAAACAATGGTGCATTAACCTTGATGGGACGTTAACGGGTTCAATCGAGTTTTCCGTGTTCAACCGCAACACCGCGGTTTTGCGACCTTGGGCAAGCCGAAGACAATGACGCCGGCTGAAGAAAGATCGGCCAGGCGACAAGCGCACAGGCGGCCGCCGCCAGCCATACCCCTGTCCATGATACAAGGATCAGCAGGCCCGGAATGGCTGTTGGTACCAGGAAGAACGCAACGAAGACGAAGCTGTTGGCAAGGCCAAGAGCGGTTCCGGCATGGTTGGCGCCAGCAAGCGTGGCAAGCTCGGTGTAGGCGACACCATGCCATGAAGAAACGCAGATGCCGGCGACAACCAGCGCGGCGACCAGTGCCGGCACAAGCACCGGCGCGGGTATTGCGGGTGATGCCATGACGAGCAAGCCGAGGACAGCGAAAGCCATGGCGCTCAAGGCGCTGCAGAGACGCAGGAAGGACCGGCGGTTGCGATGACGATCCGTGAAGCGGCCGCTCCAGACGCGCATGATCATGGCGCCGACCTGTACGGCGGCCAGGCTTGCGCTGATCACCGCCGTTCCCATCCCGCCGAAGTCATGCAGGAAGACCGCGGCAAAGGTAAGCACCGCAACCTGTGGAAAGCACAGCAGGCCGATGGCCATTGCAATGCGCCAGATGTCGAGATTGCGCAGTGGCTTGGAGCCGGCTGGCGAAGCCATGTTGGCGTTGGAATGCGGACCGTCCTGGGCTGGCGGCTGATGCAGCCAGAGCCATGCGAAAAAGGCTGAGACCGCCGAGGCCAAGGCCAGAAGTCCAAAGACCGCGGCAAAGCCATGAGCCGAAGCAAGTGATGGGAGAACGAGTGCGCCAAGTCCGCCGCCGAGCGGTACCGCCGTCTGCCGGATGCTCATGGCGAAGCCGCGTTCGCCTTCGTGAAACCAGGCCATGATGGCACGGCCGCTCGAGCCGTTGACGCTGCCGCCGAGCAGGCCGGTGACCAGAAAGGCGACGGCCAGTAACGTTACGCCGGGAATATGCAGCGCCGACGGCACCACCAGCAACGCCATGAGACCAAGCCATGCCGCGGTTGCAGCAAGTCCGGTCAGCAGCACATAGCGGTCGCCCCAACGGTCTGTGAGGAGACCCCAGGGCAACTCGCTCAGTGCAACCCCCAACCCCAGAAGGCCGAGAACCAGACCGAGCTGGCCATTGCCAAGATGATAGCCCGATCGCAGGAAGACGGCCGTGCTTGGTACACCCGAGAAGGTCGCGGAAAAACAGGCATTCGCGACGACTCCTATGCCCAGGACCTTCCAGCGATGACCGGGACCGAATGCCGCCGGAGCCAGGGAAGCAATTTTGCCGTTCGGCTGAGGCGTATCCTCGCAGCGGCTGACGGTGATGGCTGACATCGAGAGGTCCCTTCGGTGATCTGGCAATGACTGCCAGACCTTGACGCGCTTTTCCTACCGCCATAGTTTCATCCTGAATATTGGGAACTTCAAAACATAATGTCCCATAAATCAGGACTATTTCATGCGACGCGTAACGCTCGACCTCGACGTTCTCAGAAGCTTCGTCACCGGCATGGAACTGGGCAGCTTCGCCAAGGCAGCCGACCGGCTTGGTCGCTCGACCTCGGCAGTCAGCGCGCAGCTGAAGAAACTTGAGGATCAGGCCGCCACCCCGATCTTCCGCAAATCGGGACGCGGCCTGGCACTGACGGAAGCCGGAGAAACCATGCTCGGCTATGCGCGCCGCCTGCTCGAACTCAATGACGAGGCCGTGTCCGCCATCCATGACGTCGAACTGGAGGGCTGGGTACGGCTCGGACTTCAGGAGGATTTCGGCGAAGCGGTGCTGCCGGATGTGCTCGGGCGGTTTGCGCGTGCGCATCCCAAGGTCAAGATCGAGGCCAGGATCGCACGCAGCTACGAACTTGCCGAACGGATCACGTCGGGCAGCCTCGATATCGCGCTGGCATGGCACAATGACGATAAGTTGCCCTATAGCCAACATGTCGCCGACGTTCAGATGCGCTGGATCGGTCCGGCAAGTGTCATTGAAACCAACCTGCGCCATGGCCAGGCGCTGCCGCTGGTCGCACTCGAAGCACCATGCCTGTTGCGTGCAGTGGCGACGGAGACGCTCGACAGAGCCGGCCTGCCCTGGCGGATGGCCTTCTCCAGCCCGAGCCTTGGTGGCATCTGGGCGGCCGTCGCCGCTGGGCTCGGACTGACGATCCGCACCGACATCGGCCTGCCGGCCAATGTGCGGGCAATGACACCGGAAATCACCGGATTGCCGCCATTGCCGGGCATGGCGCTGTTTCTGCATCGCAAGGAAGCCGAACTGGATCCCGTGGCGGCGAGGCTTGCCGACATCTTGCTTCAGGCGGCACTGGAATCGCTGCCCGAAAGTGCGCGGGCGCGGTCCGCGCATCATGGCCTGCGAAGTGTGGCATGATGCCGGCGCCCTTCGAGCAATTCCAGGAAAAGTGTGAAACGGTTTTCCGTCCGGAATTGCGTCAAAACAAAAAGCTGGAGCGGTTTGCCGTTTTCGTGAAACGGTGAACGGGTCTAGCGCCGCCGTTCACTGGCGTTTCTTCGCCCGGCCGGCGAACGGGTTGTCCGATGTGCGCAATGCCATGCGGATCGGCACGCCTGGCATATCGAAGGCCTCGCGCAGGCTGTTGGTCAGATAGCGGACGTAGGATTGCGGCATCGCATCGGGCCGTGAGCACTGGACAACAAAGCCCGGCGGCCGGGTCTTGGCTTGCGTGAGATATTTGATCTTCAGCCGGCGCCCCGCCACGGCGGGCGGCGGATGATGCGCCAAAATGCCTTCCAGCCAGCGGTTGAGCTTGCCGGTCGAAACGCGGCTGTTCCACACCTTGTGCGTCCTGATGACGGCTTCCATCAGCTTGTCGAGACCGCGGCCGGTCTCGGCCGACACCGTCACCGCCTGCATGCCGCGCGCCTGGGGAAGAAGCCGCTCGGTCTTCTCGCGCAGTTCCGCCAGCAGTTCCTGGGGGTTGTCGATCAGGTCCCATTTGTTGAAGGCGATCACCGGCGCGCGCCCTTCGCGGATGATCAGGTCGGCGATCTGCAGATCCTGCTTCTCGAAGGGAATGGTGGCGTCGAGCACGATGATGACGATCTCGGCGAAACGGATGGCGCGCAAGCCATCCTGCACCGACATCACTTCCAGCTTTTCGTGAATCCTGGCCTTGCGGCGCATGCCGGCCGTGTCGAACAATTTGATACGGCGACCGCGCCAATCCCAGTCGACGGAGATAGAATCGCGGGTGATGCCGGCTTCCGGTCCGGTCAGCAGCCGCTCCTCGCCGATCAGCGCGTTGATCAGGGTCGACTTGCCGGCATTCGGACGGCCGACGACGGCGATGCGCATCGGCTTGGTGTCGTCATAGGTGTGGACATCTTCGGCATCCGGGTCGACGATGTCCTCGCCAATCAGAACCTCGCTGGCCGCGACCTCCTCGTCACCGCCCTCTTCCTCCTCGCCGAAGGCGCGCGCCTCGCCAAGCGCCCCGATCACCGCGTCGCGCAGGTCGGGCATGCCTTGCCCGTGTTCGGCCGAAACCGGAATCGGTTCGCCAAGGCCAAGCTCCCAGGCTTCCAGCATGCCGCCCTGGGCGCCCTTCGCCTCAGCCTTGTTGGCGACCAGCACGACCGGCTTGCCCGATTTTCGCACGATCTCGGCAAAGGTCTTGTCGTCCGGCATCAGGCCGGACTTGGCATCGACCGTGAAGAAGATCAGGTCGGCTTCGCGGATGGCGATTTCGGTCTGCGCGCGCATGCGTCCCGGCAGCGTGTTCGCGCCGGCGTCCTCGAAGCCCGCCGTGTCGATGACGTCGAAATGCAGATCGTAGAGCTTGGCCGCGTGAACGCGGCGATCGCGGGTGACGCCCGGCGTGTCGTCGACAAGCGCCAGCTTCTTTCCCACCAGCCGATTGAAAAGCGTTGATTTGCCGACGTTAGGCCGACCGATGATGGCGACTTTGAAGGTCACGACGCATTGCCTGACCCACGAATCAGTTCGGACATCAGCGTCGCCCGCTCACGCGTGTTGCGTGGGGCGCCGTCATCCGAAGCGATCTGGTCGAACAGTTTCAGGGCATCCGCCGTCTTGCCTTCCTTCCAGGCAGCAAGGCCAAGCGCCTCGCGCGCGGTGTGGCGCAGCGTGTTGGTGTCTGAGGTCAGCGCTTCGACGCGGCTGGAAACATCGGCAAAGGAGCCGTGATCGACCAGAAGCAGTGCTGCCCTGAGCCGCGCCATGTCGCGAATGCCCGCGGGAATGGCGGTGTCGGCGGCCACGCCGTCGAAATCCTTGACCGCCGCGTCGACATCGCCCTTGTCGGCCTTGACGGTCGCCGCCCGCATGCGGGCAAGCAGCGGATAGGCGCCGTAGCCGTCCTTCTCCAGGGCACCCAGCGCGGCAAGCGCGTCATCGCTCTTGCCGTCATTGGCCAGCTTGAGCGCCTGCGAGAAGGCGTCGCCCGAACGGTTGGCGCGGGTTTCATCCCAGTAGCGATAGCCGACGAAAGCAGCGGTGCCGACCACGATCAGAACGGCGACACCAATCAAGGCGGGACCAAAACGGTCCCACAGCGCCTGCGCCTGTTCGCGACGGATCTGTTCGTTGACTTCGCGGATAAAAGTGTCGTCCGACATATACAACCATTCCTGCCCTGCCGGGCCCTTCTTGAGCCCGCGTTTTAGCGGAATTTTGTCGGCATGGAAGGGGTTCGGCAGGAAAATCGGCTATTGGCCGCACGGGCGGACCACGAAGGCCGACCGCACCCACGCCACATTTGCCCGATAGCCGGCTCTCGAACCAGTCCCATGCAGATCAGATTGTCAATGCGTCTACCATTCCGCGTTCTTGCGTTTTCCCTCGTTTCGCTTGCTGCATCAAATGCGGCTCTCGCCGATCCGCCCACGGCGCCGGTGCCGGCAAAGCCAAAACAAATCGTCATCATCTCGTTCGACAGCGCCCGCGACATTTCGCAGTGGAAACGCAGCCGGGCGCTGGCCCAGCGCACCGGCGCGCATTTCACCTATTTCCTGTCCTGCGTCTTCCTGCTGACGCCGGAGACGCGCGCGCAATATACGGCGCCTGGCAAGACCGCCGGCAAATCCAACATCGGCTTTGCAGCGTCCAGGCAGGAAGTCGCGGATCGTCTCGAGCAGATCACACTTGCTGCGGCCGAAGGCCATGACTTCGGCAGCCATGCCTGTGGCCATTTCGACGGCAAGGACTGGAGCAAGGCGGACTGGCTGAACGAGTTCAGCGCGTTCGATCGCATTTTCGAGAACGCCTATGCGATCAACGGTATCACGCCCGAACCCAAGGGCTGGCGTGACTTCGCGCGGCACGCGGTGGTCGGCTTCAGGGCGCCCTACCTGTCAGCGAACAAGGCTCTCTACGAGGCATTGCCGGCGGCAGGCTACCTGTTCGACGCGAGCGGCGTGTCACGCGGCCCGGTCCAGCCGCCAACCAGCAATGGCATCACCCGATTCTCGCTGCCGCAGATTCCGGAGGGTCCGAAATCCCGGCCGGTGATCGCCATGGATTACAATCTCTATGTCCGCCACTCCGGCGGCTTCGAGCGGCCCAGCGCGGCAGGCGAGTTCGAGAACCGGACCTATGACGCGTTCCGCGCTGCCTTCAACACCCAATACAACGGCAAGCGGCTGCCGCTGGAACTCGGCTTCCATTTCACGCTGATGAACAACGGTGCCTACTGGAACGCGCTGGAGCGCTTTGCCGGCGAGGTCTGCGTCAAGCCCGATGTCGAGTGCATCAGCTTTCGAGACTATGTTTCGCGGCTCAAGGGCGGCGAACAGACAGTGGGCGGCTGAGCCGCCCACTTTGTCTCCTGGCTATCACGCCGGGTCCTCGGCACCATGCCTTGCAAGATAGCGCTGATCGATATCCGGCAGCGGCTCGCCCTGCAGGGTCGCCTCGAAAGCGCGGAGGCGCTTGTGCACCGACTGAAGCTCGACGATGGTTGACCAGGACGTGAGCAGGAACTGCAGCGATCCCGTCACTTTGCCAAAGGCGTTCGAAATCTGGTTCAACGCACCGAAGGTTATCTTGTGCGCCACCAGCGAGGGACCCAGGATCAACAGCGAGAAGATGTTGTCGGCCTGCAGGTAGGTGTACCGGACAACGTTGAAATAAATGTAGTGGAAATAGAGCCTGAAATAATTGTGGCGGACATTGGCAAACAGCTCCGCCGTGGTCGCCGGTTGAGCCCTGTCCGCATGGTCTTCGCCATAGACGAGTTCCTTGCGATACGCGGCTTCGACACGCTGGTTACGGAATTGCAGGCCCGGCAGCTTCAGACCAGCAACCATGACCGAGATTGTGCCAAACAAACACCAGGCCAGCGCCGCAATGACCAGAGGCTGAGGGATGGCGCCGACAATGGGCAGTTCGCTGATGTGGGCCTGTAGCTGGATCATGACTGGCAGGAACGCGATCAGGGTCATGATCGACTGAACGAAGCTGGAGCCCAGGTCTTCCATGATCTGTGAGAACCGCATCGTGTCTTCCTGAATGCGCTGTGAGGCGCCTTCGATGTGTCGCAGCCTGCCCCAGTTCTCGACGAAATAGTTGTTCATCGCCGTACGCCAGCGGAAGATCCAGTGGCTGACAATGAAGGCGTTGACCACCTGCACGTTCATGCCGACCAGCGCGAGCCACGAAAAATCAGCCAGTCCGATATAAAATTCGCCGTTTGTCGACTTTCCGGTCCCCGACATCAGCCCCTGCACATAGTCAAAGAACGGACCGTACCACGCGTTGACGGCGACACTGACCTGCACATTGAAATAGATGAAGAACAGTATGACTGCCGTCATCAGGATCGACCAGCGCTGCCACGGATGCGGAGAATACCAGCTCCAGAACGCATAGAAGACCGCCACGCAAAACACGAAATAGAGATAGAACCAGAGGAACGGCTTCGACACGAGAACCGCAATACCGATGATGGCCGGCGCATCCGCGGCGGCCGGCGGCAGCCCAAAAATCGAGCCCAATTGCTCGCCGCCGAAGAACCAGAACAGGATTGCCGCAAGGCTCCAGATGGCGGCCGAAGAGAAGAACAGCTTCGGCTGCGGGAAAAAGGATACGAACACTGTGGCGAATTCCTCGATCTGTGCGCAAATCAGCGGGGTTCAGCGGGCATAAAGTCACACATTAGTTGGAAAGAAAATGCCTGCCCAATGCCCTGCACCGAGCAAGACCATAATCATGGCGATTTTGGCGCAGCTGACCATGTGATGACGCCGGAGACGACCAGCATGGCTGCGGCGACGATCGAGGCGAGGAAGAAATTGCCTGACGCCTGGGCCAAAAGCCCGGCGGCGATCGGGCCGATGATCTGGCCAAGACCAAAAGAGGCCGTCATCAAGGCAAAGATGCGCCGGGGCGCCCTTGGCGCCTGTTGCCGCGCGGCCTGCAGGCCAAGCGCGGTGATGGCGATGAAGGTGCCGCCAAGCAGCAGGCCGCCAAGCAATGGCCCGGTATATCCGCCAAGTGCCACGCTGGCGGTGACGCCGACAACCTCGACGAGGCATGCCAGCGCATAGGCGGCGTAGAGCCCGATGCTCGCGGCGATCTTCTGCCACAACCAGGTCGAGGGAAAGCCGGCAAGCCCGGCGACCATCCATACGACAGCCTCGAAGACGCGGCTGCCGCCGCCTTGCCGAACGATGGCGACCAGGAATGTCGCCGTCACTACATAGCCAAAACCAAACAGGCCATAGCCGATAATGACCTTCGACAAGGAGCGGGTTTTCGGCAGAGCCGGCTCACCGGCGGCTTCGCCATTGGCGAGCGGGCCCTCGTTCACCAACAGCGCCACGACCAGGAAACCGCAAGCCGAAATCGCTGAAGACCACAGCCAGCCAGCTGCCCAGCCGGCATGTTCGGTGACCAGCACCGCCATCATTGCCGCGGAGATCGCGATGCCAAGGCCAACGCCGCCGAAATGCCAGGCCTGCAGGTCGCTGCGGCCGGCAGCGTTTATATGACTGAAAACGATGCTGGCCATGAAAACCATGACGAAAGCGCTGGCCAGACCGGCCAGGAAGCGAATGACGAGAAAGGCGACCATGGTTTCGGACAGCCCCATGAGGGCCGCGAGGACGGTGCTGGCACCGAGGCCCACGAACATCAGCAGACGCTCCCGCCCATGCGCCCAGCCGCCCGCCGCCGCAAACGCGCCGATGAGGTAGCCGAGATAGTTGGCCGAGGCGATCCAGCCAGCATTGGCCGGCGACAGATGCAGTTCCTCCATCATGCCTGGCAGGATAGGCGTGTAGACGAAGCGGCCGATGCCCATGGCGACGGCCATCGCGATCAAGCCGGCGAAGGCAAAGCGCAGCGGTGATGGAGAAACCGTGTTCATTGCAGCGCACAATAGGTGCGCGCCGGCCCTTGAAACAATCCGCCTTTTGTTAGGCCAGCGGGATCGTGGCCGCCGCGGACAACTCGAACTATTCCCGTCGGGCCTCAGCCTGCCTCAGCGGTCAACAGCCACAGGCCCGCAAGGTCGTGGTCTCGTAAACCGTCCGCCGCGCCGTCAGCCTGAATGGCACATCTCCGAGTTCGCGCTCCGACATAGCGTCCAGCACCGGGTGCGACAGCGGATCGATCACCCATCTGGTGGTTTCGCTCTCATGCCGCAGGCGTTGCGCTGCGCTCCCAGCGAAGAAGATGTTCAGCGATGATAAAATCTTCAGCATCCTCGCCTCCGCAGTCCGTCTGTTTCCAGCAAGGTCTGCCGTTTCAACATCTCTTTCAATTGAGATTTCAATCCCGGCAGTTTAGAAAAACTGTATGGCTATGCTGAACCGCGTCCACCTCAACGGCCTGCGCGCCGTGGAAACCGTCGCTCGCCTTGGGTCGCTTTCGGCGGCGGCGGGCGAACTCAACGTTTCCGTCAGCGCGGTCAGCCAGCAGATCAACCGGACGGAAAAGCAGCTCGGCCGAGCCCTGTTCGAGCGGACGGCAAGCGGCCTCGTCCCCACCGAATTCGGCACGGTCTTCACGGCCCGGCTTGGCGTGGGCTTTCGCGAACTGGCCGAGGCGATGATGCTTGCCAACGAGACGACCCAATGCACGCTGGTGGTCTCGGTGGCGCCGGCCTTTGCGTCTAAATGGCTGCTGCCGCGCCTCTCCCGTCACTTCGACCGGCACCCGAATGTGCTCCTGCGCGTCGACGCCTCGGTTCGGGTCGCCGATCTCGACCGCTCCGACATCGACATCGCCATTCGTCTCGGCGACGGCAAATGGCCGAATGCCCGCGCGGAACTGCTCGTGGCGTTGGAAGTATTTCCCGTCTGCGCGCCGGTCATCGCCAGGAAACTGAAATCGATCGAGGATCTCGCCCAGACCTGCGCCATCACCGACGAACGATCGATGATCAACTGGGAAAGCTGGTTTGAAGCGGCGGGCGTCAAGCCGATCACCTTCCAGAAGGGCGCGCGCTTCACCGATCCGATGCTTTGCCTGGAATCGGCGATTGCCGGCCACGGCGTCATGCTCGGCTGGCAATTGCTGACCGCCGATGCCCTGGCGGATGGCCGCCTCGTCGCGCCCTTCGGCATCCGCGCCCAGAGCGGCCTCGGTTACTGGCTGGTGACATCGCCAACCAGAACCGAAAGCCGCAAGGTCCGCGACTTCAAGGCCTGGATCCGGGAAGAGATCGAGGCGACCATGTTGCGGTTCGGATCGCTGGAGCCCGCGGATTGAACATGCTGGCGGCGATCGCGGTGGAAAGGTCGACGGTGCCGGTCTATGTATGATCGATCAACATCACGGCAGGCAGGGATCATGACCACACATTCGCGCGGCGTTTCCGCAACCATCGACCCGGTGAAGCTCGACAGGCTGGCCGAGGTTGCCATCAAGGTCGGGCTGCAGTTGCAGCCGGGACAGGACCTTGTCGTGACATCATCCATCGCCGCCTTGCCGCTGACGCGACGGATCGTCGAGCACGCCTACAAGGCTGGTGCCGGCCTGGTGACGCCGATCTTCAACGATGACGAGATGACGCTGGCGCGCTATCGGTTTGGCGCCGATGCCGGCTTCGACCACGCCGCCGGCTGGCTCTACGAGGGCATGGCCAAGGCCTTCGCCAACAATGCCGCACGGCTTGCCGTGCGAGGCGAGGATCCATCGCTGCTGTCGGCGCAGGACCCGGCGAAGGTGGCGCGCGCCAACAAGGCCAATTCGATCGCCTATCAGCCGGCCTTGGAGAAGATCACCGGCTTCGACATCAACTGGAACATCGTCGCCTATCCCGACAAGGCCTGGGCCAAGCAGGTATTCCCCGATGATGCGGAAGACGTCGCAGTGGTGAAATTGGCCGACGCCATCTTTGCGGCCTCGCGGGTGGATGTCGAAGACCCGATCGGCAACTGGAAGGCGCACAACGCCGCACTGCGCAGCCGCACCGAATGGCTGAACGGCCATAATTTCCACGCACTGCATTTCACAGGACCCGGCACCGATCTGAGCGTTGGACTGGCTGACGGCCATGAGTGGATGGGCGGCGCCTCGACCGCCAAGAACGGCGTCACCTGCAACCCCAACATCCCAACCGAGGAGGTCTTCACCACGCCACATGCAAGGCGGGTCGAAGGCCATGTTTCGAGCACCAAGCCGCTGTCCTACCAGGGCACTCTGATCGACAACATTTCGGTGCGTTTCGAGGAAGGTCGCATTGTCGAGGCAAAGGCTTCGAGGGGCGAGGACGTGCTGAAGAAGGTGCTCGATACCGACGAGGGTTCGCGCCGTCTCGGCGAAGTGGCGCTGGTGCCGCACTCCTCGCCGATCTCGGCGAGCGGCCTTTTGTTCTTCAACACGCTGTTCGACGAGAATGCCGCCTGCCACATCGCGCTCGGACAGTGTTATTCGAAGTGCTTCGTCGACGGCGCATCGCTCAGCCAGGACGAGATCGCCGCGCGCGGCGGCAACAAGAGTTTTATCCATATCGACTGGATGATCGGTTCGGACAAGATCGACATAGACGGCGTTCACAAGGACGGTCGCCGCGTGCCGGTCATGCGCAAGGGCGAGTGGGCCTGAGGGTCACGGCCTCTTACGGAGGGTTCTATGGCCTTCGACCTGGTGGTCAAGCGGATTTACGAGCAGCCCGCGCCCGAGGACGGGCAGCGGGTTCTGGTCGACCGGATCTGGCCACGCGGCGTTAGCAAGGAGGACGCCGCGCTGACGCTGTGGTTGAAGGAGATCGCGCCGAGCGACGCATTGCGAAAATGGTTCGGGCATGAGCCCGAGCGCTGGGCGGAGTTCCAGAAGCGGTATGCGTCCGAGCTGGACGAAAATGGCGAAGCCGTCGCACAGTTGCGCGCCTTGCTCGGCGAAGGGCGAGTGACGCTGCTCTATGGCGCGCATGACGAAGCGCATAGCAATGCGGTTGCGCTGGCGGAATACATGCACGGGACGGGCTGAGGCGGCTGGATTTTTTGAGGCCGGCGGGACAGAGCCGCCCTCTGTCCTGCCGGCCATCTCCCCCACACGGGGGGAGATCAGCAGCTTCAGCGCCTTCGCCCTGCCTATCGTCGAAAATTAGCGAAAGCGTCGCGACACCCAATCTCCCCCCTTGTAGGGGAGATGTCCGGCAGGACAGAGGGGGGAGCGAAGGAACGCGGCAGACCGTCTGCTCTACTTACCCACCACCTGCGCATAAACATCCGGCTTGAATCCAACCAGAATCCGATCACCGACCTCCAGCACCGGCCGCTTGATCATCGTCGGCTTGGCCAGCATCAGGGCCTTGGCCTTCTTTTCGTCGAGTGATTGCTTGTCTGCCTCAGGCAATTCGCGGAACGTCGTGCTGCCTTTATTAAGCAGCTTTTCCCAACCGACCTTACCGACCCAGCCATTCAGCTTGCTCGGCTCGATCCCTTCGGCTCGATAGTCATGGAAACGATACGGCACGTCATGGCTCTCCAGCCAGACGCGCGCCTTCTTGATCGTGTCACAGTTGGTGATGCCGTACATCGTGGTGGCCAAAACGTTCTTCCCTTGGGCTGGCTGTCGATTCTCATCCCCAACCTAAAACCGCCCTTCCCGCTTTGCCAGCACCCAAGCTCCGTTCACAACCACATGGCGGCCGGGAATCGTCCCGGCTGCCATGTTTGATTTTCAAACCATGCCGCGAAAGCAAGCAAACTCCGCAGGGTGGTTGGTATTCCGGCCTCAATAGTAGAAGCGCTCTTCGGTGATCTTGCCGTTCTTGACCGTGTACAGGCCAACCTCATCCATGGTGACACGCTCGCCTGTGGCCTTGGGCGTTATGTCAAACTTGAAGCGCACGGCGAACTGGTCGCCGTTGACATAAGGCCCCTCGACCGAGCCACCATGGACTTCATTGTTCTCTTGCCACCACTGGCTCTTCTGCTTGAGCGCCTCCTTGCCGTGGCTGACGGCCATCGGCCCCTCCATGGCTTCATAGCTGGCGATGTCATCGGCATTGTACTTCTCGGCAGCACCTGCGTGATCACCCTGCTTGAGGAGTTCGGTGAAATCCCTGGCAATTTCCGCGATGGTCATGTGTGTTCCTCCTGTTCAGACGCACTGCAAATAGGGAACAGTTTGCTGGCCGGCCACAGTCAAGTCCTTGATAGCTGACATCGCTCTGTCAGGATGGAGATGGACTTGGCGCAGGACGACGATGTGAGGATCGATCGGCGCATTACATCGCGCTCAGCGGCCAAGATTCCGGGAAAACGTATTTCTTGAGTCCGCGCAAGCTGTGCACAAGAAAGAACTCCCGTGCAACAAAGCTGATCGCGTCCATAGGCTGTTGCGGGATCAGTTTTTGGTCGTAGGCAAGCGTCAAATGCGGAACGAAACCATTCGATGCTTTGAGGCCCTCGCATAACATTTCAGCTCCCAACTTCCTGCTCAACTCACAAACCGGTCCATCGTCGGCGAGAAGCACGAAGGGATGCTTGGCCGGGCTGCCCCTTGTCGCCGGGCGGCCGGGAAAGCTCCTGAAATGGCGAAAGCTGACCTCGAAG
Source organism: Mesorhizobium shangrilense (assembly GCF_040537815.1). Lineage (NCBI taxonomy): Bacteria > Pseudomonadati > Pseudomonadota > Alphaproteobacteria > Hyphomicrobiales > Phyllobacteriaceae > Mesorhizobium > Mesorhizobium shangrilense. Next base: position 2,652,116 of record NZ_JBEWSZ010000001.1, read on the forward strand.
TCAGGCATCGCAATGCGCCGCCCCGATCGGGCGGCTGCAAAGATGGTTTTAGTTCGCAGTCTCTTGTAATCACCCACGTGCTGCAGGCTCACGTGAAAACGGTGAGGCAACAGACGGGAGCCGGTTATCCCCCACCGGCTGCACAGCCGGCTTTGACAATCAGCAAACCGCGAATAGTCCTTCTGCTGCAAGAACAAGCCATAGAATACACGATCCGGTCGTTTAGGCCGCCATGGTGGCTCCGGAATTCCGAAATCGAATTCGCCTTGCAGATACATAGGCATACGCTCGCAAAGGAACGCTCCCGTTTTTGCTCTACAATTAGAACAAAACAGGAACGATTCTTTGAGTCAAGCGTGGATTGATCCCGAAGCCTACGCCCCGTAGCCGATGATGCCCTTGACCTCGAGAAAGTCGTGGATCGCCCAATCGGCGTATTCGCGGCCGTTGCCCGACTGCTTGTAGCCGCCGAACGGCGCGAACGTGTCCCATTCCGGGTAGTTGATAGAGACCTGTCCGGCACGCAGCTGTCCGGCCACTTTTCGCGCGTGCGCGATGTCCTGGGACTGCACATAGGCGGCGAGGCCGTAGACCGTGTCGTTGGCGATCTTCACCGCGTCATCATCGTCATTGTAGGAGATGACCGACAGCACCGGCCCGAAGATTTCTTCCTTCTCGATGGTCATGCCCGGCGTGACGTGGCCGAACACGGTCGGCCGCACATAATAGCCGCGGTTGAGGTGTTCCGGCCGGCCGGGACCGCCGGTGACCAGCGTGGCGCCTTCCTTGATGCCGGCTTCGATCAACCGCTGGATCTTGTCGTACTGGACGTTCGAGACCACCGGTCCGAGCTTGGTGTCCTCCGAGCGGGGGTCGCCGACATTGTGCGCCTCGGCGGCCTTCTTGGCGATGGCCAGCGCCTCGTCGTGGCGGGCGGCCGGCACCAGCATGCGGGTCGGCGCATCGCAGGACTGGCCGCTGTTGCCGAAGCAGCCTTCGACGCCTTTCCTCACAGCCGTTTCGAAGTCGGCGTCCGGCAGCACGATGTTGGCCGACTTGCCGCCGAGCTCCTGCGCCACGCGCTTGACGGTTTCAGCCGCGGTCTTGGCAACGATGATGCCGGCGCGGGTCGAGCCGGTGAAGGATACCATGTCGACATCAGGATGGCCGGCCATGATCTGGCCGACATCGGGGCCGTTGCCGTTGACCATGTTGTAGACGCCCTTCGGCACGCCGGCGGCTTCCATCACTTCCGAGAAGACGATGCCGCTGATCGGCGCGATCTCGGAGGGCTTCAGCACGATGGTGCAACCGACGGCGATGGCCGGCGCCACCTTGCAGACGATCTGGTTGAGCGGCCAGTTCCAGGGCGTGATCAGCGCGCAGACGCCGATCGGCTCCTTGACCACCATGGTGCCGCCGCGCTTCTCTGAGAATTCATAATCCTCCAGCGCCTTGATGGTGGATTCCATATGCGCCCGGCCCGCCCAGGCCTGCGCCTCGCGCGCCCAGGTGATCGGTGCGCCCATCTCATGGCTGACGGCCTGGGCGATGTCCTCGTAGCGCTCATTGTAGACTTCGAGGATGCGCTTCAGAAGCTTCAGGCGCTCCGCCTTGCTGGTCTGCGAAAAGGACGGGAAGGCTGCCTTGGCGGCAGCGACTGCCTTGTCGACATCAGCCTTCGAGCCAACGGAAATCTTGGTATAGGCCTCTTCGGTGGACGGATCGATGACGTCGAGCGTCGCCGGCACCACGGGCGCCACCCATTTGCCGTCGATGAAGAAATTGAGATGATTGCTCACAGGGTAATACTCCGGTTTTTTTGGAAATGGATGGGCAGTTTATGCGCAGAGCATAGGGCAGTTAGCGCCACGGTGCAGGCTGATATGCGCCACGTCCGGCGCTGAATTGAAACCCTCCGCCTGGCGCGATGCGTCGGTTACCACCGGCATGCCTTGCCCCAGTTCCGCGTGAAGGCGCAATGTGCAGCCGTGAAAGACGATGCTGTTGAAGCGCGCCGGGAAAAAATCTCCGAAACCGCGTCCAGCCGGACGAGAGGATCAGGCGCCATCGCGAATCCCTGAGGGTTTGGTCGTGTTGACCCAGAGAATCTGGCAGCGCTCCGCTCCCGGATTGCGGAAGGCGTGCAGCAAGGTGCTCTTGAAAGCAAAACTGTCGCCGGCCTTCAGCACGTATTTTGTGGAATCCACCACCAGTTGGACCTCGCCCGACAGGACGAAGCCGAATTCATGACCGGCATGGGCATAGGCTTCGGCGGTGCCGCCGCCGGCCTCCACTGTCACCAGTATGCCGGTCAGCGTGGCGCCAGGCGGCGAAAGCAGCGCCTTGGCGATGCCTTCCGACTTCACCGGGATGGGGCGACGACTGTTGGCGCGCACGCAATAGAGATCGTTGGCGGCATCGTTGCCGTCGGTGATCAATGCCGACGGCTCGATGTCGAGGGCCGCCGCAAGCGGCCAGATGACCCTGACACGCAATGAGGACAAGCCGCGCTCGATCTGGCTGAGCGCGCCGATCGAGACGCCGGCCCTGGCGGCCAGGTCGGCCAGCGACAGCTTGCGCTCCAGCCTCAGCGCCCGGACGCGCCGGCCGACCCGCACATCGGCGTCGTCCCTTGGCCTTTCAGATGCTTCTTCCAGAATGCCCATCAAGTCGTGGCCTCGTTCACTGCGTAACATCGGCGTGGGTGGGAGGTTGAAACCAGAATCGGTGCTTTCATATTTGTGAAACTGTCAAGCGGCATTCAGAGCCACGTGAGTGCGAAACTTTCAGCGTTCAAGCGCATCCAGCATCCGGTACCAGGCGATCGTCGTGGCAACGCCGATCTGCCGGAAGGCGTGGAACGGGATTGGCCGGATCGGCGAGACCGGGAACGGCAGTTGCCGGACATCGCCGCTCGACAGGTAACCTGCCATGCGCTTGCCAAGCGCGGTCATCAGACCCACGCCGCGCCCCTGGCAGCCGACCGCGGCCAGCAGGCCCGGCTCCGGCTCATGGATGTGCGGCAGGTGATCGGGCGTCATCGCCACGCGACCAAACCATCGCTTCTCGATGGCCACGCCGGACAGTGCCGGGTAGAGACGCAGCAGCGCACGCTCGAGATGCGCCCAATCAGCGGGGGTTGTCGGCAAGGCCATGCGCCCACGACCGCCCAGAACCAGCCGCCCATCAGCACTTTTGCGGTAATAGACAAGGATGCGGCGCGAGTCAGAGACCGCCTGCCCCTCCGGCAGGATAGCGCCGGCAAGATTGGACGAAAGCGGCGCGGTGGCGATCTGGAAGGAATGCAGCGGAACGATCGTTTCGGCGAGGCCTGGAATGAGGCCGTCGCTGTAGGCGTTCGTTGCAACGACGACGAATTTCGCCTGAACCTCCGCGCCTCCTTCCATCTCAACCCGCCAATTTCCGGCATTTCTGGAGAGACGCACCACTTTCTGGCGGGCAGCAATTTCCACACCCGAGGCAAGCGCTACCCGCGCCAGCTCGGACGTGTAGGCGAGCGGATCGATGACGCCGGCGCGACGGTCGAGCCATCCGCCGAGATAGCCGTGAGCGCCGGTCACGGCCGCGATTTCCGCCTTGCTCAGCAGTTTGGCATCGGCGCCGCGCGCCCGCCATTGCCGGTCCCTGTTCGCCGCCGCCTTCAGCGCCACCTCGGTATGCGCCGCCTGGATCCAGCCATTGCGGACAAAGGGCACCGCCAGTTGTTCGTCGCGGATCAGATCGAAGACGCAATCCGCTGTCGACGCGGCAAAGTTGACGAGTGCCTCGCCGCGTTCAGGGCCAAAATGCTCCAGCAGCCATTCCGGGTCGTATTTCAAGCCGGGTATAACCTGCCCGCCATTGAGGCCAGATGCACCCTGCCCGATGTCGCCGGCGTCCAGCACCCGCACCGCCAGGCCAAGGCGAGCGGCATGCAGAGCCGTTGAAAGGCCCATGATACCGGCCCCGACAACGACGACATCGATATGTTTTCCAGCCGGGACATGCGGCTGGAGGGCGATCGCAGCATGTGGCCTCTGCCAGATCGGATCGGAAAACGGAGCGGACAACACTTCCTCCGGCATATTCAGACAATGAAAATCCTAGAGATGATTTCACTATTTTGAAAGGCGGCTTCACTCTGAATTGGGAACTGGCCCAACGGTTCGGCGTGTCGTTCCAAGCAGCGACACATGAAACCTCGATTCTTCAGCGGCCAGGATGGGTAGACCTTTGGCCAGAATTTGTTGAAAGTGCCGCGCCGCCAGCCAGCCCGATTGAAGGGTCCGGCAGCAACGATGTCCGAGGCGGAACAAGACGGGGAGGACCGCAAGCCATGACGAACGCTACGCACTTGCCAACTGACGGCCTCTTTGTTGGCCGGGCCAGAACGGGTGATGCGTCGCATCCGCTTGTGGTCACCGTGCGCGACGGCACGGTTTTCGACATCACGTCGGGAGTAGCGCCAACCGTTCGCGATATCTGCGAAATGCCGGACCCTGCCGGACACGTCCGCTCAGCCAAAGGCAAGCCGATCGGTTCGCTTGACGCGATCGCCGCCAATAGTTTCCAGTCGACGCGCGATTCCGCAAAGCCATACCTGCTCTCGCCGGTCGACCTGCAAGCGGTGAAGGCATCGGGCGTCACCTTCGTCGTCAGCCTGCTTGAACGGGTGATCGAGGAACAGGCCCGCGGTTCGGCCGAGAGGGCCGACGCCATCCGCGCCGACATTGCAGGGCTGATCGGTCACGACCTGTCGAAGCTCAAGCCCGGTTCGCCGGAAGCGATGGAGATCAAGGCCAAGCTCATCGCGCGCGGTGCCTGGTCGCAATATCTCGAAGTGGGCATCGGGCCAGACGCCGAGATCTTCACCAAATGCCAGCCAATGGCTTCGGTCGGCTTCGGCGCCGATGTCGGCCTGCATCCGGTGTCGACCTGGAACAATCCTGAACCGGAGATCGCCATGATCGCCGCCTCAAGCGGCAGGATCGTCGGCGCCACCATCGGCAACGATGTCAATCTGCGCGATGTCGAAGGACGTTCCGCGCTGCTGCTCGGCAAGGCCAAGGACAACAACGCTTCGGCCTCTCTCGGCCCTTTCATCCGCCTGTTCGACGATACGTTCTCTATCGACGATGTGAAGCGAGCCGTCGTGCGCCTCAAGGTGGAGGGCGAAGACGGCTTCTTGCTGGAAGGCGCGAGCTCGATGGCCGAGATCAGCCGTTCGCCGGAAGAACTGGTTGCCGCCGCCATAGGCTCGCATCACCAATACCCTGACGGGCTGGCGCTCTATCTCGGCACCATGTTCGTGCCATCCAAGGATCGTGGCGAGAAGGGCAAAGGCTTCACCCACAAGGTCGGCGACATCGTCACCATCTCGTCGGAGAAGTTCGGCGCGCTGGTCAACCGCGTGCGGTTGTCGCCCGATTGCCCACACTGGACCTATGGCGCCAGCCATCTCATGCGCGACCTCGCCAAGGCCGATCTCATCTAGCCACACCGCTGAATGGGGCGCGGCCGCCGCTTGCGGCGACGACCGCAACCGTTGCCGTGTTCAGCGCAACAGTGGAAACGATATAAACTGCTACGCTGCCTCTTTGCAGTCATAAAGCAATTATTTTCAAATGATTACGTGAACACCGGTTCAGCTACGCGATTCAGAGACGCTTGCCTTGACACTAGTGTTGGAAACGATATTATTTTTGATCAATGCGGTGGCATGACACGCGGTGTCAGCCTCGCAGGTGTCAGGGAGGAACTGGCATGCGGGGGCTCAAAGGCAAGGTCGCTGCGATTACCGGCGCAGGCTCGGGGATCGGTCGCGCGGCCGCTCTGCGGCTTGGCGAGGAAGGCTGCAAGGTCGCGGTCCTCGACTGGAACGAAGACAGCGCCAAGGCAACCGCGGAGCGCATCCGCGAGGCTGGCGGCGAGGCGACTGCCATCAAGACCGACGTCAGCAACGAGCCACAGGTCGAGGCCGCATTCGCCCAGATCGTCAAGACATTCGGCCGCCTGGACATCTTGGTTTCCAACGCCGGCATCTTTTCGGGTGAACGCGATGGCAAGGTGGACGGGCTGCCCAAGGCCGTCTGGGACGAGATCGTCGGCGTCAACCTGACGGGCATGTATCTCACCTGCAAGCATGGTGTCGCCGCCATCAAGGCCACCGCCGGCAAGGGCGCTGTGGTGCTTACGGGCTCGCCAACCGGTATGTCCGGCTGCACACCCGCCAATGTCGCCTACGGCTCCAGCAAGGGCGGCGTCCACGGACTGTCGCGCGTCATGGCTGTCGACCATGCTCCCGAGGGCATCCGCGTCAACGTCGTGGTGCCCGGCTTCACCCTGACGCCCATCGTGCGCGAACTCGTCGCCGACCCCAAGGTCTATGAGTGGCAGGTGCAGAACATACCGTTGAAGCGCGGCGCCGAGCCGGAAGAAATAGCCGGCGCCGTGGCGTTCCTGGCGTCGGACGACGCCTCCTACATGACGGGCTCGTTCATGTTTGTCGATGGTGGCCTGACCGCCATCTGAGCGATCGGGATTCCGGGCGTCTTGGCGCCCGGCCGCGCAGTGCAACCATAACAATCAGGGAGGAACGATCAATGGCCGTCAACAAGACCAGACCGATACTCGTACTCGGCGCCATCGCGCTGGCGCTCGGCATGTCGAGCGCTCATGCCGAGGACATCACCATAGGTTTCGTCGCCCATGCGCAGGGCGATCCTTTCGTCCAGCAGATCCAGGACGGCGCCCAGGCCGCCGCCACCGATCTCGGTGCCAAGCTCGTCGTCGCCCAGCAGGCAGGCGGCGCGCCGGAAGGCCAGTTGAAGCTGGTGCAGAACTTCGCCAATTCCGGCGCGCAAGGCATCGCCACATCGGTGCCCGGCGAATCCATGGCCAAGGGCCTCAACGAGATCATCGGCGGTGGCGTGCCGATCGTGCAGTTCAACCTGCTGTCCATCGCGGTCAACGCCCCCTATGTCGGCGAGAAGTCCGTCGAAAGCGGCCGTATCCTGGGGCGGATGGTGGTCGACAAGCTCGGCGGCGCCAGCGCCAAGGGCACGGTCATTCTCGGCAATTGCTTCCCCGGCTTCCCGGTTCTGGAGAACCGCGCCAAGGGCGTCGAGGAATCGCTGAAGAAGGCGCCTGGTCTGAAGGTGCTCGGTCCATTCGACGTCAAGGTTTCCGCCGTCGACAACTACAACCGCTGGGAACAGCTTTATGGCGCCAATCCGGAAGCCGTGGCGCTGATCGGTCTGTGCGCGCCGGACGTCACCAGTCTTGGCAAGCTCAACGCCGCCAATGGCGACAAGTTTGTCGCCGGCGGCTACGACTTGACCGAACTCAACCTCAAGGCGGTCAAGGAAGGCCATGCCTATGTGACGATCGGCCAGAGCGCTTTCGTGCAGGGTTACCTGCCCGTCGCCCTGCTGGTCAATGCGATCAAGGGCGGCAAGAAGCTCAGCGCCGGTTTCTACAATGCCGGCTCGCAGATCGTCACCGCCGACAAGGTCGACATGGGCAACGGCTTGCCTTCTGTCTCATTCGATGAGGCGCAGAAGCTGGCGGCCGATCCGGCTGCGACGGCCGCCTATTACAAGGCATGGACCAAGACGCTTACCGCCGACATGCTCTCGGCAACGCCAAAGCCGATCTCCGCGGAATCCGAGTGACGGCATCGGCGATCCGTTTCAAGATCAGGGGCGGCCTCGGGACCGCCCCTTACTTCGTGGGAAGATCATGTCCGGTCCGCCGATGATTTCCGTGCGCAATCTTGCCAAGCGCTATGGCGGCGTTGTCGCGCTCCAGGATATGAGCCTGAGCGTCGAGCGGGGCACGATCCACGCCGTCGTGGGCGAGAACGGCGCCGGCAAATCGACGCTGATGAAGGTGCTTGCCGGCGTCGTCCGGCCCGATAGCGGCGCCATCGAGCTCGACGGCCACGCTGTGACCATCGACAACCCCAATGCCGCGCGGCAGCATGGCATCGGCATGGTCTATCAGGAACTCAGCCTGTTTCCCGAGCGGTCCGTTCTGGCCAATCTGTTCGTCAACCGCGAGCCGGTGCGAAACGGCCTGATCTCCAAACGAGAGATGGAGGCGCGCAGCCGCTATCTGCTTCGGCAACTCGGCCTGCATGTCGATGTGCACGCCCCGGTTAGCCGCCTCAGCATCGGTGAGCGGCAGCTTGTCGAACTCGCCCGCGTACTGCTCGAACATCCTCGGCTGCTGATCCTCGACGAGCCGAATTCCGCACTCAACCAGCGCGAGACCGAGAGGCTGTTCACGGTGCTGAAGGGGCTGCGGGCCAATGGCATCACCATGCTCTACGTATCGCATCGACTGGAGGAGGTTTTCGCCATCTCCGATCGCGTCACCATCACGCGCAACGGACGCGATGTGCTGACGAAGGATCGCTCGGAACTAACCATACCCCAGGTCATCGAAGGCATGATCGGCCAGCAGCGCGAGGCATTGTTCCCGCCTCCCCTGCCGTCGACGGTCGGCGCGACACGGCCGCAGATGACGGTCAAGGGACTTGCGGGCGGCAGGCTTGCCGATGTCAGCTTCACCGCGCGTTCCGGCGAGATCGTCGGGTTGGCCGGGCTTGAAGGGTCCGGCGTCGCCGATCTTCTCGACATGCTGTTCGGCATGCGCAAGGCGCGCGGCGGCGAGGTGCATTTTCCCGACGGCAGCGGCCTGCCGAAAAGCGCGACCGAAGCGGCACGGCGCAATGTCTGCCTCGTTCCGGCCGACCGCCGCCGCAACGGGCTGATGTTGGACAAATCCATCCTGTTCAACATCTCCAACGTGGTCGTCGGCGCTCGCGACTGGGGCACGCCCTGGTATTCGCCCAAAACCGCGCTTGGCCGCGCCAACCGCCAGATCGACGCGCTGCGCATCAAGGGCCTGCCGCATGCGCTGGCGAACTCGCTGTCGGGCGGCAACCAGCAGAAGGTCGTCATCGGCAAATGGCTGGAGATCGGGCCGCAGGTTTTCCTGCTCGATGATCCGACGCGCGGTGTCGATATCGGCGCCAAGAGGGAGATATACGCGCTGATCCGCGAGATGTCGGCCAATGGCGGCATCGTGCTGTTCAGCTCGACCGAACTGCCCGAACTGATCGGGCTCTGCGACCGCATTCTCGTCATTTATCAAGGCCGGCTCGCCGGCCAGCTTTCTGGAACCGAGATGAACAGCCAGACGGTTCTGCATCTGACCAATACCGGCGAAATGCCGGGTGCGAACCGTAATAAGCAAGCGCGCCAGGGGGACATGGCATGAGCAAGACCGATCTCATTCCGCCGCTCGCCGGATCGGCGGTCCACCCTGCCCGGCGCGGCTTTCGCATTCCCGAGGAAATCGGTGTCATCATCGCGCTGGTCGGGATGATGGCGATCATCGGCTTTGCCCGGCCGCGCTTCCTCAATCCGATCAACCTGTTTTCGCTGCTGGGCAACACAACGTTCCTCGGCATGCTGGCCATCGGCATGGTGTTCCTGCTCGCCATCCGCGAGATTGATCTTTCAGTCGGCTGGATGTTCAACTTCTCCGCGGTTTTCGCGGCACTGCTGATGGTCGCGGGCATCGACCCCTGGCTTGCCGCCTTTGCCGGTGTGCTGTTCGGCGCCGGCCTCGGCCTGATCAACGGGCTGATCGCGGTGACGCTGCGCCTGCCCGCCATCATCGTGACGCTGGGCACCTATTCGATGTTCCAAGGCCTGTCGCTGGTCGTCAACAAGGGGCGCGCCATCGTGCCGGCGGACCAGAGCAGCAGCTTCTTCTCGGTGATTTCCGACAAGCTGTTCGGCATCGTGCCGGTGGCAGCTCTGGTCTTCATTGCGCTGGCGTTGGCGATGCACGTCGTGCTTCATCGCACCCGCTTCGGCTACCGCGTCCAGGCGGTGGGCAGCAATCCGGAGGCCGCGGCCCATGCCGGCATTCCGACAGCCTGGGTGCGGCTGCAGACACTGGTGCTGATGGGCGCCATATGCGGGCTTTCAGGGGTGATGTATGTCGGTTTCCGCGGCGCCATCGATCCCAACGAGGGCAGTGATTTCGTGCTGGTGGTGATTGCCGCCGTCATCATCGGCGGCACGCCGCTCTCGGGCGGTCACGGCACGATCATCGGGGCGGTGATCGGCATGATGATCATCCAGGTGATCTCGAGCGGGCTGATCTTCTTCGGCATCGATGCGACATGGAGCACATTCGTCACTGGTGCTGTAACCGTGCTGGCCGTGTCGCTCGACCGGCTGATCAAGTTCCAGCGCACAAGGCGCATCGAACGCAGCAAGGAAAATTTCCACGCCTGAGGCAGGCTCTATCTTTTTGTTTGAGCATGATCTCTGGACAAACGGGGACCGTTTGTCCGAGAAAGCCGGATGCCACCTTTCGGGATCATGCTCTATCGCTTCGGAACAGGCAGGCAGGATCCGCCCATGATCAGTTGCGTCGGGAATGAGATGCGTTGCGCCGGACGATCGCTGTGGCCGCCGAGGCGTTCGAGCAGCAGCTGCGCGGCGGTGCGGCCGATTTCCTCCACGGGCCGGTCGATCAGCGTGATCGGCCCCGGATAAAGCAATGCGACGTCCGAGCGGTCGCAACCGATCAGCGAAATGTCCTGGGGCACGGATACGCCCTGCTGCTGGATGGCGCGCAACACGCCGACGAGGATACGATTGCCCGCGGCGATGATGGCGGTCGGGCGTTCCGGCATCTGGAGCAAGGCTGTCGCCTCGCGGAAACCGAAATCCACCGACAGGCTTTGCGAACGGATCAGATCTTCCGGCACCGGCAGGCCACTGCGCTGGAACGCCTCGACGAAGCCGCGCACCCGCTCACGCCCGGGCCGGATGTCGCTGCCGGCGGTGATGATGGCGATGCGGCGATGTCCGAGTTCGATCAGGTAGCTCGTCGCCTGCCGCAATCCGGTGGCATGCTCGGTCAGCACGGCGTCGATATCGAGCGGGATATCGCGGTCGAGCAGCACCGAGGGAACGCGCAATTCCTTCAGGCGCTTGATGGTGCGGGCATCCTGTTCGTTGTTGATGGTCATGATCATGCCGTCGGCACGACCATGCTGCAGCATGTCGATAGCGGCCGCCTCTTCGGTGGCGCGGCCGTTGGTGCTCATCAGATAGAGCGAATAGCCGCGTTGACGCATTTCCGCGTCCACCGCCTTGAAGCAACTGGCATGCCAGGGGTTGGCGATATCGTCGATGACGAAGCCGACAGTCATGGTATTGCGACGACGCATATTCTGTGCGCGCGAGTCGGGCTGGAAACCGAGCTGCTGGATCGCGGCGCGCACCTTGCCAAGCGTTCCCGGCCTGACGGTCTCAGGCGCGTTCAAACTCCGTGAAACGGTTCCGACAGAGACGCCGGAAACGCGCGCCACATCCCGTATTGTCGCCGGCTTGTCCATGCCCTTCCTCACGCAGCCCCCTTGTCGACCCCTCGGGTCAGACGTCGCATCAAGCCGCCGAAACTCATATAAAACTTGAGTCTAGCGTGTCCGAGGCCATTCGGGCAAGGAGATTAGCGACGCGCCGGCACTTGACCTCCGGAGAGCGGCCGGACTATTCTGGAAACGTTTCTATTTCTGCTCCAACATCAGAGTTCATCATGGTCGCACAGCTGAAGATCGAACGCATAGAATGCGTGCCGCTTTGCATGCCCCTGCCCCGCACGTTCCGGGGCAGCAATTATTTCATGACCCACCGCTGCACGATCATCACCCGCATCTACACCTCGCAGGGAATTGTCGGCGAGGTCTACAATGGCGACGAATTCGAAACCCAGGCCGAGGTGGTCAGGATCATCCTCGATGAAATCCAGCCGCTGCTGATCGGCAAGGACGCCTTCAACATCGAAGGCTGCTGGGAAGCGATGCGCAAGCCGAGCTACAACATACTGCGCGACCGCAAGCTTGCCATGTGCGCGCAGGCCTGTGTCGACAGCGCGCTGTGGGACACGGTCGGCAAGGCGCTGGACGTGCCTCTGTACAAGCTCTGGGGCGGCTACAAGGACAAGCTCCCGGTCATTTGCATCGCCGGATATTATGAGGAAAACAAGACTTTAGCCGATTTCGGCCGCGAGATGGAGCAGATCCGCGCCAGTGGCTATGCTGGCTGCAAGTTCAAGGTTGGCGGCCGCACGCCGAAGGAGGATGCTGAACGCGTGCGGGCTGCACGTAGTGCGGTGGGCGACGACTTCACACTGCTGGTCGATGCCAACCAGGGCTGGAGCCTGGCGGAAGCCGTCGCGTTTTCGCGCCTTGCCGCAGACCTCAACATCCGCTGGTTCGAGGAGCCGGTGCGCTGGTACAATGACCGGCTCGACATGGCGGCGGCCCGCAACCAGACGGGCATTCCGATCGCCGCCGGGCAGAGCGAGATCAGCCGCGCCGGCTGCCGCGACCTGATGATGTCCGGCGCCATCGACGTCTGCAATTTCGACGCCAGCTGGGGCGGCGGGCCAACAGAGTGGCGCCGCGTCGCAGCACTTGCCTCCTGCTTCACGGTCGAGATGGGCCACCACGAGGAGCCGCAGATATCCGCCCACCTGCTGGCCTCGATTCCGAATGGCACATATTTGGAAACGTTTCACCCGGACCGCGATCCGATGTTCTACGCGCTCGTCGCCAACCGGTCGAAATTCGACAATGGCACCTACGACGTGCCGCAAGGCGCCGGCTTCGGACTTGTGCTCGATCAGACCACGATCGGGAAGTACCGTGTCTAGAGCGCGGCGGTCTGAACGGATTCATGGACGCGCTTTAGGTCTTTGTTTTATGCATGTCGTTCACCCAAACCGGGCCACTTTTGGGCGACATGCACCAGGCAGCGCCTACGGATCAGAAGCGCCACCGCTAGCCGCGGCGGTTGGTTGAATGGTCTTTTCGGAAATCCCTGTTCCCGAATTTCCTTACGCGGCCTCGCCCTTGCGGCTTTCCTGCTCAAGGCGCGTGATGTCGGTCGCCAGTTGCTCGACCTGTGCATAGTCGGCGATCCGCAGCGAAGGCGCCATGGCACCGTCCGCCACGACATGGACCCGATCGGCGGCTTCGTAGACCTCCAGCACTTCGGTGCAGAAAATCACCACCGTGTTGCCCTGGTCGGCATAGTCGCGCAGCAGGCGATAGATCTCGGCCTTGCTGTGGATGTCGACGCCGCGCGTCGGCTCTTCGAGCAGCAGCAGTTTTGGCGCGCAATGCAGCGCTTGGGCGATCGCCACCTTCTGCTGGTTGCCGCCTGACAGCGAGCGGATTTCCTGGGTCGTGGTACGTGTCTTGACCAGAAAACGGCTGACGGCGGCGGCGGCCATCTCGCGCATCTTGCGCTTTCTCAGCATCAGTCCGAAGCCGGCGATTTCGGGATAGCCGAGCCGGACCAGCAGGTTCTCGCCGACGGAGAAATTGCTGTAGAGGCTGAGCTGCCGTGTCGCCGGCACATAGGCGGTGCATTGGCGCAAGGCGACATCGCCTGACAGGCCGGAGATCTCGACCGTTCCGTTGCAGCGCTCGAGGCCAGCCAGTGAGCGCAGCAATTCGCGGGAACCCGAGCCTTCGACGCCAACCAGGGCGATGATCTCGCCGGCCTTGCCGTCCAGTTCGATGCCGCGAAAGGCCTTTCGATGTGTCCAATCGCATACCGAGAACAACAGCCCCGACGACGACGGCGCGGCAGGGTTGCGCTTGTCCCCGTCGCCGTGAACCGTGCCGCTGTCGGTCACCAATTGACGAGCCAGGCCGTCCTCGGTCAGTGACTCACCCTCAAGCATGGTGCGAACGCGACCGTCCCGCACGACGGCGACGCGCTTGCAATGCTGGACGAGATCGCCCAGCCGATGCGTGACAAGAAGAACGATGCGCCCGGCAGCCGCGATCTTGTGCATCTCGCGGAACAGCTCGTCCGATTCATCGGCGGTCAGCGCTGAATTGGGCTCGTCGAACAGGAACACCCGGGAATCGCGTGCGACGGCGCGGGCAATCTCGGTGCGCTGCTGGGTGGCCAGCGAACACTCCGCGAGCAACCGATCCTTGAGATGTCCGATGCCAAGCGCATCCATGACCCTGGCATCGGCCGCGCCGAGGCGCGGCTTGCCGGAACCGGTGCCTTCACGCCCGACCAGGACATTCTGCGCCACGGTCAAGTTCGGGAAAAGCTGCGGCTCTTGATGCACGACGGCGACCGCGTGCCAGTCAACAGTCGGCGACCATGGATTGCCGTCGAAGGTCAGTTCACCCCCATCGGGCCGCTCCTCGCCGGCGATGATGCGGATCAGGGTGCTCTTGCCGGCGCCGTTCGGTCCGGCGATGCCCAGCACCTCGCCGGGCCGAATATCGAGATCGACGCCATTGAGCGCGATGGTGCTGCCATAACGTTTGGTGACCCCGCGAATGCTTATGCCCGAGGCATTCGGTTGTGGCGCCGTCATGCCGCCCTGCTCTTGCGCAACTTGGTCAGGAACAGGTCGAGCGCCACGGCGCCGATGGTCACCGCACCGAGGAATATCTGCTGCACGTGAGGTCCGGGCGAGAGCAGCGCCAGGCCAATCTGTAATTCCGCGAGCAGCAGCGCCCCGCCGAGCGTACCAATGATGGTGCCCTTGCCGCCGGCCAGGCTGGCGCCGCCGATGATGACGGCGGCGAACACAGGGAATGTCTGCGACAGGCCGATGTCGGGCTGGCTGGTCTGGATGAAAGAGAAATCGAGGATGCCCGCGATAGAGGCGAGGATCGAACACAGGATGAAGGCCAGGATCTTGTAGCGGTTGACCGGCAGGCGGGCGAGCCTGCCGGCTTCCGGGTTGCCACCGATGGCCATCAGGCGGAAGCCGAACAGCGAACGGTGCAGCAGGAAGCCGACGACAACCGCAAGGCCAAGCATCCAGAAGATTTCGATCGACAGGCTGTATTTGCCGATGTTCTGGGTCAGCCCGATGAAGAAATTGAGCTCGCCCTGATTGACCGTGCCTCCGGGCGGCGGATAGTTCGGGTTGAACGTGCCGGTATTGCTGATCCAGAGCGACAGGCCGTAGAGCAGATTGTAGCTGCCGAGCGTGACGATGAAGGACGGTATCTTGAACCTGGTCACCAGAAAGCCGTTGAACAGGCCGACCAGAATGCCGACGCCGATGGCGATCGGGATCGCCAGATAGACCGACACGCCCATCACGATCCAGACGACGGCAAGCGTGTTCGCCGCAAGCCCATACATGGCGCCGAAGGAGAGGTCGATCTCACCGACGACGATGACCAGTGTCAGTCCCATCGCCATGATCGCCACCGAGCTCATCGCCCGCAGGACAGAGACGGCGAGGTTCGGATTGGCGAAGTTGGGATTGATGAAAATGAACACCAGCGCCACGGCGATGACGGCGGCGAACAGGCCGCCAACGCGCAAGGCAGCGTCGAGCGTCGCCTTGCCGGCCGCGGAGAATCCCTGACGTGGCGGGGCGGGCTGCGTGGTGTCGCTTGAACTCATACCTGTCCTCAATCTCGTCGTTCCCGGTACGGCCCAAGGGATGGTGGGCCTGAATCGATCGAGCCGCAAGCTGCGGCTCGATCCTTCATTTTGAACGGCTTTTACTGCGCCATGGTCTTGTCGAGTTCGGCCCGCGCCTGCGAGACGCCATCCTTCAGCACAGCCTTCAGCGTCTGCGTGTTGGGCAGGATGACGCCGTTCTTGAGAAACTGCGCGCAAGCCGGCGCGCCGAAGGCAGCCTGGTCAGGCCAACGCTGGTCGAACTGGGCGACCTGGATGCCCTTCTCGATGGCGTCAAGCTGGCCCTTCGATGAGTTCCAGCCGATCGTGTAGACCTTGCCGGCAAGGCCAAGGGTTTCGATGGCGCGGTCGGCGTGCTCGGCGCCGATATCGACATTCTGGATGAACTGTACATTCGGATTGGCCGTCAGGAACGAGCGATAGACGTCGAACGTCTTGCCCGGCTCGTAGCTGGTGTTGAGCCCGTTGGCGGCGCCCGTCACAAAGCTGGCATCTGGAATGGCTGCCTTTATGGTGTCCTCGAAGCCCTTCATGCGGCCCTGAGCCCAAAACTGCGTCGGGTCACCACCGGAAACGGCAAATACCTTGATGTCGGACTTGTTGTTGTCTTTGATCCATTTCAGGACGGTCTCGGCGGCGTAAGAGCCTTCCTTGTCCGGGATCTGGGTGAAGTTGGTGAATTCATGCCCGCGCGAGGTGACGCCGGCGGTGAACACCGGGATGCCCTGGTCCATCAGCTTGTTGGTGATCGCGGTCATCGCATCGGAGCTGACCGGCTCGATGCCGACGCAGTCGACCTCGCCGGCAGCGAGTTTCGCCTCGATCTGGCTGACCTGCTGATTGGGATCGTTCTGGACCGGCGCGATGGAAGCGCAATCCATCGGGTAGATCGCCTTGCCCATCTTGCAGCCCATCTCGAAGCCGGCCTTGTACTGCGGCGAGAACAATGGGATGCCCGAAGCTTGGTATGAGAACACGTATTTGATCGGCTCGCCCTTCTTGATCTTCTCGGCGATGCGATCGGCCAGTTTGAAGGTGCCCCAATCGCGTTTCACTTCGAAGGGGGCGCCCGCGACCTTTTCGCCCTTGGTCGGGATCTGGCTTTCGGATTCCTGGGCATGGGCGACTGCAGTGAGCATGGAGCAGCCGAGAGCCGCGGCCAGGCCGTATTTCGTGATTGTCTTCAAGATTTCCTCCCTTTGTTTTTCTGCACGTAATCAGAGCTTGCCGAGAACTTTTTCACTCCGGAAACTGTCGACCACCTCTTCGATGACCTCGATGCCGAGGCCAGGCCCGGTCGGTGGGTAGACCCAGCCGTCGACATGCTCGAAAGGCTTGGTGACAAGGTCGTGCTGCATCGGGTTGCGCAGCGGTTTGAATTCGAAAAGCTTGCACGCCGGCGAATTGAACGAGATGGCGAGGCTGGCGGCGGTGACGATGGCCGACGACCAGGCATGCGCGTTGGCCTGCCGGCGGTAGAACTCGCAGCGTTCGGTCACCTTCTTGAAGCCGGTGATGCCCTCGGCGCGGCCGGGATCGACGCCGATGACATCGACCGTGCCGGTGGCCAGCACGCGCTCGAACTGCTCCAGGGTCCACTCCCGCTCGCCATAGGCGATGCGCGTCATGGTCTTGGAGCGCAGGTTGGCGTATCCCTCCGGGTCCCAGGCGCCCAACGGTTCCTCGATCCAGGCGAGGTTGTACTCCTCCATCGCCTTGGCGCGACGCACGGCATCGGTGACGTCCCATTTGATGTTGATGCCATTGTCGATCATCAGCATCTTGTCGCCGAGCACTTCGCGCATCGCCTTGACGTAGGCGACGTCGCGCTTGTGGTCGTAGCCGAGATTGGCGTTGCCGCGCTTGCCGAAACCGGTCTTCAGCCCCTGAAGTCCGGTGGAAACCCACTCAGCCGTTTCCTGCGCCATCTCCTCGATGGATTCGTAGTGGGCATGGCACGATGCGATCGCCGGCAGCCGCTCATGCACGCAGCCGCCCAAAAGGTCGAGAACGCTACGGCCGAGCGCCTTGCCCTTCAGGTCCCAGAGCGCGATGTCGATGGCGGCCGTGGCATAGGAGGCGATGCCGCCATGATAGCCATACCACCAGGCCTGCTGCTTGTTTTGCCGCCACAGCGCCTCAGTCTGCACCGGGTCCTTGCCGATCAGATTGGGCGCCATGCCCTCGATGATTGCCTTGGCGGCGAAGTTCGCCTCGGGAAACTGGGTGATGGATTCACCCCAGCCAACCTGGCCGTCATCGGCTGTGATCTTGGCGAGGCACAGATGACGCAGCGCGTTGAAGTCGTTCGGCTCAGGGTAGCTGACCGGAATCGCTTCGACCTTGGCAATCTTCATGATGGACTTTCCTAACCGATCGCGCCGCGAAACAACGGCATGCCTTCTACCCCGACATCGACTTCGACCAGCTGGCCGGTCATTGCCGCGCCGGAGGTGTCGAACGGCCCCATGTCGCAGACGAACAGTTTGCCGCCCTTGCCGAAGCAGCAATTGAGCAAGGTGCCGCCGACGTCGAGGAAGTGCAGGTGCCTGCCTTCCCGGGAGAGCACGTCGACGCCGCCGGAGGCGACCGTCGTGATCCACAGATTGCCGTCGACATCGATCTTCAGGCCGTCGGGAATATGGCCTTCGGCGAGCGTGTGGATCACCTGCTTGGTGCCGTCCGGCTTCCGCCTGACAACGCGCAGCGTGTAGGATTCCACCCACACGATCGAGCCGTCCGGCTCGGCGACGATGCCGTTGGGATAGACATAGTCCAGCTCTTCCAGAATCCTGGCGACGCCGTCCTGCTCTATAACGATGATGCGACCCGGATGCGGCTTTTCGGCCTGGTTCCAGTCGCCCGAATCGGTGAAATAGAGCCGCCCGTCCGGACCGAAAGTCAGATCGTTGGGGCCGTCGAATTTCACGCCATCGGCCTCGGTCACCAATATCTCGACCTTGCCGTCAGCTGATGTCTTCTGGATCGATGGCGGCCGGTGGACCGGGGCGACCCAGGAGCCGACATTCGGCGTCTGCGTCGAATAGACGGCGCCGTCGCTGCCAAGCATGCAAGCATTGGGACCGCCGCCGACAAAGGCATAAGTGCCCTGCTTGTTGGTCTTCGGATCCCAGACACCGATCTCGCTGGCATAGGTGTTGGCATAGATCACGCGCCCATCGTCGAGCTCGTAGGGACCTTCCGGATGTCCGAGCCCCCTGGCCCGTGTGATCATCGGCTTCTTCATGCTTGTCCTCCGTTCACCAGGTCACCAGGCCGCCGGTGAAGTTCACCGCCTGGCCGGTCATGTAGGCTGCCTCGTCCGACAGCAGGAACCAGATGGCGCCGGCGCATTCATCGGCACTCGCGGCGCGACCCAGCGGTACGGTGCGTGTGCGCGCCTTATCGAGTGTGGCGATCTCCGTCCCACGCAGCCTGGAGACACTGGCGAGCACATTGTCCTGCATCGGCGTGTCGATGATGCCGGGGCAGATGGCATTGACCCGGACCGGTCGGGAGGCGAGTGCATAGGCGAAGGACCGGGTGATCGACAGGATCGTCGTCTTGGACGCGGCATAGGCCGCGACTTCGACCGTGGAGGCGAGCTTGGAGGAGCTGGACGACAAATTGACGATGGCGCCGCCCGGCTTCAGCTTCGGCCCGATTGCCTGGCACAGGAAAAACACCGACTCGGCATTCACAGCCTGTACCTTGCGCCAATCCTCCAGTGTGATGTCGAAGATCGACTTGACCATGATGATGCCGTGGGAATTGACCAGATAATCGGCGCCGTCGGCGGCCTCCGCCAGCTTTGCGCGCCCGGCCGGATCGGCGAGATCCACGCTCTTGATCCGGCAATCGGCCCTGGCCAGATCGTCCAGCCTGGCTGCATCGATATCGACCGCCAGCACGTCGACGCCCTCGCGCAGGAGGCGCAAAGCAACCGCCTTGCCGATGCCGCTGCCGGCTCCGGTGACAATGGCGCGGCGGCTGCGCATTGGCGAACCCATGGTGCTCCCTGCCTTTCGACATGCCAACGACCGCGAGGCTATGACCTCATCGCGTTGCGGCGAGATCGACACCCGATGTCGGCATGCTCCTCCGGGAGCCGTGGCTCCCACTCCCGCCTGACTATATTGAAACGTTATTGTTTCATGCAAGCGATTTTTGGGGCGACCGTGCCGACCACCGCCGTGGAGTCTGCCAGTAGGCGCGTGGTGCCAGGCCCAGCCGCTCCGAATTTCCCATCGAGGATAGGAGATTCAAGGCATAGATGCGAAATTCAATTGCCTCTCTCGCCAATTTTGAGCTCCACAGAAACGAAATCATGCCTTTCTCGGCCGTAATCGACGAATGGGCGCGAAGCCACGCGGCGCGCCCAAGACGCACTTGCAATGCTCATTCAGGCTGGCTATTAATTGAAACGATATTTTTCCTACCCCCCCCAGGCCGCACCAGAGAAGAGAGAAACCATGCCTTCAGCGAAGATCGCGGTCATCGAAGGAGACGGTATCGGGAAGGAAGTCGTTCCGGAGGGTGTGAAAGTCGTCGAGGCGGCCGCGCGTGTCTTCGGTATCGATCTGACATGGGATCATCTCGACTGGGGCTGCGATCATCATGCCAGACTTGGCCGGATGATGCCGGAGAACGGGCTCGACCGCATTGCCGGACATGATGCGATCTTTCTCGGCGCCATCGGCTGGCCGACCGTCTCCGATGTGGAATCGCTGTGGACGCTGCTGATGCCGATCCGGCGCAATTTCCAGCAATATGTGAATCTGCGACCGGTGCGACTCTTCGACGGCGTGGCCTCCCCGCTGGCAAGGCCAGGCGCGATCGATTTCTACATCGTGCGCGAAAACAACGAGGGCGAGTATTCCGAGGTCGGCGGCCGCATGTTCCCCGATACCGACCAGGAGATGGTCATCCAGGACACGGTGCTGACGCGCTTCGGCTGCGACCGGGTGATGAAGTTCGCCTTCGAACTGGCGCGCAAGCGCAAGCGCAGGCTGACCTCGGCGACGAAATCCAACGGCATCATCCACACGATGCCGTTCTGGGACGAGCGGTTTCGCGCCGTCGCCGGCGATTTTCCCGATATCGCCACCGAGCAATACCACATCGACATCCTGACCGCGCATTTCGTGCGCCGTCCCTCGAGCTTCGATGTCGTGGTCGCCAGCAACCTGTTCGGCGATATCCTCTCCGACCTCGGCCCGGCGGTGACCGGGACGATCGGCATCGCGCCATCAGCCAATCTCAACCCCGAGCGAAGGTTCCCGTCCATGTTCGAGCCGGTGCACGGCTCTGCTCCGGACATCGCCGGCAAGAACATCGCCAACCCGATCGGCCAGATCTGGTCGGGCGCCATGATGCTGGAGCATCTCGGCGCCAAGGATGCCGCCGGCGCGATCGTCGCCGCCATCGAGCGTGTTCTGGCCTCCGGCGAAAACCTGACGCCGGACATGGGTGGCAACGCCTCGACGACAGCGCTCGGCCAGGCGATCGCCGATGCGGTTTCCATTCATCCCGTGGAGGCGCGCCGCCATGGCTGACATTCCCTTCGTCGACACGCATTTCCATCTGCACGACATGAAGCATCTGCAATTGCGCTATGGCTGGCTGGAGCCGGATGCGGTGCACGGTTTCCTGCCCGACACCGACCCGTTGAAATCTCAGCACTATTTCATCAAGGACTACATCGCCGAAATCCGCTTCGCCAATGTGCCCAAGGCCGTGCATGTCCAGGCGGCGGTCAACACGCCCGACCCGGTGGTCGAGACCGCGTGGCTGCAGGCCTTCGCCGACAAGACCGGCTATCCGCAAGGCATTGTCGCGGAATGCCATCTGGCACGGCCCGACGCGGCACAGGTGCTCGACCGCCATCTGAAGTTCGCCAATGTGCGCGGCATCCGCAATTTTGGTGACGGGCGCTATCTGATCGACCCGGCATGGCGCAGCGGCTTTGCCGAACTCGGGCCACGCAACCTTGTGTCCTGCATCGACACCCGCGTCGAGCTTGCCGACGACATCCTCGACCTGGCGCGCAGCTTTCCTGAAACGCGGATCTGCATCGACCATTGCGCGATCCCGTTGGGCCGCAATGCCGCGAGCTTCCAGCGCTGGCGGGCGGCAATGGATGTCATGGCCAAGCCCCCGAATGTCACGATGAAGATATCCGGGCTCGGCATGGGCGATCCGCTTTGGACCGTGGACTCGATCCGTCCCTATGTGCTCGGCAGCATCGAGGCGTTCGGAACCGGCCGCGTCGTCTTCGGCACCAACTGGCCGGTCGACCGCATGTTCAGTTCGTATCCGGATGTGATCAACGCCTATGCCGAGATCATTTCCGGGTTTTCCAGACCAGAACAGACGGCGATGTTCTCGGGCAATGCCGAGCGCCTGTTCAGGATATGAGGCGGCAACATGCCTGAAGCGATCGATGCAATAGAGAGTGTCCATCACATCGGGATGAGCGTCGCCAGCCTGCAGGCCGCGCTCGACTTCTGGGAAGGCTTTCTCGGCAGCCCGGCACGCTGGACGACGGTGCTCGACCATCCGTATCTCAGCCGGGTCGTGGGCTATCCCGGGATCGCCATCAAGGCTGCGTTCGTGGACTTGCCCGGCGGCGGGGTGATCGAACTGCTCGACTATCAGGCCGTCGAGCGCAACACCAATGATGACGCGACGGCCAACCCCGGCAATGTGCATCTCTGCCTCAAGGTTTCCGATGCCCGCGCGGCGTGGCAGCGCGCCGTCAGTTGCGGCGCCCGGCCGATTTCACCGGACGGTCCGGTCGCCATTGACGGCGGACCCAATATCGGTGCGCAAGCGGCCTATCTGCGCATCCATGACGGCATTACGCTGGAGCTGTTCCAGACCCCGTCGAAGGCAGCCACATCATGATCAAGCGCGTCAGTTTCCTGCGTCGCAAGGAAGGGCTCAGCAAGGAAGAGTTCTTCGCCCACTGGACCGGCCCGCATGCCGATATTGTCCGCCAGATGCCCGGTGTCCGTGGCTTGCGCTTCGGGCGCGTGCAGAGCTGGTCGCCGGAAGACGCTGCATGGGACGGGGTCGGCGAAGTCTGGTTCGACAGCATCGAGGACGCGCACAAGGCCTTTGCCACCGAGCCGTTCCATTCGATGCTGGTGGAAGACCGCAAGAAATTCATGCGCGAGGCGCAATCGTGTTTCGTCACCGAACAGACGGTGATCGCGCCACCGTCGCAAGCCTGAAGGGAGGATCCCATGGCGTTCAACATCGGCTCCGGCCTCGAAGGAAAAAGCGTAGTCGTGACCGGTGGCTCCGGCGGCATCGGCCGTGAGGTGTGCCTGGCCTTTGCGGCGGCCGGATCGCGCGTCGCGGTGGTCGACGTCGACCAAACCCGTGTCGACGCACTGGTGGCCGAAATGGAAGGTGGACCTCACCTGGCAATCGCTCATGACCTGCGGCCAGTCAGCGGCCATGCCGAGCTGATTGCAAAGGTGGTTGGCGCATTCGGCAGGCTTGACGTGCTGGTGCAGACCGCGGCTGTGCTGATCCGCAGGGCAAGTGTCTTCGATGTCAGCGAGGCCGACTGGGACATCCAGCATGACGTCAACCTCAAGGCCTCGTTCTTCCTGTGCCAGGCTGTTGCCCGCACCATGAAGGAGCAAGGCACGGGTGGCAGGATCATCAATTTCACCTCGCAGGGCTGGATGAGCGGCGGCTTCGGCGGCTCCGTCGCCTATGCGGCGACCAAGGGCGGCATCGTCTCGATGACACGCGGGCTGGCGCGATCACTCGCCAAGGACAAGATCACCGTCAACGCCGTATCGCCGGGCGCGGCGGACACCGCGATGATGCGTTCGGGCATGGACGACGCGGCACTGGCCGGCACTATCGCGCAGATCCCGCTCGGCTACATGGCCGCACCTTCCGAACTCGCCGGCTCGGTGCTGTTCCTCGCGTCCAACCACGCCAGCTACATCACCGGCGCCACCATCAATGTCAGCGGCGGCTGGCTGATGTACTAGCACGAGGGAGAGCAAGCCATGACGCAAGCGCTGTTGGGAAAGGTCGCCGCCATAACCGGGGCGGCACGTGGCATCGGCGATGCCATCGCGGCTCGTTTTCTCGAGGAAGGCGCCAGGGTCTTCTCCCTCGATCTCAGCGAGCCCGACGAAAAGCGTGAAGGCGTGACCTATCTGGCCGCCGATGTTGCGAATACCGAGAGCGTCGCGGAGGCATTCAGCCAAATTGACCGGGCGGCTGGATGTGTCGACGTGCTGGTCAACAATGCCGGCGTGCAACGGGTCGCCCTTGCCGAGAACATGCCGATCGAGGACTGGCATCTGGTTCTCAACACCCACCTGACCGGCATGCATCTATGCTGCGCACAGGCGATCCGGCGCATGCGGGAGCGAGGCACGGGCGGCGCCATCGTCAGCATCGCGTCAGCGGCGGGCATTGTCGGCATCCCCGGCCGTGGACCCTACAGTGCGGCGAAGGCTGGCATCGAAAGCCTGACGCGCGTCTACGCCACGGAGGTCGCTTCCGCCAACATCCGCGTCAATGCGGTGGCGCCCGGCTCCACGCGCACCAAGCTGATCGAACAAGGGCTGAAGGATGGCTCCATCCGTGGCGAATGGCAGATCGAGCGGATCCCGATGGGGCGGCTCGCGGAGCCCACGGAGATTGCCGATCCGGTCGTATACCTCGCCAGCGACAGGGCCAGTTACATCACGGGCCAGACCTTGGTCGTCGATGGCGGCTGGACCGTGCAGGGGATGGTGCACATCGCAGACTGGCTGCGGGTCTCTTGATCGCGAAACCCTTCAATCTCGCCGATCATTGCGTCGGTCGTGCCGCAAGGGCGACGCCGGACAAGACTGCGCTGATCGTGGTCGGCGACGCCAATACACCCGAGCAAGCCGAGCGCTGGACCTATGCCGCCCTCGACCTTGCCGTGCGCGGCGTGGCGGCGGGGCTGCTTGCCGAAGGCCTGGTAGCCGGTGACAGGATCATGCTGCGCCTGCCGAACACCAGCGACTACGCGCTGCTGTTCTTCGGCGCCATTTCGGCCGGCCTCGTGCCGATCCCCGTCTCGTCGCAACTGACGGAGGGCGAAGCCGCCTTTCTGCTCGATGATTCCGCCGCTGCGGCCATCGCGCAGACCGGACCTTTGGCAATCGCTTCGATCCCGTCAGGCTGCAAGATCATCGACGAGGAAACGATTCCACGGCTCAAGGCGTCGCGGCCGCTTCCCGCCCATGCGGACACGGAGGCCGAAGCGCCGGCCTATATGATCTATACTTCCGGCACGACCAGCCGGCCCAAGGGCGTCGTCCACGCCCATCGCACCGCGCTTGGCCGCGAACCGATGCATCATGACTGGCAGGGGCTGACCGCCGATGACGTCATGCTGCATGCCGGCGCCTTCAACTGGAGCTATACGTTGGGCGTCGGGCTGCTCGACCCATGGGCCTGCGGCGCCACCGCCGTGCTCTACAACGGGCCGAAGCATATCGAGGTGTGGCCGAAGCTGATCAACGCCGTCGGCGCCACCCTGTTCGCGGCCGTCCCCTCACTCTACCGGCAGATGCTGAAATACTGCTCATTAACACCGAGCAGCCTGCCAACGCTGCGGCACGGTCTTGCCGCCGGCGAGGCCCTCAGCCCTGCCGTCCTCGAAGGCTGGCGCACCGCCACGGGGCGTGAAATCTACGAGGCGTTCGGCATGAGCGAATGCTCGACCTTCATCTCCAACCACGCGGGCATGCCGATCCGCCCGGGCAGTCCAGGCAAGCCGCAAGGCGGACGGCGCATCGCCATCCTACCGCTTTCGGACTCGAACGAGCCGCTGCCCGCCGGCGAAATCGGGTTGCTTGCCATCCATCGCAGCGATGCCGGCCTGATGCGCGGCTACTGGCGGCGTGAGGAAGAAGAAAACCAGGTTTTTCGCGGCGAGTGGTTTGCCGGCGGCGATCTCGCCGCCTTCGATGAGGACGGCTATCTCTGGTATTACGGCCGTGCCGACGACATGATGAATGCCGGCGGCTTCCGGGTCTCGCCGCAGGAGGTCGAGGCGGCACTGGCGCCCTGCCCTGGCATCGCCGAAATCGCGGTCGGCGAGCACCGAGTGCGTGACGACGTTTCGGTGATCGCCGCCTATGTGGTGCGCAAGGACGGCGCCAGCGTCAGCGCCGAAGACATCGTCGCCATGGCCGGCAAGCGCCTTGCCGCTTACAAGTGCCCAAGGCAGGTGTTCTTCGTGCCCAGCCTGCCGCGCAGCGCCAATGGCAAACTGCTGCGCCGTAGTCTGAACATGGCGGCGATCTCGCCATGATCGCCGCTGCCGTTTTCGGTCGAGCCCAGTGGCTTGCCTGCCTGTCAGACCTCAAGCACGAGTGTCGGGGCGCCGGTTTTCACGTCATCGCCGACAGCAATCAGGATCTCGACCACGGTGCCGCCAAAAGGAGCCGGAATCTCGATCTGGCTCTTGTCGGTTTCAACAACGAACAGCGTCTGCCCCTCAACGACCCTGGCACCAATCCGGGCCTGGATATCGTTGATCACGACTTCGTCGACGGCGTCGCCGACCTTGGGCATTTTAAGGGTGGAACGCATCGTCTGTTCTCCGTGTGCAAGGCCTGTACTGAAGGAAGTCCACCGGTTGCCGGAAGGCTGCACGGTGGACACGCGAGTTCGCCAGAGGGCTGTGACCGCATCAATCCATCGAAAGCACGCGGCTCTTCCGCAGCTATAACCAGAGTGACGTCTGGCATCAATAAAAACGTTTCCAAATTTTTTCGACTGGGCTAGCTTCATGCCCTGCACACAGGTTGGACAGCGTATTGGGAGGTTTGAACCTTGGCTAAAATCTGGATACGGCAGGCGGTCCTGAAGGCCCTTGACGATGCGATGACGGATGATCCGAGCGTCATCGTCATGGGCGAGGATGTCGCCGTGGCCGGCGGCCCGTTCAAAGTGACCGAGGGCTTGCTTGCCTCGCATGGTCCGGAACGGGTGATCGACACGCCGATTTCCGAAATGGCCTTCATGGGTGCGGCGGTGGGTGCTGCGGTCTGCGGCCTGAAGCCGGTGGTCGAGATGATGTTCATCGAGTTCATCGGCGTCGCGCTCGACCAGTTGACGACGCAGGCAGCAACCATGCGCTATCTGTCGCGCGGCCGGCTGACGACGCCGCTCGTCGTGCGCGCCTCCGCCGGCGCAGGCCAGGGTTTCGGCTGCCAGCATTCGCAGATGCTCGACCACTGGTTCCGGGGCACGCCGGGCCTCAAGGTCGCGGTGACCAGCAACGCCCGCACGACCTACGGCCTGCTGCGTTCGGCGATCGAGGATCCCGATCCCGTGGTGATCCTCGAGCCGCGCGTGCTCTACGCCGAGCGCGAGGAATATGAATTCGACCGCGACTACCGCATTCCGCTCGGCCAGGCGGAGATCGCGCGGCCGGGTACCGACGTAACGCTCGTCACCTGCGGCGCCATGCGGCGCGTCGCGCTGGCGGCGGCGGAGGCGAGCAGCGCCAATGTCGAGGTCATCGACCTCCTGACGCTGTGGCCCTGGGACCGCAAGACCGTGATGGAATCGGTTGCCCGCACCGGCCGTCTGGTCACGCTGGAAGAGGCGCCGGCGGGCAGCGGCTGGGGCGGCGACGTCGTCTCGTCGATCGCCGTCGAGGCGTTCGGCAAGCTGAAGGCAGCACCGCATCGCATCACACTTCCCGACGCGCCCGTGCCCTATAGTGGCGCCCTTGAAGCCCGCTTCCTGCCGAGCCCCGCCTATGTGGCCGAGCAAGTGGCCGCCCTGGTCTCGACCAACAAACCGCCCCTGCCCTGGTGGAGGAATGCAGCATGACGATTTCCAACTCCAATTCCCCGATTGCCCGCCGCGAAGCCTTGCAGGACAGGCTGGAGCAGCTCACGCGGATGATCGAGATCCGCTTTGTCGAGGACCGCATCCAGAAGCTGTTTGCCGAAGGCCATATCCGCGGCAGCACGCATCTGGCCAGCGGCCAGGAAGCCGTTTCGGTCGGCATCGCCCGCTCGATCGATCCGGACGATATCGTCACCTGCACCTATCGCGGCCATGGCCACGCGCTGGCGCTTGGCGTGACGCCGGAAGGGGTGATCGGCGAGATCTGCGGCCGCGTCATCGGCTGTGCCGGCGGTCTTGGCGGTTCTATGCATCTGGTCGAGCCGGAGGTTGGCCTGCTGCCGACCGCCGCCATCATCGGCGCCGGGCTGCCCATCGCCTGCGGCGCGGCGATGGCCGCACGGGCGCGCGGCAAGGATCGCGTCGCCGTCTCCATCTTCGGCGACGGCTCGGCCAATATCGGCGCCTTCCATGAATCGCTGAATTTCGCGGCCATCCGCAAACTGCCGGTGGTGTTTGTCTGCGAGAACAATCTCTATGGCGAATACACGCGCATCGAACTGTCGACGCCGGTCGAGGACATCGCGGTGCGCGCCGCCAGCTACAACATGCCAGGCGTCATCGTCGACGGGCAGGACGTCGACAAGGTCGCGGAAGCGATGGGCGTCGCGGTTGCGCGTGCGCGCCGAGGCGAAGGTCCGACTTTGATCGAAATGAAGACCTATCGCTATTCAGGCCATTCACGGTCCGACCCGGCGACCTACCGGCCGGCCGGCGAACTGGACGCCTGGCTGAAGCGCGACCCGATCGACATTCTTGCCGACAGGCTGGTCAGCGAGAGCATTCTGGCGCCAGGCGGTCTCGACCAGCTGAAAGCCGAGACGCGCGATGCGGTGGAACGGGCGACGGGGCAGGTGCTGGACTCGGCGGCACCGGATCTCGGCGAAATCCTGTCGCATGTCAGCGCCTCTTCGGCCGGAGGGGATCAGAGGTGGCATTTCTGGCCCTGATAGCATCCAGGCTTACGAAAGGATGACACGCGAATCTTCCACTATCGGCATCGATGGGCCGTTCTATGACGATCTGAAGATCGGCGATCGTTTCGATACAGCACCGGCGATGCGGCTGACGGACGGCCTTGCCGCCGTTCATCATGCCATTGTCGGCGGACGGCTCAGGCTGGCCTTCGATGCCGATCTGTCGGCGTCGGTAACCGGACGGCCGCCGCCATTCGCCGCGCCGGCGCTGGTTTGGGATGTCGCGATCGGCCAATCGACAGTGGTGACACAGCGGGCGATTGCCAACCTCTTCTATCGAGGCCTGTTCTTCCGCCAGGCGCCGTCTATCGGAGATACTCTCAAGACCGTCACCACGATCATCGGATTGCGGCCGGCCAGCGCCAAGCCCGGCCGGCCACCGCGCGGCCTCGTCACCATGCGGATCGCCACCAGCGATCAGGACGATCGGCCGGTGCTCGATTTCTGTCGCTGCGCCATGCTGCCGGCCCGACAAGCCGAAGACAGTGGTGTACGAGGTGAGACCGATTTGCCGAGATCCGAACAGACGGCCGTGCAGACAGCAGCGGCCGTCGAGAGCTGGAACCTCGAAGCCTACCGCAAGGCGGTCCAGAGTCCGCATTTCGGCGATCTGCGTGCGGGGACAGTGCATCGCCTTGCTGGCGGCGACGTGGTCAGCAGTGCGCCGGAGCTGGCGCGCCTGACGATGAACCTTGCGACGATCCATCACGACAGCACCCAGTCCGGGCGACGCCTCGTCTATGGCGGCCATACGATCGGGCTGGCCGCAGCACAGCTGACCCGTGTGTTCCCGTCCCTGGTCACCATTCTCGGCTGGCACGATTGCGACCATCTCGGCCCAGTGCATGAAGGCGACACGATCCATTCCGAAGTCACGATAGAGCGTTGTGAGGCGCTGTCGTCAGGTGGCGGGCTTGTCCATCTGCGGTCATTCGCAAGGGCGACCGATCTGTCCGGCAAGGTTTCCGACGTGCTCGACTGGCGGCTGATCGGACTGTTCGCATGAGCGGCGGCATCCTGTCCGGCCTCAGCGTCGTCGAGGGGTCAGCCTTCGTCGCGGCGCCGCTCGGCGGCATGACGCTGGCGCAGCTCGGCGCCGACGTCATCCGCTTCGACCAGATTGCTGGCGGGCTCGACCATCGCCGCTGGCCGGTGACGAAAAGCGGCCAAAGCCTGTTCTGGGCCGGCATGAACAAGGGCAAGCGCTCCATCCAGGTCGACCTGCGCTCCCCGGAAGGACAGGACATCGTTGCGGCATTGATCACCCGGCCGGGCCAAGATCACGGCATCTTCCTAACCAACCTGCCGGTCCGGGGTGCTCTCACCTACGAAGCCCTGAAAGCACGCCGTGACGACATCATCATGGTCGCGTTGACTGGCAACCCCGATGGGACCAGCGAGGTCGACTACACGGTCAATGTCGCGACCGGCTTTCCCGACATCACAGGACCGCGCGGCGCCGACGAACCCACCAACAGCGTGCTGCCGGCCTGGGACATCGCCATGGGCGAGATGGCCGCCATCGGCCTGCTCGCTGCCGACAGGCACCGCAGCCGCACAGGCAAGGGATCGCTGGTGAAACTGGCTTTGTCGGACGTGGCGCTGGCCATGGTCGGCAATCTCGGACGGCTGGCGCAGGCCGAACTTGGCGAGACGGCACAAAAGGACGGGAACAATCTTTACGGCGCGTTCGGACGCGACTTCATCACCGCGGATGGCCGGCGCGTCATGGTGATGGCCCTGACCGACCGGCAGTGGGCCGCATTGCAGCGGGCAACGGGCCTCGATACGGCGAGCATCATTTCGACAACCGCCGACCTTTCAACGGAAAGCGGACGTTTCGCGGCACGGGATGCGATCGGCGCAGCGCTGGCGCCGTGGTTTTCGGCACGAAGCTTTGCCGAGCTCCGACACATCCTCACAGACGCAGGTGCTTCGTGGGGGCCTTACCAGACATTTCAGCACTTGCTGGCGGAAGACCCACGCTGCTCAACGGACAATCCGCTGTTCTCCAGGGTCGATCACCCCGGCATCGGTTCGCTCCTGACGCCGGCCTCGCCGCTCTACTTCTCCTCGGCGAACCGCGTCGGCGCAACCCGGGCGCCTTTGCCCGGCGAGCACACCGATGAGATCCTGACCGGCCTGGGATTGAGCGACGGCGAGATCGGACGGCTGCATGATCGCGGTATCGTCGCCGGCCCGACACGGATGTGAAGACCGTGCCGGGAGTCCATGCCCGCCGACAGTATCAATCCAACGCGCGCAGATAACGCATCGGCCGTCCAGCCGCGATGCCATTGCCGGCCGCGACGATCGAATTCGCGTCGATGCCGAAGTGACGGTAGAGGTCGTCGATCGTTCCCGACTGGCCGAAATGCTCGACACCAAGGCTACGCGTTCGATGACCGTGGACCGAACCCAGCCAGCCCAGCGATGCCGGGTGGCCGTCGGTTACCGTGACGATCGCGCAATGCTGCGGGAGATCGGCGAACAGCCTTTCGACATGGCTCCTGGCATGGACGAGGCCGCGTTCGCGCGCGCGGCTCGCTGCAGTCCAGCCGGCGTTCAGCCGATCGGCCGAGGTTACCGCCAGCAGGCCGACATCGCGGCGGTCCTCGGCCATCATGCCGACCGCCTCGATGGCCTCGGGTGCTAGGGCGCCGGTGTAGGCCACGACCAGTTCGGCATTCGGGCCTGGACGGCGCAGCCAGTAGCCGCCATCGACAATGTCCTGTTCAAGTTCCGGCGTCATCGTACGGCCAATCTGCTCGACCGGCCGTGTCGACAGGCGCAGATAGACCGATCCGCCGGTCTCGTCGCGCAGCCATGTGCGCTCGGACTGCACGGCGTCGCCATCGCGCTGCATGTAATCCAGCGCAAAGCGCATGATGACGCTCAACTCGTCGACGAAAGCCGGTTCATAGGCGGCAAGCCCGTCCTGCGCCATGCCGATCAGCTGGGTGGCGATCGACTGGTGCGCTCCGCCTTCGGGCGCCAGTGTGACACCCGACGGCGTGGCGACGAGCAGGAAGCGGGCATCCTGGTAGCAGGCATAGTTGAGTGCATCGAGGCCGCGCTGGATGAACGGGTCGTAGAGCGTGCCGATCGGCAGCAGGCGCTTGCCAAAGATCGAATGCGACAGGCCGAGCGCCGACAGCAGGATGAACAGATTGTTCTCGGCGATGCCAAGCTCGATGTGCTGGCCGGACGTGCCGAACTCCCATTTCTGCGCCGAAGCGATGCGTTCGTTGCGGAACGTATCCGCCAGCGATTCCTTGGCGAAGAGCCCGCGCCGGTTCACCCATGGGCCGAGATTCGTCGAAACCGTCACGTCCGGCGATGTGGTGACGATGGCATCGGCGAGCGGCCCGCCGGCCCGCGCGATCTCATCCAGGATCCGCCCGAAGCCGACCTGTGTGGACACGCTGCCCTTGGCCTCAGAGACAAGGCGGTCCGGCACGATGATGCGCTGCGCGTGACGGCGCCGCTGGCCCTTGGCCGCGAACGGAACCGCGTCAAGAAACCGCTGCAGCTCCAGATCTCCGACATCCAATCCCTCGAAGGCGTTCCACTCGCGGCCCTCGCTGACCGACATCGACGTGCGAAACGTCGCCATCTGGTCCCTGGTCATCAGGCCGGAATGGTTGTCCTTGTGGCCGGCAAGCGGCAGCCCGAAGCCCTTGATGGTGTAGGCGATGAAGCAGGTCGGCCGGTCGTTGCCGCGCGCCGTCTCGAACGCATCGAGCAAGGAGGGCAGATCATGACCGCCGAGATTGGTCATCATTCCAGCCAGATCGGCGTCGGGACGACGTTCGAGCAGCGACGCGATGCCTGGCTCCTCGCCAATGTCGGCCAGCAGGCGCTTGCGCCAGGCGGCACCGCCCTGGAAGGTCAGCGCTGAATAAAGCTGGTTCGGACAGGCGTCGATCCAGGCGCGCAACGCCTCGCCACCGGGTTCAGCGAAAGCCGCCTGCTGCAGCGAGCCATATTTGAGGATGACGACATCCCAGCCGAAATTGCGGAAGATGCTCTCGAAGCGTTCCCATAGGCCTTCGCGCACCACGGCATCAAGGCTCTGGCGGTTATAGTCGACGATCCACCAACAGTTGCGCAGGCCATGCTTCCAGCCTTCCAGCAGCGCCTCGAAGATGTTGCCCTCATCCATCTCGGCGTCGCCGATCAGCGCCACCATGCGGCCTTCCGCAAAATTCTCGTCGCGGGCGCGCAGATAGTCCTGCACCAGCGAGGCGAACAGCGTCTGGGCAACGCCGAGCCCCACCGAGCCGGTAGAGAAATCGACGTCATCGATGTCCTTGGTCCGCGACGGATAGCTTTGCGCGCCGCCGAAGGCGCGGAACTGCTCGAGCTTCTCGCGAGTCTGGTTGCCCAGCAGATACTGGATGGCGTGGAATACAGGGGATGCATGCGGCTTCACCGCGATGCGGTCTTCCGGCCTGAGCGCGGAGAAGTAGAGCGCGGTCATTATGGTGGCCATCGAGGCCGATGACGCCTGGTGGCCGCCAACCTTCAGGCCGTCGGTGTTTTCGCGAAGATGGTTGGCGTTGTGGATCATCCACGCCGCCAGCCAGAGCACTTTTTTCTCCAGCGCCGAAAGCGCCTTCAACTTCCCCTTGTCCAAGCACCTTCCTCCCACTTCTGAACCTGTCCAGCATATGTCAGGCCTACGGACGATTTTCGCCAAACTTGCACCTTCAACGAGACCAGTTTAGGTATTTTCATCAATTCCGGCATCAAGAATGGTGTTCTATGCCAAAAACCCGGCTCGACGATATCGACCGCAAGATCATCGATGCTCTGCAAATCGACGGGCGCATGACCGCGCAACAGCTTGCCGACAAGGTCGGCCTCTCGGCTTCGCCGTGCGCACGCCGGGTCCGGCTGATGGAGGACATGGGTGTCATCACCAGCTACACCGCCGTCATCGACCAGGATCTCGTCGACCTGCCGATCTCCGTGTTCGCATCGATCAAGCTGGAGCGTCAGCGCGAGAACGAGCTGGAACGGTTCAGCGCGGCGATCACGCGCTGGCCGGAGGTCGTCGATTGCTACCTGATGACAGGCCAGCGCGATTACCTGCTTCGTATCGTCGTGCGGGACCTGCATGCCTATGAGCGCTTCCTGAAGGAGAAGCTGACGCGGCTCGAAGGCGTCGCCTCGATCGAATCGAGCTTTGCCCTGACGCAGATCAAGCGGTCGAACCGGTTGCCGCTCGAAGCGTGATTTCAACCATTGAATTTTCCACAACGAGGAATATGGAATTATCTTTCTGGAATTCGACGCGAAACGCGCCGGCGGATGGAAGGGTGAGCCAATGGCGTCCGAACAGAGAGCGACGGACGACTACGGCAGCCTTGTCGCGGCGCTGTCGGAGGGCAAATCGAAGCTGAGCAAGCGGCTGCAGCAGGTCGCCCAGTTCTTCCTCAACAATCCTGAAGACGTGGCGATCTACACCATCGTCGAGATCGCCAGGCAGGCCGGCACGCATCCTTCGACGATTTCGCGCTTTGCCAAGGAAATGGGCTTCGACGGCTTCAGCGGCCTGCAGAACGTCTTTCGCCAGCGCCTTGTCGGACCGAAGATGACCTATTCCGACCGCATGAAGGCGCTTTCCGAAGGCCCCGGCAAACCGCTGTCGGCGGATCTCGAACTGGACGATCCGCATGTCGTGTTCGACACGTTCGTGCTGGCCGCGATGGACGCTTTGCTCAGAGTGCGCGAAGACATTGATGCAGCAACCCTGCGCGGCTTCGTCGAGGTGCTCCGACAGTCCGGCGCCGTCCACATCGCCGCGGCGCGCGGCGCCTTCGGCGTCGGCACCTATTCCTACTACGGCTTCTCAAGGGTCGGAAAACGGGCGCATCTGATCGACAATATGGGCGCCATGCGCGAGCAGCAGCTGGCCGCGATGGCACCTGACGACGTGCTCTTCGTGCTGACCTTCGACGACTACACGCCGGAGACTGTCGAACTGGCGAAAGCCGCCCACAAGAAAGGCCGCAAATTGCTTGTCATCACCGACAATGAACTGAGCCCGGTGGCCAAACTCGGAACGCATACGCTGTATGTGAAGGAGGCCCGTCTCGGGCATTTCCGCTCGCAGGTGCCGGCGATGGTTCTCTGCCAATCGATCATCGTCAGCCTGGGCAGCCTGATCGACCGCTGAAGGCTGACCGTCGTATTGGCAGCGCTTGACTCACTACCGATGGAAACATAATTCTATAATCATAAAATTGGAAATTTTCTATTCATCGGCATTTGGGAGGGTCCGTTGATCGTAGCACTTGAGGGCAAGACGCTCGTCGTCACGGGAGGAACGCAAGGGCTTGGCGAGACAATAGCCCGGCTGGCCTCGACCGCAGGCGTCGAGGCCATCGCCATTGTCGGCCGCAACGCCGAGCGCGGCGCTCGCGTGGCCAGCCAACTGACCCGGCCCGATCAGCCCGTCGTCTTCATCCAGGCCGACCTTGCCGAACCCGCCGCGCCGGCTGCCGTGATGGCGGAAGCGATCAAGAAGCTTGGTCGCGTCGATTGCCTGGTGAATGCCGCAGCGCTCACCGACCGCGCCTCGCTGGAAACCGGTTCCATGGATGACTGGGACAGGCTGTTTTCCGTCAACGCACGCGCGCCGTTCTTCCTGATGCAGGCGGCGGTGGCCGACATGAAGGCGCGGCGGGCACCGGGATCGATCGTCAACATCCTATCGGTGAACGCCCATTGCGGCGCAGTCGACCTTGCCATCTATTCGGCAACCAAGGGCGCGCTGTCGACGCTGACCCGCAACATCGCCAACGCGCACCTTGCCGATCGCATCCGCGTCAACGGCATCAATATGGGTTGGGTGGCGACGCCTGCCGAACAGGAGATGCAGGCGCGCAAGCTGGGCAAGGGCGAAGACTGGGCCAAGGCCGCCGCCGCCGGCATGCCGCTTGGCCGACTGCTGACCATGGACGAAGTCGCGCAACTGGCGCTGTTCCTGCTCAGCGACATGTCGGGCCTGATGACCGGCACGCTGATCGATATGGAACAGGCCGTGCTTGGTGCACCGCCGCGCGGAATTGCGTGATGGGTGCGGCCGCTCAACCTATCCGGCTTGGCGCGTCCAGCCTGGACCGCTTGCCCGCCCCGGTCCGGCGCCCTGCCTATGACCGGGCACGCCTCAATCCGGGTATTCTGCATCTCGGGGTCGGCGCCTTTCATCGCTGTCACCAGGCCGAATATACCGACGACGCCCTGGAAGCCGCCTTCGGGCCATGGGGCATTGTCGGTGTCAACCTGCGCGCGCCTGATCTCGGCCCTACGCTCGGTGCGCAAGGCAGCCTCTATTGCCGCGAACTGCGTGACGGCAGCCAGACGGACCGCCGGCTGATCGGCGCCATGGTGGATACGATCTCGGTGCCCGGCGAGGGTCAGCCCTCGCATCATGAAACGCTGAAGCGCGCGCTGGATACGGCAAGCAGTGCCGCAATCGGCGTGGTGACCCTGACCGTGACGGAAAAAGGCTACTGCCATATTCCGGCGACGGGTGAACTCGATCTCGATCACCCCGACATCCGCCACGACATCGCCAATCCGCAAGCGCCGGTCTCCGTGCCGGGTTTCGTGTTGCGCATGCTGGCGCTTCGGCTTCAATCCGGCACGCCGCTGCCGGCGTTAATCAGCTGCGACAATGTTCCAGACAATGGCTCGACCTTGCGGCGCTCGGTGCTAGGGCTCGCAGCACGGATCGATCCCGCCCTGCACGATCGCGTCGCGCGGGAAGCGCAGTTCGTGAACACCATGGTCGACCGCATCGTGCCGGCGACGCGGCCGGAGGACATCGCTGCCTTCGCATTGGAGACCGGCGTCGAGGATCTGGGTCTCGTCGTCGGCGAGCCGTTCCGCATGTGGGTTCTGGAAGACCGTTTTGATGGCCCCCTGCCGGCCTGGGACCGAGCCGGCGCGCTCTTCGTCAGGGACGTTGCACCTTACGAGATCCTCAAGATGCGGGTGGTCAACGGCATCCAGTCGAACCTGTGCCAGCTCGGCGTCCTCTCCGGCCTCGAATTCATGTCGGACGTGATGGCGCAGGAGGGTTTCGCCGAATTCGCCGAGCGAATCATCACGCGCGAGGTGGTGCCCAACCTGCCGCCTGTTCCAGGTGTCGACGTGGCCGGCTATGTCACGGAAACGATCAGGCGACTGAGGAACCCAGCCCTGAAACATCGAACGCAGCAGATATCGACGGATGGCTCGCAGAAGATCAAGCAGCGCTTGCTCGAGCCGTTGCGCGCCGGGCTGCGTGCAGGAACGCCTTGCGATGGCCTGCTGCTCGGCATCGCCGGCTGGATGCAATATGCGAGCGGTCGCGACAGCGGCGGCCAAAGGATCGAGGTCAACGATCCGTTTGCCGAGCGCACGCGAGCTATCGGCACCGCCAGCGGCGGCGATGCCGCAACTTTGGTTGATGGCATGCTGGAAATTGATGGGATCTTCGGTTTCGACCTGCGCAGCGACACTGCAATAAGAGCCCGCCTCGCTGACAATGTGGCCAAGCTGCGGAAGCAGCCGGCGCTTCTCGTCATCCGCGATTTTCTAGCCTCTGGCAGAGGTTGAAAATGGTCAAGAATCAGGAATTTCATAATTTGACTTTTGGAAATTCACATGCAGTACTTTATCGAAAAAAGAACGCATGGCTTGGGAGGAAGACGATGCAGGCTGGCCGGCTTCTCGGCTTGAGGGGCTGAACCATGGTTCATGCCACCAATGACGCGATCGAGACACGCAAGCTAAGGGTCGGCATGGTCGGCGGCGGCCGCGAAGCCTTCATCGGCGCCGTGCACCGCCTGGCGATGAGGCTTGACGACCGCATCCAGCTTGTCGCCGGCGCACTGTCCTCTGACCCCGAGCGGGCACGCCTGTCCGCCGCCGACATCGGCATCGCCGCTGACCGCGCCTATTCCAGCTACCAGGAGATGGCGAAAGCCGAAGCGGCGCGCGCTGACGGTATCGAGGGGGTTGTTATCGTCACGCCGAACCATATGCATGCGCCGGTGGCCGCGGCCTTTCTCGACGCCGGCATCGACATCATCTGCGACAAGCCGCTGTCGGCTACCTTGCAGCAGGCCGAGGATCTGGCTCGGCGTGCCGCGAAAAGCGGACTGGTGTTCGCGGTCACCCTGAACAACACCGGCTATGCCATGGTGCGCGAGGCACGCGCCATGGTCGCCTCCGGCGCGCTCGGCAAGATCCGCATCGTGCGTGCCGAATATATCCAGGACTGGCTGACGCTGCCGATCGACGCCGACGGCCAGAAGCAGGCGGAATGGCGCACCGACCCCGCACGCGCCGGGCGCTCGGCCTGTCTCGCCGACATCGGCGTGCACGCCTACAGCCTCGCGCAATTCGTCACCGGCCAGATGCCGGACGCGATTGCCGCCGACCTGACGACCTTCGTGCCAGGGCGCCGCCTGGACGACAACGCCCATGTGCTGATGCGCTATGCCAGCGGCGCGCGCGGCGTGCTCATCGCCAGTCAGGTCTCGCCCGGCAACTACAATCGGCTGTCGCTGAAAATATATGGCGAAAAGGCCGGCCTGGAATGGTTCGCTCATGAGCCCGAGGTGCTGCATTTCGCGGCGTTCGGCGAACCGGCCCGTACATTGACGCGTGGAGGGCCAGGCGTCGGCCAGGCAGCGGGATCGGTCTCGCGCATGCCGGCAGAGCATCCGGAAGGCTATGTCGAGGGCTTTGCCAATCTCTATCGTGATGCGGCGGCGCTGATTGCCGCCCGCCGCGCCGGCAGGACGCCTGACCCGGCCCTTGTCGCCGCCGTGCCCAACATTCATGATGGCCTTGCCGGCATGCGTTTCATCGAGGCGGCCGTGGATTCCCATGAAAATGGAGGCGCATGGACCACGATCGCTGCGTGATCACCCAATCCGCGACGGAGAGGTTTTCCGTACGGTAAGACAGAACTGAACAGTGGAGGAGTTACACATGAAAATGCTTGTTAAAATCGGGTTTGCCGCGCTTGCGGCTGGTCTGTGCTCGAGCGCCGCGATGGCGGCGGGAAAGACCTACACGATCGGTGTTTCCAACACCGTGCAGGGCAATGGCTGGCGTGAAGAGATGATCTGCGCGATCAAGGCGCAGGCGCTCGCCTCGGGCGAGGTCGCCAAGCTCAACATCGCCCACCGCAACACCGACGCGGCCGGTCAGTTGGAAGACCTGCGCAACCTGATCAGTGCCAAGGTCGACGCCATCGTCGTCAACCCGGCCGATCCGGCGGGTATCAAGGCGGCACTGGCCGAGGCCACCAAGGCCGGCATCGTCGTCGTCGCCGTCGACCAGGCGGTTACCGAACCATCGGCCTACATCATCTCGAACAACCAGGAAAAATACGCCTATCTCGGCGCCAAATGGCTGTTCCAGCAGATGGGCGGCAAGGGCGGCGTCGTCTACATGCGTGGCGCCGCCGGCGCCTCGGCCGACAGCGACCGCGACAAAGGCTTCAAGGAAGCGCTCAAGGAATTTCCGGACGTGAAGGTCGTGCATGAGGTCTTCACCGGCTGGCAGCAGGACCAGGCCAAGCAGCAGATCCTCGACTTCATCGCCACCGGAACGCCGTTCAACGGCATCTGGACCTCGGGCATCGACAACGTGATCGTCGACGCGCTGACGGAGTCTCAGACAGCACTGGTGCCGATCGTCGGCGCCGACAATGCGGGCTTCGTCGGCCAGCTCAACAAGGTCGAGGGGCTGAAGGGCGCGGCGGTCACCAACCCGGGCTCGATCGGCGGCGCGGGCGTCACGCTTGCCCTGCAGATCCTTGATGGCAAGAAGCCGGCTCAGCAGACCGTGCTGGTCGAGCCGTCGCTGTGGCAAAACGTCACCGACGCCGGCAAGGCTCAGCTGAAGTCAGCGGCCGATCCGTCGCTGTCGCCCGAGTGGCCGGTTTCGATCTCGATCCCGAACTGGACGACGTACACCAAGGACCAGATCGTGGCCTGCAAGGGCCCCGGCGAATAATCGACCGACCTGAAATGACAAGCAGGGACGGCAAGCAAAGGTGTTTGCCGTCCCTGCCATTTAACCCTGGATCGCACCCTTGACGACGAATCCCATCCTCGACGCCACCGGTGTGGCGAAAAGCTATGGCGCCGTGGCGGCGCTGCGCAACGCGTCGCTCTCGGTCCTGCCGGGCGAAGTCCATGCGTTGATGGGCGCGAACGGAGCCGGCAAGTCCACCCTGGTCAAGATTCTGACCGGCGCGATCCGTGCCGACAAGGGCGACATCAGGATTCGCGGCCAGGCACGTGACGTGCGCTCTCCAGCCGATGCCCGCCGGGCCGGGCTGGTTCCCGTTTATCAGGAACCGTCGCTGATCCCGGATCTCGACATCGTCTCCAACCTCCGTCTGACCGGCACGCCGCTCGAGCCGTTCCGCGCCTGGGTGCGTGAACTCGGCGTCCCTGATCTCGACGTCAACGACATGGCGCGGGATGTTCCGCTGGCGATCCTGAGGGTGCTCGACCTGGCCCGTGCATTGGCCGTCGAACCGGACGTGATCCTGCTCGACGAGATGACCGCGGCGCTGCCGGCAAACCTCGCCGAGCGGGTGATCGACGTCGTCAGGCAACAGAGCAAGAGCGGACGCTCCGTCATCTTCATTTCGCACCGCTTCATCGAGATCTCAGCGATGTGCGACCGCGCCACCGTGCTGCGCGACGGCGAGACCGTGGGTGTCGTCGACATCGTGCCCGGCATCGAGGAGAAGATCGTCGAGCTGATGCTCGGCGCGCGCGTCGAGAAGACCTACACCAAGAGCGGCGGCGCCAGCGCGGCCGGAACGGTTGAAGCGACCCATCCCCGGCTCAGCGTGCGCAATCTGCGCGTCGGGACCAAGCTTCAGGACGTCTCGTTTGACCTCCGGGATAGCGAGGTCGCCGGCGTGGTCGCCCTGGAAGGCCAGGGGCAGGATGAGCTGTTCGGCGCGCTTTCGGGTGCCATCCGCCCGTCCGGAGGAACGATCGAGGTTGACGGCAAGGCTGTCCAGTTCAGCCACCCCACTGACGCGATCGACCTCGGCATCGCCTACGTTCCCGGCGACCGCACCGAAGTGCTGCTGATGCAGCAATCGGTCCGTGAAAACATCGCCCTGCCCTTCAGCGCCCGGCTGCGCAACTGGGGCCCGATCAATATGGGCCGCGAGCGCACCACCGTCGCCCGCGCCATCGAGCGGCTGCAGATCGACACAAGGGCGCAACGCGAGGTGCAGCGGCTTTCCGGAGGCAACCAGCAAAAGGTGACGATCGCCCGCTGGATCGCGGCGGACGCCCGCACCATCCTCTGCTTCGATCCAACGCGCGGCATCGACGTGCGCACCAAGCAGGAGATCTACAGACTGCTGCGCGAACTCGCTGCCCAGGGCAAATCGGTGCTGTACTACACGTCCGAACTCGAAGAGGTTCAGCGCGTCTGCGACCGCGCCATCGTCATCTTCGGCGGGCGCGTGGTCGATGTGCTGCCGACAGATATTGCCGACGAAGCCGCCCTCACCCGCGCCTCCTATGGCCTTCCCCGCCACGCGCAGGAGGATATCGGCATCCTGGCCGGCGCCTCGAACACTCCGGCAGGCGCACGATGATCCGTTTTGTCCGTAAAAATGGCTGGGTCACAGGCCTGTTCGTGCTGCTGGCGTTGCTGTTCGTCATCACCAAGATCATCCAGCCCGGCTACGGCGCTGGTGATTTCGGATCGCTGGTCCGCGCCGTCCTGCCCTTCGCCTTCGCCGTCGCGGCGCAGACGATCGTCGTCATCGCCGGAGGCATCGACCTGTCGGTTGCTTCGATGATGGCGCTGACCAGCGTCACGGCGGCCTACATGATGAATGGCGCCAGCGAGGAGTTCGCGCTGCTGGTGGTACCGATGGTGCTGCTGATGGGCGCCGGGCTCGGTGCGCTCAACGGCATCCTGATCGTCGTCACGCGTGTTCCCGACATCGTGGTGACGCTGTCGATGCTCTTCGTGCTGCAGGGAGCGGCGCTGCTCGTGCTCGACTCGCCCGGCGGTGCCGCCGCCGAATGGCTGAAGGAGTTGATTGTTGGCACGATCCAGATTCCGGGCATTCCCGACGCGATCAATGCGTGGTTGCCCAAAGGCCTGCTACTTCTACTCGTCTGCCTCGGCATCGTCTGGATTCCGCTCAGGCGTTCCTGGCTTGGCCTCTCCATCTATGCGATCGGCAGCAGCCCGCTCGCCGCCTTCCGCAGCGGCGTTCCGGTGGCGCGCACCAAGACCATCGCCTATGCCTTTTCAGGTCTGTTCGGCGCGATGGGCGGACTGACGCTGACCATGAGCACCGGCATCGGCGCGCCCATTCCGGGGCCGTACCTGCTGGCCAGCGTCGCCGCCGTGGTCCTGGGCGGTGTGGTGCTTGGCGGCGGCCGTGGCGGGCTGGTCGGCCCGATCGTCGCCGTCTTCGTGCTGCGCCTGGTGCGAACCGACCTGACGCTGCTCGCCATCGATCCCAACGTCACCGCGATCGTCGAAGGCACGATCATGGTGGTCGTCGTGATGCTTGGCGCATATCTCGCGATGAGAGGCCGCACATCATGAGCGCAAGTGTGACGTCACCACAGCCTGTTTCCTTAGGCCGCCGCCTCAAGCGGTTCATGAGCGACCAGCCGCTGGTGCCGTTGGTCGTCCTGCTTATCCTTCTGGTCGTCGTCCTGCAGATCCTTCGGCCCGGCATCGTCAACGAGCGCTGGATCGCCAACACGGTCAAGTTCGCGATTCCGCTGGCAATGCTGGCCGGCTGCCAGACGATGACGATGCTGACCGGCGGCATCGACCTTTCGGTGGGAACGGTCGCAACGATGGCCGCCTTCATCATGGCGACGCAGGCGACCCATTTTGACCCGACGATAGCGATCCTGATCGCCATGATGCCGGCCCTGCTGATCGGCCTGGCGAACGGCATCGGCGTTGGCGTGTTTCGCGTCCACCCGCTCATCATGACGCTGGGCACCAGCCTGATCGGCATAGGCTGCCTGCAGGTCTACCAGCGCACCGTCATCGCCACAGGCACCAAGGTTCCCGACTTCCTGGCCTGGCTCGGCACCGGCTTGAGCTATGGCATTCCCAATGCGCTGTTGCTGTTCATTCCCGTAGCGGCGGCCATCATCTTCACCCTGCGCCGCACCGGCTTCGGCAGGCTGCTCTACGCGGTCGGCGACAATGAGAAGGCGACGCGCCTTTCGGGTGTCGTCTACTGGCAGGTCATCGTTGCCCTCTATGTCATTTCGAGCCTGCTCGCCGGCATCATGGGGCTACTCTATGTCGGCCTCATCAAGGCGCCGTCGCTGTCGCTGGTCGAGCCGCTTGTGCTGCCCTCGGTCGCGGCGGCGGTCA
This sequence comes from Mesorhizobium shangrilense, assembly GCF_040537815.1. Lineage (NCBI taxonomy): Bacteria > Pseudomonadati > Pseudomonadota > Alphaproteobacteria > Hyphomicrobiales > Phyllobacteriaceae > Mesorhizobium > Mesorhizobium shangrilense. The sequence continues at coordinate 2,694,957 of NZ_JBEWSZ010000001.1, forward strand.
TCGGCGGGACATCCATCTTCGGAGGACGCGGTGGCTACACGGGCACCATCATCGGCGCGCTCATCCTCACCGTGCTGACGACGCTGCTCAGCGTGCTGCAAATGCCGGAAGGCGCGCGCCGCATCCTGTTTGGCGCCATCGTGCTGCTCGTCACCGCTGCCTATCTCAGGATCACCGAGGATCGGTAGCGGCGGCCTTCGCCGCCGCCCGAGGCTATCGTAGCGCGACCGGCGCGCCGGTTTTCGCGCTGGCCATCGCCGCCTCGACGAGGCGCAATGAGACGAGATTGCCACGCGCCGAATTGATCGGTGGTTTGCCGGTCTCGATGGCGACGAGCAACGCGCCCATGGCGCCAGCAAAGCCGTCATTGAACCATTGGCCCGTGAGCTCAGGTCGGGCCACGCCTTCGGCCGTCGTGAGACTGACCGTCTGCCGGCCGAGATCGGGTCCGGTGCTGCGCAGCGTTCCCCTGGTGCCGATGACGACGGTCGAATCCTGTGCGCCAAAGCGGGTGTGGCCATCGAAGACCAGCGACGCCTGTCCGCCCGGATAGGCAACCATGGCCTGCGCCAGAAGCTGCGAGGCCACCTGCTGATCCCCAGCACGCGTGCCGGTCGCGTAGACAGTCAGCGCGGTGTCACCGATGACGCTAGCCAGGAAATCGAACCAGTGGATGGCGAAGTCGTCGAGCACGATCTGGTCGATCTTTTCGAAGGGCGTGCCGGCGATCCAGGAATGATCCCACTGGATGGATACGTGCACCCCGGTTACCTCCCCGATCAGCCCGGCAGCCACCGCTTCGCGGATATAGGACAGATGCGGCGCCCAGCGGCCATTCTGGTTGACGGCAAGCTGGAGTCCTTTGGCTTCGGCGAGGTCCACAAATTCGTGGCCGAGAGCCATGTCGCGCACGAACGGCTTCTGCGACAGCACATGCTGGCCGGCCTCCAGCGCCCGCCGGATCAGCGGCGCCCGATCAGCCGGATGCAGGGTGATGTCCAGCACCTTGATGCCGGGGTTGCCGATCAGGTCCTCAACCCGGTCAGTCGCGATTGCGTCCGGATAGAACTGGTCGCGCCGACCTTGCGCGCGGTCGAGGTGGCGGTCGGCAATGGCGACGACGTTCAGCCCGGATTTCCTGTAGGCATCGAGATGCGCGAAGCTGATGCCGCCGGCGCCGATCAATCCGATCGGCGTAGATCTGTCCTTCGGCATCGGCGGCGCATAATCGAGGACTGGAGCGGCCATCGGCTTGGCTTCGGCGGCGACCAGCGCGTAGGAATCCGGCGCCGGCAGCTCAGCGTCATTGCCAGGGGTCACGGCAGCAGCTCCAGCGTCCGTCCCTCGCGTGCCGACAGCACCGCCGTGTCGATGATGCGCTGCGCGGTCCGGCACAGGTCGGGATTGAGCGGCCCTTCGATCGGCTTGCCGGCTTGCTTGCAGTGCAGCACATACTCCACTGGTTTGCGGAACGGCGCCTCGAGCACGTCCACGGCGATGTTGCGCACTTGAGGATGAGCCCTGGTCTGCACGCCGATGTGCTGCTCATAGTCGTAGCTGGAAATGGTGCCTTCGGTTCCCACCACCACGAAGCCGCATTTCGGCTGCGGCTGCAGCATCCAGGGGTCGGTGAAGGTGCCCCAGCGCGTTTCGAATTTCGACAGGCCGGTGGCATAGCGGCAGACGGTGATCGAATGCTCGTCGACTTCGAGACCTTCGGGCCGGTCGACAACCGATGTCACCATCAGCGGCGCTCGGCCGCCCATGAACCAGGTGCCGAGCGTGGCGCCATACCCCATATAGTCGAGCAGGCTGCCGCCGCCCGAGGCGGCCTTGTACCACCATGAAGTCGGCTTGCCCCGCCGCACCTCCTCGTCGGAAACCTCGACCTTGTCGGCAAGGTGGTAGAGGGGGCCGCGATTGCCGTCATAGAAATGGACTTCGATGACCTCGCCGATCGTGCCTTCGTCGATCAGCCGCTTGGTCGTGACATGCGGCGGATACCAGGCCAGCGGCCAGTTGATGGCGAGGCGAACGCCGGACTTCCGTGTCGCCGCGATCATCCGGTCGGCATCGGCGAGCGAGGCCGCAAAAGGTTTCTCGACGAGAATGTCGGCGCCGAAACCCGCGACCTGCTCGACCGCCGATGCATGGTCGGCGGTTGCCGGACAAAGGATGATCAGGTCGGGACGAACTGTCGAAAGGCACTGCTGAACATCGGTGAAGATCTTGTCCGCTGGAATGTCGAGGGCCGCCGCCGCACTTGTCATCCGCTCAGGGCTGGCATCGCAGATGCCGACGATCTCGGCTTCAGGATGGTCGTGAACCTCACGCAGCAGGTCACCAATATGCATGTGATCAAAATTCACGCCGACGACGCGCCACCGTTTTCCAGTCATGGCTTCCTCCCTGTGCCCGGCGCACTTTATGGAAATTTGCCTGCCGAGGAAGGGTCGCCTGCCGGGAAAATCTCATCCAAACTGATGTAATCTGATTGAGGTGCTGATGGCGCCCCACTCGCCCCCGTCTACCACTTGCAAATGGAGGCTTGCCATCCGCTGAAAAAGGGGGTGCTCTGACGTATCTGACTGGCGCTGGCAAAAAGACGCGGTCCGGTTTCTTTGCCGGAACTGAAGTTGGACTTGGTAGTCATTTTCAAAATGGGAGGAAACCAAATGCTGACGAGGCTACGATTACTTGCAATTGGTCTGATCGTGGCGCTGGCCATTCCAGCGGCCGCACAGGCCAAGACCTTCTACTGGATTTCACATGGCGGCCCGGCCGATCCGGTCTGGACCTACTTCCTCGCCGGCGCCAAGCAGTGGGCGAAGGACACCGGCAACACCGTCAACACCTCGTTCCACAATGGCGACGTCGCCTCGCAGCAGGAAGCGGTTCGCGCCGCACTCTCCGCCAAGGCCGACGGCATCGTCACCACCAGTCCCGATCCGGGCAGCCTTGTCGAGATCGTCAAGGAAGCCCGCGCGGCCAACATCCCGATCATCAACTTCAACACGCCTGACCCCAAGGCGAATTTCAATGCCTATGTCGGCGGCGACAACGTCACCTTCGGCAAGCACTGGGCGCAGTATCTGGTCGACAAAGGCCTGGTGAAGAAGGGCGATTTCGTCTGGATGCCTGTTGAAATCCCCGGCGCCACCTATGGCGTCCAGGAAGAGGAAGGCATCAAGAGCGTCTTCGGTCCGCTCGGAATCACGTATGAAGTCACCGAAGCGACGCTCGACCAGGCAGAAGTCATCAACCGCATGGTCGACTACCTCACCGCCCACAAGGGCAAGGTCAAGGCGATCATCGGTCTTGGCGATCTGGTCACCGGCTCGATCAAGCGCGTGTTCGACCAGGTCGGCGTCAAGCCGGGCGAAATCCCGGTCGTCGGCTGGGGCAACTCGCTCGACACCACGCAGGAAGTGCTGAACGGCTACGTCAATGCCGGCCAGTGGCAGGACCCGCAGGCGACCAGCTATGTGGCGCTTTCGCTCGCCAACATGGCCGCATCAGGCATTCCTCCGGGCTTCAACGTGATCACCGGCGCGCTCTACGAAAAGGACACCGCTGGGGTCTACGACAAGATCCTGTCGGGCAAGTAAGACTCGAGACCTACAGCGCCGCGCGTCCTTCCGGATGCGCGGCGCCAGACATTGCCTTTCCGCCGCCTCGGACCGCTCGATGCGTTGAGCTGCCGGCCAATCCCAACCATGTCGCGGGTCCAACGTGGATAATCATTCGCTACTCCAACGCCTGATCGCGCGGCCGGAATTCGGGCCTTTCGTGCTGCTGGTCGTCGAGATCTCCGTTTTCTGGGGGTTCAACCACGATTTCCTGTCGCCGCAGAATATCTCGAACACGCTGGCCTTCACCGTCGAGCTCGGCCTGATCGCACTGGCCATGACGCTGCTGATGACATCGGGCGAATTCGACCTGTCGGTCGGCTCGCTTTTCGGCTTCTCGCCGGTGCTGATGTGGACGCTGTTCAACAGCGGTCTCACCTCGCTGGAGGTCGGCTTCATCGTCGCCTTGCTGGTCGCCGCCTTCATCGGACTGGTCAACGGCTGGTTCGTGACGCAGCTGAAAATTCCGTCCTTCCTGGTGACGCTGGGCATGCTGCTGGTCGTGCGCGGCACTGCCCTGTTCGTGACCGACGGCTTTCCGCAGCGCACCTGGAGCGCCGACGGCACCTGGCTCGCCACCATACTGGTCGGCGATTTCTATCTCGGGCCATTCCGCATCTACATGTCGCTGTTCTGGTTCATCGCAGCCGCCATCGCGCTGGGTTACGTTTTGACGCAGAGCCGCATCGGCAACTGGATCCAGGCGGCTGGCGGCAACCCCAGCGCGGCAAGGGCGCGCGGCGTCAACGTCAACGGCGTCAAGATCGGCCTGTTCATCCTGTCGTCGGTCATGGCCTCGCTCGCCGGGGTCATCTCCTCGCTGCGCACCTCGGCCGCCAACCCCAACAGCGGCACCGGCTACGAGCTCGAGGTCATCGCCATGGTGGTGATCGGCGGCACCGCGCTGACCGGCGGGCGCGGCACGATCATCGGAACCGTGCTCGGTATCCTGATCCTGCGCGTGATGCGCAACGGCATCGTGCTGATCGGCGTGCCCGGCCTTGCCTACAACATCTTCATCGGCGCGATCATCCTCGGCATGATGGCGCTCCACTCATGGCTGGAACGCCGGCATCAGGCAGGGACGTGAACCATGGTCGAGCCACTGATCCGCATGACCAACATCCGCAAGTCCTACGGGCGCGTGCAGGCGCTGGTGGATGCCAATTTCCATGTCAATGAACGGGAGATCGTCGGGCTGCTCGGCGACAACGGCGCCGGCAAGTCGACGCTGATCAAGGTCCTGTCTGGCGCAGTGCCGCTGACCAGCGGCGACATCTTCATTCGCGGCAAGAAGGTGAATTTGCGCAGCACCAGCGACGCCATCGCCCATGGCATCGAGACGATCTACCAGGACTCGGCGCTGGTCACCCAACTGTCGATCGCCCGCAACCTTTTCCTCGGGCGCGAACCGCTCAAGCCACCGCGCTTCCTGAACCGCATGGACCAGGAGGCGATGAATGTCGTCGCCCGCGACCTGCTCAAGCAGGTCGGCATCTCCAAGAACATCCCGCCGACGACACCGATCGGCTCGCTCTCGGGAGGCGAACGCCAGGCCGTGGCGATCGCGCGCGCCATGCATTTCGACAGCGACCTGATCATCCTCGACGAGCCGACCAACAATCTCGGCGTCGCCGAGACGCAAGGCGTGCTGAGCTTCGTGCGCAATGCCCGCGATTCAGGCCACTCCTGCATCTTCATCGCCCACAATATCCACCACGTCTTCCAGGTGGTCGACCGCATCGTCGTCATGCGTCGAGGCAAGGTGGTCGCCGATGATATCGACCCGAAGAAGACCAGCGTCGCCGAGGTCGAGCGGATCATTACCGGCATGTCCGACAAGGAAATCCACGACGCGATCGTCGAAGGCACCCAGCCGACAGGCTGAAAGCCCATGAAAGCCACCGTCTCGGACATCGCCAGGACCTGCGGCCTCTCGACCGCCACGGTCGACCGCGTGCTCAACAACCGGCCGGGTGCCAGCGCCGCCAACCGGCAGCGCGTGATGGAAGCCGCAAAACAGCTCGGCTACCTGCCGGTCGCGGATCAGGTGACGCTGCCTTCGAGACCCGCCCATCTCGAATTCTTCCTGCCCATCGGCAGCAATGCCTTCATGATGGATCTGGCTGCATATATCGAGGATTATGCGGCGCGCCTGCCGCTTGTCGCATCCTGCCGCATCCACAACCTTGCCGGCATTTCACCGAGCGCGCTGCAGGCCGCGGTCGAGAACCTATCGCTCAAAGCCAATGGCGTCGGCGTGATCGCGGTCGACCATCCACGAACGCGCAACATCCTGCGCGAGGTCGTCGAAGCCGGCATTCGCCTGGTGACGATGATATCCGACGTTCCCGCCGCTCCCCGCTCGGCCTATGTCGGCATCGACAACCGCGTTGCCGGCCGCACGGCGGCGCTGTTGATGGGGCGCTTTCTTGGTGGCCGCTCCGGCCATCTGGCCATGGTCGTCGGCTCACGCTCCTATCGCGGACACGAGGAACGCGAAATGGGTTTCCGCTCCGTGCTCAGCGAGGAATTTCCCAACCTGACCGTAACCAGCGCCGTCGAGATCAACGACGAGCCGGAAGTCAGCTACACCGCGACGATGAAGGCATTGCACAACGAGCCGGAACTGCTTGGCATCTACTGCGTCGGCGCCGGGCGTTCCGGCGTGGCGAAGGCACTTCGGGAAGCGAAGCCGCAAAGGAAGCCGGTGTTCATCTGCCACGATCTGACCAGGGAGACGCGTGGCTACTTGGTGGACGACCTGCTCGATGTCGTCATCGACCAGAATGCGCGGCTGATCGCCGAGCAGTCGGTCATCCGCCTGTTGGGCTCCATCGCTTCTTCGGCGCCATACCTGACGAGGAAGTTCATTGAGCCACGGCTGATTTTGAAGGAAAATGTTCCGGTGCAATGATATCGAGGCTGCGACAGCCGGGCGATTTTCGGGCCGGCCGGCATCTGTTTCACACGCGGCCTGACGGCCATTCCCCTAGGTGATCCGGCAAATCTGCACAGCAGCTATGCAACATCCGCGATTGCCGAATCGTTGGGCAATGCGTAGCTTGACCGTGTTGGCCATCTACTCCTCCCAGATGCGATGCCAACGCTGAATGGGGCGCACCTCCTCCCGCGCCACGTTCGAAATCGAGCCCGCTGCCACCTCCTCCCGGCAGCGGGCTTTTTTCATTTCCGGCAAACCATGAATGTCAGGATGCGGCTCACGGCAATGCTCGTGGACGCGGCAGACCGCCACGTCCACGCCCATCAAGCCTGGTCTGAAGCCTAGCCCGCCGAGGCGCCCCTGAACGATGCAATGAGCCCTTCGGCCATCCGCACGAATTGCGCGCTCGGCCCCTCGGTGCCCATCGCCTGCACGCTGACGCGCGCGCCCTCGAACAGCAGCGACAGGGTATCGGCCAGAAGCTCGGCCTGACCAATGCCGGCATCCCGGCACAGGGCAACAAGACGATCGCGCTGGGCGCCCTTGAGTTCCTTGATCACACTCCTGGCGGGATGATCGGGCTCGGTCAATTCAACGGCGGCATTGGCCATGTCGCAACCGCGACTATCAGCGTTGAGCATGTCGGCGGCCTTGCGCACCCAGGCATAGAGTTGCGCGGGCTTGTCGCCAGGAAATTCGGCCTCGAATGTGTCCCACATCGCGCCGGCCTTGGACGCGGTGGCGCGCAGGCATTCGATGATGAGATCGTCCTTGGACTCGAAATGACGATAGAGCGTCATCTTGTTCGTGCCGGCAGCTTCGGTGATGGCGTCGACGCCGACGCCTTTGATGCCGTGCTTGTGGAACATGTCGCGCGCCGTCTCCAGGATTCGATCCCTGGGGCGAGAGCGCTCCACGACGCCGTCTGTCATCATGATCTCCTTTCGTTTCCAAAAAACCCTCGGCCACCTCTTGACTA